>DAOTUX010000163.1:0-24328 GCA_034436475.1 Chloroflexota bacterium | reverse complement strand
GATGGCCGTCGTCCGACGGTGACCCTGGGGGCGTGAGCGTCACGCGACGCTCGCGCCCCCTCGTCTCACCCAAAGCACAGGACGGGTAGCCGATGGGAGCGACCGTCGCGGGCATGTCCGATCCGGTGGCCCCCGCACCCATCGTCGGCGACATGGCGAGGGCCGCGCGACGACGGCGCGTCGTCTACCTCGCGGCGTTCGCCCTCACCTGGCTGGTGATCATCGGCGCCATCATGGGTGCCGTCGTCGCCACCGGGAACTGGAGTCTCGACTTCACCCGCGACTGGGGCCCATACATCCTGGGCGGTGTCGGTTTCACGATCTTCGTGTGCCTCGCGTCAATCGTCCTCGCGGTCGTGCTGGCCACGGTCGGCGCGCTCGGACGCCTCTCACCCAACCCGGTCATCAACGGCATCGCGTCGTTCTACGTCTCCCTCGTCCGAGGGACGCCGCTGCTGGTCCAGGTCTACTTCGTGTTCTTCGCCCTGCCGGCCATCGGCATCGTGCTCGACCCCCTGACGGCGGGCGTCTTCGCGCTCGGCTTCAACTATGGCGCCTACCTGACCGAGATCTTCCGGGCCGGCATCCAAGCGGTCCCAGGTGGCCAGCGAGAGGCCGCCCAGGCGCTCGGGATGTCCGACACGGTCGTCATGCGTCGGATCGTCCTTCCCCAAGCCTTCCGCATCGTCACCCCGGCCATCGGGAACGAGTTCATCGCGATGATCAAGGACAGCTCGCTGGTGTCGGTCGTGGGGCTCCAGGAGACGCTCTGGCGGGCACGCAAGGTTGGGACGTCGTCGCAGGATCCGATCCAGGCGTTCATCATCGCGGCCGTCATCTACTGGGTGCTCTCGATCGTGTTCTCGTTCCTCCAGGAGCGACTCGAGCGACGCATGGCCCGGGGTGACCGCTGATGGAGCTGGGCGAGGTCGTGGTGGCCGCGACCGGAATTGAGAAGTGGTTCGGCACCAACCACGTGCTGCGGGGGGTGGACCTCGAGGTCCGCCAGCACGAGACCGTGATGCTCATCGGGCGCTCCGGCAGCGGCAAGACCACCTTCCTGCGGTGCGTCAACTTCCTCGAGGAGCCGACCATCGGCAGCGTGCGAATCGGGGACATCGCCGTCAGTGCCGATCCGCTCCACAAGCGCAGCAAAGCCCAGCGCGAGCGCATCCGACAGCTGCGCATCCGCGCCGGGATGGTGTTCCAGGATTTCAACCTGTTCCCGCACATGACCGCGCTCCAGAACTGCATCGAGGCACCCACCCGGGTCAAGGGCATGGCCCGCGACGAGGCTATCGCCGTCGCGGAGCGGTACCTCGAGCAGGTGCACATGCTCCACAAGCGCGACGAGTTCCCGGCGCGGCTGTCGGGGGGGCAGAAGCAGCGTGTCGCGATCGCGCGTGCGCTCGCCATGGAGCCGCGGGTGCTCCTGTTCGACGAGCCGACCAGCGCGCTGGACCCCGAGCTCGTGGGCGAGGTCCTCGCGGTGATGGAGCAGCTGGCCCACGCCGGCTCCACGATGATCGTGGTGTCACATGAGATGGGGTTCGCCCGGGAGGCCGCCGACCGCGTGCTGTTCCTCGAGGGCGGCGTCGTCGTGGAGGAGGGGCCGCCCGAGGTGCTGCTCGATCGACCCGCACAGGAGGCCACCCGCCAGTTCCTGAGGCGGTTCCTCGACCGATAGGGCCTGACCCGCCAGGGCCCCGCGTCCCTGAGCCTCGTGTCCGCTCTCGAGCCTGCTCAGATCTCCCCCAGGTAGGCGCGTCGCACATCCTCGTTCGCGGCCAGCGCGGCGGCCGTGTCGGCCAGGATGACGCGCCCCGTCTGGAGCACATAGCCACGACGTGCGACCGCGAGCGCCTGGAGCGCGTTCTGCTCCACGAGCAGGATGGAGACGCCCTGGGCATGGATGCTGACGATGGTCTCGAAGATGAACTCGACCAGCGTGGGCGCAAGACCCATCGAGGGCTCGTCCAGGAGCAGCAGGCGGGGCTTCGCCATCAGCGCGCGCGCCATGGCGAGCATCTGCTGCTCGCCGCCGGAGAGCGTGCCTGAAATCTGTCTCGCCCGTTCCTTGAGACGCGGGAACATGACGTAGCCCCGCTCGATCCCCTCCTCCACGGCGCGCTTGTCCTTGACGGTGAAGGCGCCCATGCGGAGGTTCTCCTCCACCGTGAGGCGTGCGAAGACCCTGCGACCCTCAGGGACCTGCACCACGCCCTTGGCCACCAAGTGGTGCGATGGCACCTGGGCGAGGTCCTGGCCATCGAAGCGCACGACACCCTGTCGAGGGGTCAGCAGGCGACTGATGGTGTTGAGCGTCGTGGTCTTGCCCGCGCCGTTGGTGCCGATGAGGGTGACGATCTCGCCCTCCTCCACCGTGAGGGAGATGCCCTGGAGCGCGTGGATGTTGCCGTAGTAGGTGTGGAGGCTCTCGACCTCGAGCAGGGCCATGTCAGCCGGGCCCCTCGGCGACGGCGGCAGCCGCGCCCTTGCCTAGGTAGGCCTCGATCACCTTGGGATCGCGCTGGATCTGGGCGGCGTCACCCTCCGCGATGCGCTGGCCATAGTCGAGCACTGTGATCCGATCCGAGATCCCCATGACCACGTGCATCTCATGCTCGATGAGCAGGATGGTGATGCCCAGGTCGTCCCGAAGGCGACGGATGAGGTCGGTCATCTCGCGCGTCTCGGCCGGGTTCATGCCCGCCGTCGGCTCGTCCAGCAGCAGCAGGCGGGGCCGGGTCGCGAGGGCTCGCGCGATCTCCAGCCGCCGCTGGTCCCCGTACGGGAGGCTGCTCGCCTGAGTGTGGCCCTTGCCACTGAGGCCCACGTAGTCGAGCAGCCGAACCGCCTCGGCGGTCACGCGCCGCTCCTCGTCACGGACGGCTGGCGTCCGGAACACCCCTTGCACCCACGATGTCCGCAGGTGCTGGTGCTCGCCCACGCGCACGTTGTCGGCCGTTGACATGCCGCCGAACAGACGGATGTTCTGATAGGTCCGCGCGAGGCCCAGATGGGCGATCTTGTGGGACTGGAGCCGATGGATCTCATGGCCATCGAGGACGATCCGGCCCTCGTCGATGCGATAGAACCCGGCGATGCAGTTGAAGAACGTGGTCTTGCCCGCGCCGTTGGGCCCGATGACGCTCGCGATCATGCCCCGCTCCAGCGTGAAATCCAGCGCCTGGACCGCGAGCAGGCCCCCGAAGCGCTTGGTCGCCGCCTCGACCTCGAGCAGTGCCATCAGGAAGGCTCCATCGCGGCGGTCGCCGCGAGCGGGTCGTCGGCCGAGGCGTCATGGTGCATCTCCTGCCGGCCGATGCGTGACGGGATGAGGCCCTCCGGTCGGAACCGCATCATCAGGATGAGCACCGCGCCATAGAACAGGAAACGGTACTCCGAGAACTCCCGGAACAGCTCGGGGAGGCCGATGAGCACGATGGCACCCACCACGACGCCTGGGATGCTGCCCATGCCACCGACGATGACGATGGCCACCACGTTGATGGACACGAGCAACTGGATGCTGCTCGGGAAGATCGACCCGATGAGCGACGCGAAGATGGCGCCACCCAGGCCGGCGAACGCGGCGCCCAGCATGTACGCGAGGATCTTGGTCTGGACGAGGTTGACCCCGAGCGCCTCCGCCACATCCTCATCCTCGCGGATGGCGATCCAGGCGCGGCCGAGACGCGATGCCCGCAGGCGCCACGCGACGAACGCGATGATCGCGGCACATGCGAGCGCGATGTAGTAGATCTGGTTGGGTCCGGCGAGGAAGCTGTCGGGTGGCACGTCGAGGGGCTTGGGGATGTTGGTGATGCCCCGTGGTCCGCCCAGCCAGGGCTTGAGCAGGTCGGATCCCACGAGGATCCGGATGATCTCCCCGAAGCCGAGCGTTGCGATGGCAAGGTAGTCGCCGCGCATGCCCAGCAACGGCAGGCCCAGCACGACGCCGAACAGCATCGCCATGAGCACCGCCACCGGGAGGGCGGCCCAGAACGACCACTGTGCGATGCCGTACTCGCCTGTCGAGGTCAGCAAGCCCATGGTGTAGGCCCCCACCGCGAAGAACGCCACGAAGCCCAGGTCCAAGAGCCCGGCGAGGCCGAGCGTGATGTTGAGACCGAGACCCATCAGTACGTAGAGCGCGATGAGCGCGACCACCTGGGCCACGAATGGCCCCATCCCCAGGGGCAAGGCGAGCACGATGAGCAGCAGCACCAGCCCTAGGGGCACCGAGGCGACGCGGCGCTGGTCGCGGGGCATGCGGCTGACCCGCTGACGGATGTGGGAACGCTGGAGGAGCGGCACCCCGAGCGCACCGACCACGAACGAGATGACAGCCCCGAGAGGCTGCAGCCCGTCAGCCGCGAACAGCTGCCGCGCGAGTCCCGAGAGGGGGCCTGCGAGCATCGGGGTCCGCAACAGGCCCGCGAAGAGGCCCATCACCAGGAGGGCACCGAGGCCACCCAGGACGCCCGACCGAAGGAGGGGCGGCAGCAGCCAGACCGCTGCGCCCAGGCCGCCCACGATGGCGCCCACCGCGGTGGGGATCCAGAAGCCGGAGGTGCCATTGCCCATGGTCAGGACATCCCACAACTCCGGCGATGCGTGCAGGAACACCACCCGCAGGTTGACGACGGACCCGACCAGCACGAGCCCCGACAGCATCGCCCCGGCGATGGCACCGGCAAGGGTCCCCCCGGCGACAGTCGCGAGTGCCCCGACCGCGCCGACCCGGATGGCTGACGCGAGACCCGCGAGCAGGAACGTGATGACCAGGGCCGCCTGGCCGAGCGTGATCACGTCCTTGATCAGAGGACGCTCGTCGAACGTGGGCACGATGCCCGTGAGGCACAGGTAGAGGCCAACTGCCCCGGCGACGAGGCCGATGCGGCCAGCGATGGGGGCCCAGGCCGCTCCGGTCCGGGGGGCCTCCTCGACAACGGGCGCGCGGTCGATGGCGGCCGTCGTCACGCCCGTGACCTCGACAGTCGCTCGCCCATGATCCCCTGTGGCCGGAAGATGAGCACCAGCACCAGGATGGTGAACGCGATGACGTCCTTGAGCTGGTTGGGCGAGGGCACGCCGAGGCCGTCGAGGAACAGCGTGGGGCCGACTGACTCCAGCTCGCCCAGCAGGAACCCGCCGACCATCGCACCGGGGATGTTGCCGATGCCACCCAGGACGGCGGCCGTGAAGGCCTTGATGCCCGGGACGAAGCCCGAGAAGAAGAAGATCTGGCGGAACATGAGTCCGTACAGCACACCCGCCGCGCCCGCCATCGCGGCACCGATCGCGAACGTGGTCACGATGGCCCGGTTCACGTCGATGCCCATGAGCGTCGCGGTCGCCATGTCCTCCGACACGGCGCGGATGGCGGTGCCGGCCTTGGTGCGCATCACGAACAGGTAGAGCGCCAGCATCATGCCCACCGCCGACCCGATGACCAGCACGTCCAGCCACTTGAGCCGGAACACGCTGAGGATCGGCAGGGTCACCGGCTCGGCGAGGAAGGGGACCGTGGGGTACGCGTAGATCCCCGGGCCAAAGAGGCCTCGGACAGTGTACTGGAGGAAGAACGACGCGCCGATGGCGCTGATGAGGAGGACCAGTCTGGGTGCGGTGCGCAGCGGTCGATAGGCCACGCGCTCGACCACGAGCGCGACCAGGGCCGCCACGGTCATCGCCACGAGGATCATGACGGCGATGCCCACCACCGCCGTGAGGGGGCTGGAGGTGAGCATGCCGGTCCCCGCCAAGTACACGCCGGTGAAGTAGCCAGCGAAGGCACCCACCATGAAGATCTCACCGTGGGCGAAGTTGATCATGCGCAGGATCCCGTACACCATGGTGTAGCCCAGCGCGATCAGCGCGTAGATGGCGCCCAGCGAGAGACCGCCGACCACCAGGTCGATCCAGACCTCGACGGAGTACTTGCCGCTTGCGAGTGTCAGCAGTGACCCCACCACCACGACGAGCAGGATGATGATCCGGAAGGCCCACAGGAACACCGCGATGGCGATGTCCAGGAGCCGCTCGGTGAGGCTGGTTCGATCTTCCCAGACTGTGGGTGTCTGCATGCGTCAGATGGCGAATACGAACGGTCCGGGCGGCTGTCCGCCCGGACCGTCCAATGTCAGATTCGCTTGGCCGTCAGCCTGCCGGGGAGGCGGCCGGCGACGCACCGGCATCACTGGTGGGCCACACCGGCACGGTCGGGATGGTCCCGTTCGCCGCGTTCTCGGCGCTGACCTCGTAGATGGCGATCGCGGGGGAGCCGCAGTCACCCGTCGGGCTGCACGAGAGGCTCCCGATGATGCCCGGGTAGTCCTTGGTCGCGTAGATCGCGTCCCGGAGCGCCCCCTTGGGGATGTACATGGTGCCGTCGGCGTCGGTCTGGGCGACCTTCTCGATGGCCGCGAACAGGATGCCCGTCGCGTCATACGCATGCGCGTGGAAGACCGCCGTGGGGTCGGCGCCGAACTTGGCCTTGTACTCCGCGAGCAGGTCCGCATAGCCGGGTCCGAACTTGGTGAAGTCCGGGCTGGACAGGAAGAACCCCTCCACGTTGGGACCAGCGGCCTTGATGAAGTCGGGGTTGAAGATGCCGTCCGAGCCGGCGAGCTTGACGTTCTCGAGGCCTGCGACATCCGCCGCCTGGGCCACGATGAACGCGCCCTCGGCGGTGAAGATGGGCAGATAGATGAGCTCGGGGCCGCTCGCCGCGATGGTCGTCAGCACCGAGTTCATGTCGGTCTGGCCCTTGGTCACGGCCTCCTGTGCCGTGATCTCGCCACCCAGTTCCTTGAACGAGTCGGCGAACACCTGCTGGAGCGCCTCCGCATAGGCGGAGCCGTCATGGATGGTGGCGGCCTTGCGGATGCCCGACTCATAGGCCCAGTTCGCGACGGCGAGACCCTGGAACGCGTCACTGTGTGCGGTGCGCAGGAAGCCCGCGTACGAGGCATCGCGGTCGGGTGCCGTGAGGGTCGGTCGGGTCGCTGACGGGGAGATGGTGGTGAGGCCCGCCGCGGTCAGGGCTGCGATGCCACCAACGACCTCGTCGGAGCAGCTGGGGCCGATGAGGCCGACCAGAGTGGTGTCGGCCGCGAGCTTCTGGCCGGCCGTCGCACCACCCTCTGGGGTGCACAGGCCGTCCTCCTGGGACAACTGGATGTCACGCTCGAGCAACTTGCCGCCGCGGTCGTCGATGGCCAGCTCCACGCCGTGGAGCGAGTCCGTGCCGAGCGAGCCGTCGGCGCCCGACAGGACGCCCCAGAACCCGACGTGGAGTGGCTCGCCGGCCGGGATGGCCACGACCCCCAGCGGGTCCTCCGGCGCGGCGGCGAAGGCGGGCACAGCGGCCGAGATCGCGAGGGCGCCCGCGGCACCGATGATGCCGAGATTCCTCAGCTTCATGCGAATAGGTTCCTCCTGCTCCGAGTGACGTGCGCCCGTGTTCCTCGGGCGCACCTGGATGGGTGGGCGGCATCGCGACCGTCGGGGGTGGCACCTGCCGGCGCCCGGTTCGGTGGCTGGGAGTAGGGAATCCGCGGGAGGGCCATCGGCCTGGCCCGCCCTCGGGGACCTCCTCCTGATCCCGAGATTCCGGATGCTGGGGCTCGTACGATCCCGGCGTCCACGGTGGCCGCCTGCGCGTTCGCGTATGATAGTCACCGACGTCTCGAATGCAAGACGTCCGAGCGCCCCGGGGCGTGTGCGGGCAGTGACCCTTCATCCGGTCCTGCGATCACCCGGTGCGGCGCGCTCGGAGCGTCGCCGAGGCCCACTGGCGAACGGGGTCGCCGACCACCGATCGAGCCGAGCCCCGGCGGGATGGATGGGACGTCACAGGTGCGCTCCTTGGTGAGCGCCCGGCCGGAGTCGCATCAGGGAACGCCTAGGTACGTGAAACGACACCCAGCGGAGCCTCGTGCGCGAACCCGGCCTGTCATGCGCGCGCGCCGCCCATCGCGACGCGCCATCGCACCACACAGGAGTCCTGCGTGAGCAAGAACGTCGCCGTCTTCGTGGACGTGGCGAACATCTTCTATGCGGCCAAGGCGGCCGGGGTGGACATCGACTACGTCACCCTCCTGAAGGCCTCCACCGCGGGGCGTGACTTCGTGCGCGCCTACGCCTACACGGGCCTTGACCCTGACAACGAGAACCAGCGGCAGTTCCACTCCTTCCTCACCCGCTCCGGGTACAAGGTGGTGAGCAAGGACATCCGCAAGTACGGTGACGGGCGCATCAAGGCCAACCTGGACATCGAGCTCGTCGTGGACATGATGCGCATGGCGCAGCACATCGACATCGCTGTCGTGGTGTCGGGTGATGGCGACTTCGCGCCCGCCATCCGCGCGGTCCAGCAGCAGGGCGTGCGGGTCGAGGTGGTCAGCTTCCGGGGCAACACCAGCTCCGACCTCATCGATGTCGCGGACGTGTTCACGGACATCTCGCAGCTGGCACGCGTCGAGCGCGGCGAGCGGAGCGGTCGGCGGGTCGCATCCGAGGACGACCTGTCGATGACCGCCGTGCCCGAGAAGGAGACGGACACAGGCAGTCGGCGGCGTCGCGGCGATGGCCGACGGAGCGAGCGCGGCGAGCGCACCGGCGGGCGTCGGGCCGCCACCCCTGAGGTCGCGGACGGCGGCAATCTCATCGTGCTGCCGGGTGAGCGCCTGTCGAGGGCCCCAGAGCACGAGGACGAGACCGAGGAGCCGCAGACGGGTGACATCGTCGTGCTCGAGGCGGACGGGGAAGACGTCGCCGAGGGTGCGGCCGAGCAGGGTGAGGGTCGTCGTCGCCGTCGCCGCCGGGGTGGCCGTGGCCGCGGCCGCGGGCGCCGCGCGGATGGCGACGTCTCGGTCGCGGCGGACGCCGACGTGGTCGCAGCCGACGACGGGGCGGTCGAGGACGCGGTCCCCGACGAGGAGCTCCTCGAGGAGGAGGTCGCGCCGCTCCCTCAGCACTCCACCTTCGGCTCCGTGTGGGAGAGCCAGTTGGGGGTCATCCCCAGCATCCCCAGCGCGGGCCCCGGGATGGATGACGAGGATGGATATGACGATGAGCCGGAGGTCCCCGAGTACCTCCTCGCAGAGCGTCGTCAGCAAGGCCGCGGCCGCAACAGGGGCGGGCGTGGCGCGAGCGGCCGGGGCCAGGGCGGCTACCGCTCGGCGATCGACCGTGAGCGCTTCGGGCGGTCTGGAGCCGCTCCCGCTGGCAGGTTCGACCGCGTGCGGCCCGGCGGTCAGGGTCGTGGCCAAGGCCCGGGGCGTGCTGAGAGCCAGCCTCGGCCACAGCCGCAGCCACGGCAGGCCACGCAGACTCGTGGGGAACGCGCACCGGTGACTGCCGAGCCATGGTCCGAGGTCCCTGCTGACGTCCAGGAGTTGCTCCGAGCCGAGTTGGCGCGTCGGCAGTCGGCTGGCCCCCGGACGCGAACGACGCCTGCCGCGACAACCCCTGAGGCCGGATCCGCGGAGGCCCGGGTCGCGCCCGCGGCGCTCGCGGAGCCCGCGGAGGCGCCCGCCAAGCCCGTGCGCCGCCGGACCACCAAGGCGGCCGCGGAACCCACGGCCGGTTCCGCGGGGACCCCGGTCGCCCCTGGGGCGGTCGCGGAGCCCGCGGAGGCGCCCGCCAAGCCCGTGCGCCGGCGGACCACGAAGGCGGCCACGCCAAAGCCCGCCGCGCCCGAGGCGCACGCGGAGCCCGCGGCTGGGCCCGCGGAGGCGCCCGCCAAGCCCGTGCGCCGCCGGACCACGAAGGCGGCCACGACGACCGGTGAGGGCTGAGGCAGACCCGCCTGGAGGACCGCGGGCGCGGTTCCGCACCCGCGGTCATCCGGTCGCGCTCGCCATGGTGCGGCGAGCCATCGGCACAGGTCACCCTCCCCAGTCGGTGCTGGTGACCGGTCCGCCGGGGGTCGGCAAGACGACCTTGGCGCTCGATCTCGCGGCGGGTCTCCTGTGCACCGCGCCGGATGCGCACGCTCGGCCATGTCGGGACTGCCCCGGCTGCCGCAAAGTGGCCCACGGCAACCACCCCGACCTGCATCGGCTGGCCCCCGAGGGGGCCGGGGAGCAGATCCGCCTCCCCCAGGTCCTCGCCCTCGCGGCGGAGCTCGCCTTGACGCCCATGGAGGGCCGTCTGCGCTGCGCACTCGTCGAGGCCGCGCATCGCCTCAATCCGGACGCGCAGAACGCGTTGCTCAAGACCCTCGAGGAGCCCGCAGGGCCGACCTGCGTGGTGCTGTGCGCCGACGACCCCGGCAGCATCCTGCCCACCGTCGCCAGCCGGTCGGCACGCGTGCGGCTGGGGCCTGTGCCCCTGGAGGACATCGTCACGCTGCTCATCGATGAGGGTCTCGCGGATGCCTCTCAGGCCGCCGCCGCGGGCCGCGCCGCGGCCGGGTCACCCGGCCTCGCGCTCGCCCTCGCCCGGAGCCCCGAGGCGCTCCTGGTCCGCGGCCGCATCGTCCGCCAGGTGGCGGACCTCCTCGTCGCCGACCGCCGCACCCGGCTCGGGGCGAGCGCCAGCCTCATGGCTGACGGCGCGGCCCTCGATGCCACGCTCCGAGGCGCCCTCGCCCAGCCGGATGCGCCCGAGGATGCCCCGCCGGGCCAGGCCCGGCGCAAGCCCACGGTCCGTGCCCGCGCCGGGGCCAGCACGAGACCCTCTGCTCGCCCGGAGCCCGCCGAGCGACGACGCGCGGCCCGACAGGTGCTCGCGATCTGGCGGGAGGTGGGCCGGGACCTGGCTCTGACGGTCGCGCGCGGGCGTGGCCGGGTGCGACACGTGGACATCCTCGAGGAGCTCGAGGCCGCGGCGCCGAGCGTGGTGGGCGGCGAGCTCCTGGCGTTCCTCGATCGTCTGGATGGCTGGTCGGTCGCGCTCGAGGCCTACGCGAGCCCCGAGCTCGTGCTCGACGGCGTGCTCCTGGCGTGGCCTCTCGCGCGCCCGGCCGCAGCATGAGCGGTCCTGATGGCCACGAGCGCCTTCATGCCATCGTCCGAGGGCGCGTCCAGGGTGTCGGGTTCCGCTGGTTCGTGGTGCGCACGGCGGCGGGCCTCCGTCTGGACGGCTGGGTGGCGAACCGTGCCGACCGATCCGTGGAACTGGTGGCGGAGGGCCCTACCCACCAGCTCGAGGACCTGCTGGCGGCCGTCCGCGAGGGACCGCCGGCCAGTGCCGTCCACTCGGTCGAGGTGACCCGCTCCCCGGCGCAGGGCGGCCTCGCAGGCTTCCGGATCGCGAGCGGGGGCCATCCGGGGGACTGACGCCCGCCGCACGCGTCGGCTCCACGCCCCTGGCGCCGGGCGTCTGGTCGGCCGCCCGGCCCGACGCCCTGCGACGGTACCCGATCAAGCTCCGGCGCACCGCTGTATCGTGGCGGGCCATGGAGTATCGGATCGCCCGCGAGGCACGTGACCACTACCGCCTGGATGGCCCGTACTTCACGTCCCGAGCGCAGGCCGCGGACACCGGCATGGCGCGCCGAGCCGCGTGGCGGATCGTCCAGGAGGGGGGCGCGCGCCCGGAGCGCCCGGTCAGTGGCGGGGACCTCGCGGCGATCGCCCTCATCCATGAGCTCCAGCATCGTGCCATCGACCATGCGAACGCCATCACGCCAGGGGTCGCCAAGCGCCATCTTCGCGAGCTCGAGGGCTTCGAGTCCCTGTTCCCGTCGCGCCGGGTCTATGTGGACGGTGAGGCGCCGCGGCACTACCTCCGTGCACGCTCCGAAGGAGCGCCCAATCGCCTGCTGACCGCCGAGGAACTGCTCCTGGTCTGGGTCGCCAATCGCAACCCTGCCTTCATGCGCTACGGCGAGCTGTTCGACGAGACCGCCCTCGCGGGCCGGACGGGCTATCAGCGCGTCGTGGCGGCGATCCGGGAGCGCACCGCGAAGGAAGCGCGCAAGACCCACGGGCAGGACCTGGTCGAGCGCCTGCTCGAGCCCGCGCGTCAGGCTCCTCACTCCCTCGCGGACCAGCTGCGCTGGATCGCGGCCAACTGGCCGGACCTGGTGGATGACGAGCTGTTGGGGCTGCTCACACGGACCATCGACGTGCTCGCGGAGGAGGCTGCGGGCGCCCGGCGGGCGTGGGAGCGTCACGCAGGTGGCGGCGACATCCAGCCGGCGGCCCTGTTCGGGTTCGGTGGCACCCAGGACGAGCCGGAGTCGTTCAGCCCCGACCGCGAGTGGATGCCCGACCTGGTGCTCATGGCCAAGAGCACGTACGTGTGGCTCGATCAGCTCTCGCGATCGTACGGTCGGTCGATCCGCACGCTCGACGCGGTGCCCGATGCCGAGTTGGACACGCTCCGCGCCCGTGGGTTCACGGGTCTCTGGCTCATCGGCCTGTGGCAGCGCAGTCCCGCGAGCCAGCGCATCAAGCAGCTGCGAGGCAACCCGGAGGCGGTCGCGTCGGCGTACTCCCTCGACGACTATCGCATCGCCGACGACCTGGGTGGTGAGACGGCCTGGCGGGACTTGCGGGAGCGCGCATGGGCGCGTGGCATCAGGCTCGCCGCGGACATGGTGCCCAACCACATGGGCATCGACTCGCGCTGGGTGCTGGAACATCCCGACTGGTTCATCGGTCGCGATGACCCGCCCTACCCCTCGTACTCGTGGTCGGGACCCAACCTCTCGAGCGACGAGCGGGTGGGCATCTATCTCGAGGACCACTACACGGACGGCTCGGACGCCGCCGTGGTGTTCAAGCGGGTGGACCGCTGGAGCGGCAACGCGCGCTACATCTACCACGGCAACGACGGCACGGCCATCCCCTGGAACGACACCGCGCAGCTCGACTTCCTCCGGGCCGACGTGCGGGAGCAGGTCATCCGAGCCATCGTGGATGTCGCGCGCCGCTTCCCCATCATCCGGTTCGACGCCGCCATGGTGCTCGCGAAGCGCCACATCCAGCGTCTCTGGTACCCGCTGCCGGGAGCTGGTGGGGGTGCCATCGCATCCCGCGCGGAGGCCTCCATGTCCCAGGCGGCGTTCGACGCGGCGATGCCCCTGGAGTTCTGGCGGGAGGTCGTGGACCGGATCGCCGCGGAGGCCCCGGACACGCTCCTGCTGGCCGAGGCCTTCTGGCTGCTCGAGGGCTACTTCGTGCGCACGCTGGGCATGCATCGGGTCTACAACAGCGCGTTCATGCACATGCTGCGGGACGAGGACAACGCGGGGTACCGCAAGGTCATCCGCGAGACGGTCGACTTCGATGGGCGCATCCTCGGCCGGTACGTGAACTTCATGAGCAACCCCGATGAGCGGACGGCGATCGACCAGTTCGGCACCGGCGACAAGTACCTCGGGGTGGCGACGCTCCTCGCGACCATGCCCGGCCTGCCCATGTTCGGGCACGGCCAGGTCGAGGGGTTCGGCGAGAAGTACGGCATGGAGTTCCGGCGTGCGATGCTCCAGGAGGAGCCCGACGCAGAGCTCGTGGCGAGGCACGAGCGGTCCGTGTTCCCGCTCCTGCGGGAGCGCTGGCGGTTCGCGGGCAGCGACGGGTTCCGGCTCCTCGACGCGTACCATGGGGACACGCTCGACGAGGATGTCCTTGCCTATGCGAACGAACGGCGAGGATCGCGGTCGCTGGTCGTGTACCGCAACCGGTACGCGGAGGGCCGGATCCGACTGCGGGGTGTGACGGAGGCGCTCGGCCTGCCGACCGACCGGACGGCCTGGCTCGTGCTGCGCGACCAGCGCTCCGGCCTGGAGTACCTCCGCAGCTGTCGGGATGTGGCGACGCACGGCCTGGAGCTCGACCTGCAGGCGTATCAGTGCCACGTGTTCCTCGACCCGGTCGTGGTCCACGACGACGCTGCCGGCGACTGGGGCCGGCTGGCCTGGCGCATCGGCCTGGCGGGTGTGCCGGACGCTCACGCAGCGCTCCAGGACCAGCTGCTCGAACCGACGCGGCTCGCCGTCGCGTCGCTGTTCGCCGCGCGGACCGTGCGCGACGTCGCGGGCGCCGCCCTGGCCGCGGTGGATGGCGCGGCGGAGACGCTCGTCGGCCATGCCCTCGATGGCATCCGGGAGCCACTCGACGGGGTTGCCAAGGCGATCGGCGCGCGGTCGGGGCGGGGCGCGTCCGTGGCCTCCGTCCGAGACGGGGCAGCCGCGCGGATCTCCGGGATCGTCGAGACCGCCCGGGCGGGACGTCGGGCGGGCGGCGGCTCCCCGGATGCCGGCATCGTCGCGACCTGGCTTGGCTCGGACCGGGTGCGATGGGCGAGCCTCACCTGGTGGGCCGTCGCGGCGTGCCTGGGGGACCTGGTGCGGGCCTCCACACCGGTGGCCATGACGGGGGTGTTCGACGCATGGGACGCGGGCGGCGCGATCGCCAGGGGCGCCACGGAACTCGACCTGGACGATGCGGGATCCGATCGTGTGACACGACTGGTGCGCGGCCTGCTCGCGGTCGCACCAGGTGCCTCGACACGCCTGGCCGGTGACGACGCGGCCGTTGACGCGGCGCTCGCGGAATGGCTCGCCCTCCCCGCGGTGGGGTCGGCGGTGGGGCGCAACGACTGGCAGGGCGAGGCATTCGTGACGCAGGAGGCATTCGAGGAGTGGCTCACCGCGGTCTGCGTCCGCGATGCGACCGGAGGCGCGGGAGATGCCCTCGGCTCGGTCGCGCGCGTGATCGCCCGCGTCGCCGCCAATGGGTTCCGGGTCCCCTCGCCGGCATCGGGGGCGGCCGACCCCGCAGCGGAGGTGGTCGGGCCGACCGAGCCGGCCGAAGCCGTCGAGGGGGTCACTCCCACGGTCCGGAGGCGGAAGCGGCCGAGGGCGTGACCACCATCCGGCCGGCGTCCGCCGACCTTGCGGCGCTTGAGGACCGGGTGATCGCCTGTCGGGCGTGCCCGCGCCTGGTGGACTGGCGCGAGCGGGTCGCACGGGAGCGCGTCACGAGGTTCGCCGACCAGGAGTACTGGGGCCGCCCGGTGCCGGGCTTCGGTGACCCGGAGGCCCGTCTGGTCATCGTGGGTCTCGCACCTGCCGCGCATGGTGGCAACAGGACCGGTCGGATGTTCACGGGTGACCGCTCGGGTGACTTCCTGTTCGCGGCGCTCCACCGGGTCGGGCTTGCGAGCCAGCCGACATCGGTGGCCGCGGACGATGGCCTGCGGCTGCTGGGTGCCTGGCTCACCGCGGTCAACCGATGTGCGCCCCCGGACAACCGGCCGACGCCGGCCGAGCGCGACCGCTGTCTCCCGTTCCTGCGCGAGGAGCTCGCCATCCTCGTGGGCGCGCGCGTCATCGTGTGTCTGGGCTCCTGGGCGTGGGACGGCGCGCTGCGCGCGCTCGCCGGACTCGGGGCACGGGTCACCCCGAGGCCCGCGTTCGGTCATGCGGCCGAGGTGGAGGTAGGCCCCTGGCGGCTCGTGGGCTGCTATCACCCGAGCCAGCACAACACCTTCACGGGACGCCTCACGCCGGCCATGATGGACGACGTCCTGGGTCGGGCCATCCGGCTCGCGGCGGCGTCCGGGACCGGGTAGGCGCCGCGTCATGGGTCAGCCAGCGGCGGGAGGGACTTGGCGCCGCTTGGCCCGACGGCCGATGGCGACGGTGGGCACCCGTCGCAGCCGGAGGACCCGCTCCCGATGGCGCTCCTCCACCAGCAATCGGTCGCGGGCCCGTGACAGGTCGTGCTGCGTGACCAGGCCAAGGAGCCGCGCATCACCCCGGTCGACCACGGGCATGACCCAGAGCCGCGTGGCCGTCATGCGGTCAGCCACGGTCCGGAGCGTCTCGTCACCGAACGCGACCTCCGCGGGCCGCATGATGTCGCGGACGGTGCCGCCGGCCATCGTCGGGTCCTCGAGGGCACGGGCGACCTCGCGTCGACCGACCACGCCATCCATGCGGCCGTCGTCACGCACCACCGGGAAGAGCCGCTGTCGGGGCCGCCCGTCCCGGTCCTCGGTCAGGCCGGCGAGCTCGGCCACCGCCCGGGCAGGGTCGAGCGTCAGGACGTCGGTCGTCATCACGTCACGCACGAACAGCGCCTCGAGGGGGTCCACCGCGTATTCGCGCATCACATGGAACCCACGGCGGGCGACCTTCTCGGTGAGGATCGATCGACGCAGCACGAGGACGCTCACGGCGTACCCGGTGACGCAGGCGAGCAGCAGTGGGAGGAGCAGCCCCTGCGCGTGCGTGAGCTCCACCGCGAACAGCACCGACGTGAAGGGCGATCGCGTGACGCCCGCGAGGGTCGCGGCCATGCCGACCAAGGCCCAGATGCCCGCCGAGCCGTCGGGGAGCAGGGGTGCGAGGATCCCCCCGAGCGCGCCGCCGATGATGAGCAGGGGCGCCAGGATGCCCCCGCTCGTGCCGGACCCCAGCGCGACCGACCAGATCGTGAGCTTGACGACCAGGAGCGTGACCAGCGTCTGGACCGCGAGGCTGCCCTGGAGCATCGCCGCGATCGAGTCGTAGCCCACGCCCAGGGCCCGCGGCTCGACGAGACCGCCCAGGCCCACCACGACCCCGCCAATGGCGGGCCACCACATCCAGTGGATGGGGAACCGCTGGAACAGGTCCTCGGCGCCATAGACACAGGCCGTGGCGAGCCAGGCCAGCAGGCCGCCCGCGAGCCCCATCACGAGCGCGCCCAGGAGGCTCGCCAGACCCGACTCGACCTGCGGTGGCATCGGGAACAAGGGCACAGGTCCCAGCAGGTGCGCCTCGGCGATGGGCACCCGGAGCGCTGACGCGATTACGGCCGCGATGGCCACCGGGACGAGCGAGCGCGGTCGCCACTCGAAGAGCAGCAGCTCGGTGCCCAAGAGGGTCGCGGCGACCGGCGTGCCGAAGACGGCTGTCATGCCCGCGGCGGCGCCCGCCACCAGGAGCGTCTTGCGCTCGGCCGCGGACAGGCGCTGTGACTGGCCGATGAGGGAGCCCGCCGCGCCGCCGGTGAGGATGATGGGGCCCTCGGCGCCGAATGGCCCGCCGGTGCCGATGGACACCGCGGAACTGACGGGCTTGAGGATGGCGAGACGGGCCTCCACCCGGCTGCCCCCCACGAGGATGGTCTCCATCGCCTCGGGGATGCCGTGGCCCCGGATGCGCTCGCTGCCGTAGCGCGCCATGACCCCGATCGCCAGGCCGCCAAGGACCGGGATGAGCACCGACAGCGGTCCCAGGGCGAGCGGCGGCTGCACCAGCTCGGTGCTGAGGCGGCCGTAGTACGCGAGGTTGGTGACCAGGCCGATGAGGGCCAGCAGGACGACCGCGACCACGGTACCCACGGCCCCCACGACGAGGGCGAGCGGAATCAGCCGAAGGTCGTGCCGGCCGTAGGTGAAGTCCCCGAGGGGGGCTGTGCCGCGATCCGTCACGCCTCAGCGCGACGGATCGGATGGGGATCCACGCCGCACCGTCCAGTGCGCGACCCCCGACAGCACGTCGTCCACCGCCGGTACGTGCTCGACACGCGCGTGCCGATACCCGCCCACGCGGAGGTCCGTCTGCACCTGGGACGCCACGCTGGCGCCGGACGCGTCCGCGTGGCGCGCGCGCGCCCGCATCAGCGCGGCCTCGAACGCATGGACGAAGTCCCCGTCCTGCCAGTCTGCGACGTGGATCCTGAGCGTATGAGCGAGCATGTCGCGCCTTCCCTAGTAGTTGCTATATGACAACTAGTCACCTAGGATAGCGAGTGCGCCCGGTTCGTGCAACGGGCGCTCACTGATGCGTTCCTACGACCACCGATATCGTGGGTCGCGGCGCACCCCATCCGCGCCCACGGGCGGAGGCCGACCGATTGGACCTGGAAGCGCTCCTCGACGCGTTGGACGACCTGTCGATCGAGGTCGTCTCCCTGACCGCGCGCGCCCTGGCGCAGGGCGGCACGGAACGGGACCTGACGCTCGCGCAGTGGCGCGCGCTCGTCCTGATCGCCTCCGCGGACGGCGTCCGGGCGAGCGACCTCGCGGCACGTGTGGGCATGTCCCGGCCGTCCATGAGTCGCCTCGTCAGCCGCTTGGAGCGGAAGGGCCTGGTCCGCGCCACGACCGATCCGACCGACGGGCGCGCCGCGATCCTGTCGAGCACGCCGACGGGTTGGCAGGCGCTGCGCGACACGCGCGTCCGGAGGCGGCGGATGATGGCCGACGCACTGGCGCGTGCCGGGCGCACGATCCCCGGGTCGCTCGAGGCGGGCCTCCGGGCGATTGCCGTCGTGCTCGACGAGCGGGCCTAGTGTCTCGCGCCCGTCATGGGCGCGGACTAGCGGCGCTGCAGGGCCGCGGGCCTGAAGTGGTACTGCAGCCGCCGCACCGTCCGATCGCCCCTGATCCGGACCTCGAGCTGCCGGCAGGCGAGGGGGCCCTCGCCCCAGGCCCTGCGCACGCGCCAGCTGATGGTGTAGGTGCCGGTCGCCTCGTCATAGGCGAGCGTGCCGCCGAACGGCCGCGTCAGGAACGTGGTGCCCCTGACGGCCTGCGTGGTGCCGCACCCGACCCGCGTCGTCCTGGGCCAGCCGCCCCGCAGCACCTCGAGGCCGAAGTCGCCGCCAAGGGTGAAGCTGGCCCGTACCGTGGACCCGGCGCGAGGGCGCAGGGCCTTGCCGGGTGCCGGTGCGTCCACCCAGGCGAAGCCGGCGGGGGCCATGTGGGTGCGGAAGGCGAGGTCGTAGTCATAGGTGCCGTATCCACCCTCTGGGTCGCTGCGCACCGTGTCGCCATCCGGGTAGTGGCCGGGGAACTGGACGCCGATCACGACCGACCCGACATCGCTCCGGATCAGGAACGCGTACCGTTCTCCGGCCACGAGGCGGACCCGTCCCACGGGCACGCTGATCCAGCCGTCGGCGTCAGTCGTGATAGTCCTTCGGGCGAGGAGGGTGTCCCCGGGCACGGCACCATCGACATCCCGGACCTCCACGACCGCTCCCTCGAGCGAGTAGCCAGTCCAGACGGCCACGTCGATGGCGACGAGGTTCCCGCTGAGGCCGGCCGTGAAGGTCTGGCCTATCCGTCCTGTGGCGCTGGTGCCGATCCAGCCGCCCTGGGTCGAGGCGTCCTCCTGCGACTGGTCGACGACCGAGAAGGCCGCCGATGCCGTCGGGACGACCGAGGCTCCGAGCGTCAGGGCGAGGGCCAGGGACAGCGCGACACGTCGCATGAGCTTCCTCCCGATGGGACGCCAGCGGGCATCGTGCCGCGACGCACGACCCACCCGGACGAGCATACCCTCGACGCACGGGCCCGCGCGGCCATCCTCGACCACGGCCGCGCAACCACCACGGAGGCCCGTGGTCCCGCGCTGGCCCACGCCCCCGGCCCACCAGCCCGGTCGGGCCTCATGGACGCTTGCAGCGGGGATTGGCGCGCCCGGCGAGACTCGAACTCACGGCCTTCTGCTCCGGAGGCAGACGCTCTATCCGCTGAGCTACGGGCGCGCGCGAGACACTAGTGTCGGGGGTGCCGCGGGAACCGTCAAACGCGCATGTCGCGGCGGGGCAGGACGATCGGCAGCCCGGACCTCGGATGCGTGAGGACCTCCACCGGGGTCCGATACACGCGGCTCAGCAGCTCCTCGGTGAGCACCTCCCGGGGTGACCCGTCCGCGACCACGCGACCACGGTCGAGCATCACGATGCGATGCGCCCAGGCGGCGGCGAGCAGCAAGTCATGCGCCACGACCACCACCGCGCCGCCATCGGCAGCCCGACGGCGCGCCATGCCCATGACCAGCTCCTGGTGATGGAGGTCCAGCGCCGCGGTGGGCTCGTCGAGCATCAGGATCGCGGTGCCTTGGGCGAGCACCCGCGCGAGGGCCGCGCGCGCCCGCTCGCCACCCGACAGCGAGGGATACTCCCGGTCGGCTAGGTCCGACACGTCGGTCTCCTCCATGGCCGTGGCGACCGCCCGCTCGTCCTCGTCCTCGGCGGTGGTGCCGGCCCATGGTGCCCGTCCCATCCGCACGACATCCAGGACGCGGAACGGGAAGGAGATCTCGATGCGCTGGAGGAGCACGGAGCGACGCATGGCGAGCTCCCGCACGGCCCAGCGCTGGACGGGCCGCCCATCGATCGACGCGACACCGGTCGATGGCGCGAGGTCACCCGCGAGGGCGCCCAGGAGCGTGGACTTGCCGGCGCCGTTCGGGCCCACCAGCGCCACCAGCTCGCCGTGGCGCACGACCAGGTCGACGTCCTGCACCACCTCGCGACCACCCAGCACCACGCTCACCCCCGCGGCCTCGAGCGCGACGCTCCCGGTGCCAGGCGGCATGGGCGGCTTGGGCGCCCCCATCCCGCTCCACCGGCTGGTCCAGCGCGCGCGCATCAGGCCCAGCCCCCCGCCCGGTCGCGCGTCCGACGCACCAGCCAGAAGAAGAACGGTCCGCCCACGAGCGCCGTCAGGACACCCAGGGGGAGCTCCTGGTTCTCGACCGCCGTCCGGGCGATGAGGTCAGCGACCACGATCACGATGGCACCGCCGAGCGCGCTCGCCGGGAGGAGCACCCGATGTCCCGGCCCGGTGACGATGCGCACGAGGTGCGGCACGACCAGGCCCACGAACGCGATCACACCCGTGAACGCGACCCCCGCCCCGACAAGGGCTGCGATGACGGTGATGAGCACGATGCGAAGTCGCTCCACGTCGAGGCCCAGGTGGCGCGCGGCGCGCTCGCCCAGGGACAGCAGGTCGAGACCCGGCGCGTGCCATTGGGCCACCACCACGCCCACGACCACGAACGGGAGCACCGCGGCGACGGCCTCCCACGTGGCCCTCGACAGGCTCCCCAGGTTCCAGAAGGCGATGGACCGCAGGACGTCGTCCTCCGCCATGAACGTCAGCAGCCCGATGGCCGCTCCCGCGAACGCGTTGACCGCGATGCCCACGAGCACGAGCGTGACGACCTCGGTGCGGCCCCCGGAACGGGCGAGGCCATACACGAGCAGGGTCGCGACGAACCCGCCCGTGAACGCCGCCACGGGCACCGTCCACGTGCCCACGATGGTGATGCCCAGCACGATGACCAGGAACGCACCGACAGCCGCACCCGCGGACACGCCGATGACCGATGGCTCGGCGAGGGGGTTGCCGAACACGCCCTGCATCAGGGCGCCGGCCGTGCCCAGCGCGATGCCCACCAGGACCCCCAGGACCACGCGTGGGAACCGGACCTCCCAGAGCGCGGCGTCCGCGCGGGGCGCGCCGGGCTGTGGCAGCAAGCCGTTGATGCCCAGGCGGTGGAGGATGCTGCCGAGCACCTCGTCGAGCGGGATCCGGAACTGGCCGACGCTCGCGGCCACCAGGCAGACGATGACCAGGGTGACGGCGAGCCCGCCGACCACCAGGCCGCCCCGTCGGGTCACGGTCGGTCAGCCGCAGGACCGGTAGACAGCCTCGGCCAGCGCCGTGATCGCGGCGCCCGTGCGCGTCCCGAAGTTGAGCAGCACGCCATCATCCATGTCGACGATACGCCGTTGCTCCCCGGCGGGCGTCTGGGCCACGCCCGGCGTGGACGCCAGGCCCTCCACGCCGCCCACCGAGGCGAGGCTGTCGGTGAGCACCAGCAGCACATCGGGCGCCGCGTTGATGAGTGCCTCGCTGGTGATGGGCTTGAAGCCGGAGATGCCGAGCTGGGTGCCCGCATCATGCGCGCCGATGGCGCCGATCATGGCATCGGGGCCTGCCCCGGCACCGGTGATGAGCGCGATGCCGGCCGGCCCCCGGAGGTACAGGAACGCGATCGTGGGCGGGTCCGACGGCGGTCGCACCGCGGCGATCGCCGCATCGATCTCCGCCTGGGTGCGTGCGACCAGGCGCTCGCCCGCCTCCGGCACGCCCAGGGCGGCCGCGATGCCACGGATGTGGGCAGGCACGCCCCCGATGGTCTGGAGCTCGTCGAGCATGACCACCGGCACGCCCGCTGCACGCAGCTGCTCGAAGACCTCGCGCGGTCCGATGCTCGCGTCGGCGAGGACCACCGACGGGTCCAGCTCCAGGATGGCCTCCGCGGAGAGGTCGTGGCCGTTGACCGTGACGAGGGGCAGGCCCATGGCATCGGGGAAGGTGGTCGACGTGTCGCGGCCGATCACCCGGTCGCCCAGCCCCAGGCTGAACACGATCTCGGCGATGGACCCATACAGGTTGACCGGCAGGACCCGATCGATGGACGTGATGGTGACCTCCACGCCATCGGCGGAGGTGACGGTGACCGGCAGCGCCGGCACCGGAGGTGGCTCCAGCGGCTCCACGATGTCGGCGATCCGGGCGGTCGCCGGGCCGCACCCGGGCCGCGCGGGTGATGCGCCAGCGGGGAATGGAGACCCCTTGCCGGCGGTACTGGCGGCCGGCGATGTCCCTGGGGCGAACGCGACCGGGACGAACACGTCCGCGGAGCGATCCTCGGCGCGTGTGTGATCGGCGCGCGTGACGACCGCGCAGGCGATGACCCGGCAGTCGAGCCCTTCCGCGATGGCTGCCTTGACGGTGATCGTCACCTCGAACGAGCCGTGCGGTCCGAACGGCGTGGGGAGACCCGAGGCGTAGGCGGGCGGGTGCGAGGAGACCCACACCGTGCCCCCGCCCGTCCCCGTGAGATCCACGCCTCCGCCGCATGGCGTTGGCTTCTGGCCTGGCGGGGGCAGGACGCACAGCGAGACGTAGACCCCCTTGGCCTCCTCGTAGCCCGAGCCGGTGACCGTGACCTCGTCCCCCGCAGGGTCCAGGCCCGTCGTGCGCGAGACCGTGAGCGTCTGACCGGCCACCCCCTGTGCGCTCGTCTGGGCAGAGGCCGGACCCGGGGCGAGCGGTCCGAGCGTGACCGCCGCGATCAGGAGCGCCGCCACGAGCACGACCCCGAGGAGGGCGCGTGCCACGGCACCGGTCCGCATCGGGGACACCGTCACTGGGAGGCGCTCAGGCGCCGGTGCTCGCGGAGACCGTCCGATCGAGCTCCTCGAACATGGCGCGCGTCAGCTGGAAGCCGGCGCGCGCCTCGTCCACGATGCGGTCCTGCTCGTCCCTCGACCACGGTGCCGCGTCGAGCAGTCGTCGATAGTCGTCCTTGAACTCCCGGGGGCTGGCGACGGCATCGAACCGATAGAACCGGACGCCCTCATCCTCGAGGTGGTACAGCTTGCGGGCCCTGGCACCGAGCGCCCGGCCACCCGACAGGTCCCCCAGGTACCGGATGTAATGATGGGCGACCACTCCCGATGGCCACGTCCGGGCGAGCTCGCGGATGCGCGTGGCGTGGGCCTGCGCGGCCTCGCCGGCCTCGATCCGCTCGCGCCAGTCGTCACCCATGAGCGCGCGCAGGTCGGCCTCGAGCGCCGGGACCCGGTCCAGCCGAGGGTCAAGGAAGGGCCCCACCACCGGATCTGCTCGGAGGGCCCGCGCCGAGTCCTCGAGCGCCTGGTACACGAAGCACAGCTGACCCTGGAGCGCAGCGTAGCCGCTGACGGGGACCCGCCCTGCCAGGTACGCGGTGATGAACGGGGAGCGCTCCGCTCGCTGGTGGTCCTCGAGCGTCTCGTCACGCAGTCGCGTGGAGAAGGGCACGTTGGTCTCGACGAGCGTCGTCGCGGGCGCCGTCATGGGCACGTCGTTCCTCGGGTCTGTGTGGTGCGGATGAGGTCAGGACTGGACGTGGAGCATACACCGAGGGCCCTGCGACGGGCTCAAGGACGCCTGATTGACTCGGACAGGGTAGCCTTGGCTGATGACGCCACACGGGCGCGGCGCGCCCACCCAGACACCCACCCGACGCGTCGAGCCCCAGCCAGCCCACCTGCCCCCTCGGTCCGCTCGCGCATCTTGGCTGGTCGCCGCCCTGGTGGTCGCCGCGGCGCTCGTCAGTGGGGGCGGCGCGCTCGCACAGGGAGCGTCGATCGTGGTCGAGCCGGCAGGCCCGCTCCCCGCGAGCGGCGGGACGCTGACCGTGACGGGCACGGGGTTCACGCCGGCGGGGAACGGGGTGTATGTCGTGTTCGGGCCCATCACCCCCGCCCCTGGGTACTACATGGACCCGAGCCTGTACGGCGCGTTCAAGTGGGTGCACGCGGGTGCCGCCGATACCCCGGCAACGGCCCCGCTCGCCGCCGACGGCAGCTTCTCCACCACCCTGGCCGTGCAGGCCGCGCTCACCACGCCCGCGGGACCGGTCGACTGTGGCGCGGTCGCGTGTGGCGTCATCACGTTCGCGGCGCACGGGTCGCCTGACCGGAGCCAGGACACCTGCGTGGCGGTCTCGTTCGTCACCGATGGCATCGGCAGCCCTGTGCCGGCCCCATCGGCGCAGGTCCCGTCCTCGCCGGAC
>DAOTUX010000162.1:0-9892 GCA_034436475.1 Chloroflexota bacterium | reverse complement strand
CTCGTGAGCTATCTGACTGGCTTCGTCATCCAGCCCAACAAGGCGATCGTGGGTCGGAACGCCTTCGCGCACGAGTCGGGCATCCACCAGGACGGCGTGCTCAAGAACCCGCTCAACTTCGAGATCATGACGCCTCAGTCGGTGGGTCTGACGGGCAACCGCCTGACCATCGGCAAGCTGTCCGGTCGGCGGGGTCTCCAGGACAAGCTGCACGAGCTGGGCTTCGAGCTCCAGGGCGACGCGCTGGACACGGTCTATCGCGCGGCCATCGCGCTCGCGGACCACAAGAAGGAGGTCACCGACGCTGACCTGGTGGCCATCGTGGGTCAGCAGGCGGCGGGCTCCATCACCCTCCCCGACGCGCCGGTTGCGCTCGAGGGCTGGAGCGTGACCAGCAGCCACGGGGGCTCGTCCCAGGGGAACGTGGCGCTCCGTCTCCACGGGGAGGCGCGGACCGCGGAGGAGACCGGCAACGGCCCGGTGGACGCGCTGTATGGCGCGGTCGATGCGGCCGTGGAGCCCGTGCTGGGTTGGCACCCGCAGCTCGTGGAGTACGAGATCCGTGCCGTCTCGGGCGGCGAGGACGCCCAGGGCCAGGTGACCGTCAAGGCCCGTCGCTCGATCGACGATGGGCGTGTCGACTCGGTGACCGGGCACGGTCTCTCGACCAACATCATCGAGGCCTCGCTCGAGGCGTACATCCACGCGCTCGAGAAGCTGCTCATGGAGGCACCCGTGGCGGTGACCCAGCCGGCGGTCCTCCCGTGAGCGAGCCATGGCGCGTCGTCGCCATCCCCGGTGACGGCATCGGTCCCGAGGTCGTCGCCGCGGCACGGTCCGTGGTGGATGCGGTGGGGGAGCAGTCTGGCTACCGGGTCGACTGGTCGTCGATCGTCATGGGGGGCGCAGGCATCGACGCGTATGGCATCCCGCTGCGCGACGAGGACCTGGCGCTGTGCGCGTCCGCCGACGCCGTGCTCCTGGGTGCCGTGGGCGGCCCCAGATGGGACGACCCTACGGCCAAGGTGCGCCCCGAGCAGGCGCTCCTCGCCCTCCGCAAGGGCCTCTGGCTGTTCGCGAACCTGCGCCCCGTGACCGCGGAGCCCGCGCTGCTCGATGCCTCGCCGCTCCGACGGGACCTCGTCGAGGGCGTGGACATGCTCATCGTGCGTGAGCTCACCGGTGGCCTCTATTTCGGGGATCGCAAGGAGATCCACGACGGGCCGGATGGGCGCCAGGCGTATGACACGCTCATCTACACCGAGCGCGAGGTGGCCCGTGTGGCGCGCCTCGCGTTCGAGCTGGCGCGCGGCCGCCGGAGGCGCGTGACGAGCGTGGACAAGGCCAACGTCATCGCCTCGTCGCGCCTCTGGCGCACGGTCGTGGTGGAGGTCGGCGCCGAGTTCCCGGACGTGGAGCTGGAGCACCGCCTGGTCGACTCCTGTGCCATGCAGCTCATCACCTCGCCCGGCATCTTCGACGTCATCGTCACCGAGAACATGTTCGGCGACATCCTGTCGGACGAGGCGAGCGTGCTCGCCGGGTCGCTCGGCATGCTGCCCTCCGCGTCCCTGGGCGAGCGACGGACGGCGCACGGGATCCTGGGGCTGTACGAGCCCATCCACGGCTCGGCGCCCGACATCGCGGGCAAGGGGATCGCCAACCCCGCGGCCACCATCCTGTCTGCGGCGATGATGCTCCGCTGGTCGTTCGGTCAGGCGGAGGCCGCGGCGGCCATCGAATCGGCGGTCCGGCGGACCCTGTCCGACGGCATCCGGACCGGTGACCTCATGGGCGCCGGTGGTGAGGGCCAGACGCAGGTGGGCACCGATGGCTTCCGGGACGCCGTCCTGGACCGGCTCCGGACGCCGGTGGCCGTATGAGCGACGTCATGCTCGATCAAGCCGGCTCTGGGCTCCGACCCGTCGTGCTGTACGACACCACCCTGCGCGACGGCACCCAGGGCGAGAACATCACGCTCTCGCTCGCGGACAAGATCCGCATCGCGCGGATGCTCGACGAGTACGGCATGCCCTACATCGAGGGCGGCTGGCCCGGCTCCAACCCCAAGGACATCGAGTTCTTCGCAGCCGCGCGGACCATGACCTGGCACAACGCCAAGCTGGCCGCATTCGGCTCGACACGGCATCGGGCGAACCGCCCCGAGGCCGACCCCAACCTGCGGGAGCTGGTCGCGGCCGAGACACCCGTGGTCACCATGTTCGGTAAGAGTTGGCTGCTCCACGTGACCGAGGTCCTGGGCGCCTCACCCGCCGAGAACCTGGACATGATCGCCGAGTCGGTCGCGTTCGTGGTGGAGCGCGGGCGCGAGGCCATCTATGACGCGGAGCACTTCTTCGACGGCTACAGGGCCGACCGGGACTACGCGCTGTCCACGCTGCGCGCCGCGCGGCAGGCGGGTGCGGGCACCCTCGTGCTGTGCGACACGAACGGCGGCACGCTCACCTCCGAGTTGCTGGCGATCCTGGGCGATGCCCGCGCGTCGCTGGAGGCCGACGCCGACGCACCCCCCGTGACGTGGGGCATCCACACCCACAACGACGCGGAGCTCGCGGTCGCCAACTCGATCGCGGCGGTCCAGGCCGGGGTGCGCCATGTCCAGGCGACCATCAACGGCTATGGCGAGCGCTGCGGCAACGCCAACATGGTGAGCATCCTCGCCAACCTCGCGCTCAAGACCGACCTGCCGCTGCTGCCGGTCGGGGGTGGCGAGGTCGCCGGTCTCACCACCCTGTCGCGGACCGTGGCGGAGATTGCCAACCAGGTCCCGGACGACTACCAACCGTATGTCGGGCGGTCGGCCTTCGCCCACAAGGGTGGCGTCCATGGCGCCGCGGTCGCCAAGGTCGAGCGGAGCTACCAGCACGTGGACCCGGTGATCGTGGGCAACGAGGGGCGCCTCGTGGTGAGCGAGCTGGGCGGCAAGGCCAACACGCGCATCCGGGCGGAGCAGCTCGGCCACCAGCTCGATGGCGTGGTGGACCCCCAGGCCCTGTCACGGCTCATCAAGCAGCTGGAGGCGGATGGCATGGCGTTCGAGGGCGCGGAGGCGTCGTTCGAGCTGCTCATCCGGCGGCACTCCCCGGGGTACGAGGCGCCCTTCCAGATCGTGGACTACACCGCGCTCGTGGAGCAGCGCGAGGGTCGCGAGCAGCGCGCCGAGGCGACCGTCAAGGTCGCGGTCGATGGCGAGGTGCTCCACACCGCGGCCGACGGCAACGGCCCCGTCAACGCGCTCGACACCGCGCTCCGCAAGGCGCTGTCCGCGTTCTACCCGGAGCTCGACTCGATGCACCTGGTGGACTACAAGGTGCGCATCGTCGATGGCTCGGCGGCCACCGCGGCCCGGACGCGCGTGGTCATCACCTCGACCGCGGGCACGTTGGAGTGGTCGACGGTGGGCTCCGCGACCGACATCATCGCCGCGTCCGCGATGGCGCTCGCCGACTCGATCGAGTACGCCATCTGGAAGACCGGCGCCGCGCTCCGCCGCCGCGACGAGCGCGGCATCGAGCCCCTCGTCGCGCGGACCGGGTCAGCCTGACCCACGGTCGGGGCCGCCCGCAGGACGCCTCTGCGACCGGGTCGAGGCCCAGGGCTCTCCCTCGTTGGCGGCGCGCGTCGGCAGCGCGTCAGGATACCGAGCCGCGCGGTGCCGCCCATCGGGTCGGCTGCTTCGTGACGGAGGCGATGGTGTCGTAGTCGCTGTCGTAGTGGACAAGGGTCACGCTGTTGCGTGCCGCCACGGCGGCGATGAGCAGGTCGGGGGTTCCCACCTGGCGGTGGTGCAACGGCCCGCGTGCGGCCAGCTCTCGAGAGACGCGTCGCGCCTCCACCCAGTCCGCTGGCTCGATCTCGAACCACGGGCAGGCCGTCAGGGCAGTCTCCATCATCACGAAGTCGGCATGGTCGCGGGCGCTCCAGAGCAACTCCATGACCACCATGTCGCAGACCGCGATCCTGCCCTCCGTGATGGCCCTCCCGAACCATTCCAGGCCGAGCCTGCCCTTGCGCGCCCAGACGGAGGTGTCCGCGAGCTCGGGCGAACGGGGAGCGGGGACAGCCGGCGCGGAGCCCGGCTCCGTCAAATGCCCGGCTCTTCGAGGACCGCATGTTGCGGAGCTCGCAGCTCGGGCAGGGCGCTCTCGAGCTCCGAGAAGTCCCGCTGCGCGAGCCACGCCCGCTGTCGATGGGCGACGACCTCGCGAAGCGCGGCATGCACCGTGTCGGTCGTGCGTCTCGTGCCGAGGGCGTGGGCCGCCTGCTGGAGCAGCTCACGGTCAAGGTCGAGCGTGGTGTGCGTCCTGGTCATGGGGTCGGCCCTCGGCATGCGTTGGATGCGTGAATCCTATCGGCATGAACACGCATGCGCAAGTGCTGAGCCTGCATATGTTGGCCTTGTGGTCGGCCCTGGGTCAGCCAGTCGATCACCTTCGCCGAGTGTCGGATCGAACCGATCAGGCGATGCCGACGCGCTCCAGGAAGTCGGGGGCGGCTGGGTCGAGATGGGTGAGGCCCTTGACCCTGCCGAAGCCGCGATCTGCGCTGACGAGCGCGTCCGCCGACCCGAAGATCGCCGCCGCTGCCAGAACCGCATCGAACGAGCCGAGACCGGGCGTCTCCTCATAGATTCGCAGCCCGAGCGACAGGATGGCGCCATCGACCAACAGGAGCGGGCTGAGCGTACCGACGAGGCCCAGGGCATCGGACACGGCGCGGCGCCTGCCGTCCCTTCGCGCCCGCACATGGGCAAACTCCTGGATGACCTCCGGTGTCGTCCTCGCTTCGACGACGTTCCTGCCGATGGCATCGACGAGCGCGCGACAACGCTCACGCAGTGGGTGGTCGGCGCCCTTGGCGTATACCAGGACCGTCGTGTCGAGGATGATCACCCTCGGCGCCCGCGGAGCTCGTCGAGCTCGGCGAGCAGGTCGGGCACATCTGGCACCTCCATGTCTGGGGACGCCAGGAAGCGCTGGGCGGCCTCGGACCGCTGAACGTCGGCCTCCGACCAGAGATCGCGGTCGATGGCATCACGGACGACGGTGGACACCGAGACGCGCCGGCGTTTGGCGACCTGCTCCAGTCGTCGATACCGCGGCTCGTCAAGGAGGATCTGGAGACGCCGATTCAACATGCTCATACAGTAGCATGTGGCTAACCCGCGGCCGCTGATACCCGCGGCGGGTCCGTTCGTGCGTGACGGATGTCCACCACGGGTGGACGTCGAGTGTCACGGACGCGAGGTTGGCCGAGGCGGCGCGCCCCCCCAAGACCCCGACGACCGGTCCTGACGGGGCGATCGTCCACATGGATGGGTCGATCGTGGGCCTCCGCGGCGAGGATCGTGCCAACTGGGCCGTTCACGGGGCCGAACCTCACCGACGCCTGGCCGAGCGTCCACTGACAGTGGCGATGTGTGCGGGATGCGTCACACACCCGTCGTCCCGGCCCCGACGACGACGTACGCTTGCGACCATGAATGACGAGGTGCTCAAGGCGGCGCTCCTGGCGCGCGTGTACGAGGTCGCCCGAGAGACGCCGCTCGAGTTCGCGCCCGTGCTCAGCGCACGGACCGGGAACCGGGTCTGGATCAAGCGCGAGGACGAGCAGCCGGTCTTCAGCTTCAAAGTCCGGGGCGCCTACAACCGGATGGCGGCCCTGACGCCCGACGAGCTGGCCGCCGGCGTGGTCGCGTCGAGCGCCGGCAACCACGCCCAGGGCGTCGCGCTGTCCGCCCGGAAGCTCGGCTGTCGCGCGGTCATCGTGATGCCCCGCACGACGCCCGAGATCAAGGTCGCCGCCGTGCGGTCTCATGGCGCCGAGGTCGTGCTCCACGGCGATACCTACGACGCAGCCCACGAGCGGGCGCGCGAGCTGGAGGCCGAGCGGGGGCTCACGTTCATCCACCCGTATGACGACCCGGCGGTCATCGCGGGGCAGGGCACCATCGGCATCGAGATCATGCGGCAGATGGGCGATCCCATCCACGCGGTCTACGTGCCGGTCGGCGGGGGAGGGCTCATCAGCGGGATCGGTGCGGTCATCAAGGAGCTGCGGCCGGAAGTGCGGGTCATCGGCGTCGAGCCCGAGGACTGCGATGCCATGGCCCGCTCCCTGCGGGCCGGCGAGCCGGTGACCTTGGACCGCGTTGGACGCTTCGCCGATGGCGTCGCGGTCAGGCGGGTGGGCGACACCAGCTTCGCCATCGCCCGCGAGGTCATCGACGAGATGGTCATCGTCACCAACGACGAGATCTGCGCGGCCATCAAGGACGTGTTCGAGGACCGCCGCTGCATCCTCGAGCCCGCGGGCGCTCTCGCCTTCGCGGGCCTCAAGCGCCACGCCGCCATGGCCGGCCTTCGCGACCGGCACCTCGTGGCCGTCGCGTCGGGCGCCAACCTCAACTTCGACAGCCTGCGCCACGTGTCCGAGCGTGCCGAGATCGGCGAGCAGCGCGAGGCCATCCTCGCGGTGACCATCCCCGAGCGGCCCGGCAGCTTCCTCGAGTTCTGCCAGCTCATCGGGGTGCGAAGCGTCACCGAGTTCAACTACCGCTACGAGAGCGACGCCGAGGCGCACGTGTTCGCGGGGATCAGGATCGCCAGCCGCGCGGAGGCCCAAGAGCTGATCGACACCCTCCGGGCCCACGGCCACGAGGTGGTCGACCTCACCGACGACGAGCTGGCCAAGCTGCCCATCCGCCACATGGTGGGCGGGCGCGCCCCGGGCGCGGACAACGAGCGCCTGTTCCAGGTGGTGTTCCCGGAGCGGTCGGGCGCCCTGCTCGACTTCCTCGAGGGCATGAGCGCGGGCTGGAACATCAGCCTGTTCCACTATCGGAACCACGGCTCCGACTACGGGCGGGTGCTGCTGGGCATGCAGGTGCCGGACGAGGAGCTGGGCGCGCTCCACCGGCTGCTGGATGGCCTCGGCTACGAGCACACCGAGGAGACCGACAACCCCGCCTGCCGCCTGTTCCTTCGCTGACGCGGCGGTCCGGCCATCGGGTGTAGGGACTCAGTGTGCGTCCGCCACCTATGGTATCCGTGCCTCAGCAGTCCTCCCGGGTGGGGGTTCGCAGCACCGTCGTGTCCCCCCTCGTCGCGATCGTGTATCGCCCCCAGTAGACCGGGTTGATCGCCCGCAGGGTGCCATCGCCGTCGCGGAAGACCAGCATCTCCGACTCGTAGCGGCCACCGAGTGCGTCGATGCCGCACATCCCCAGCACGAGGCCGCCCAGCGAGGTCTGGTCGCCGGAGCTCGTGGTGGGCACGGACCAGATGCTCCTCACCGTCGGTGGCTGCGGCGGGACGCGCTCCCGACCAGCCTCGTCGAGCTTCCGTTCGCAGTTCCCGTCGCCGGCCACCGAGCAGATGGTCTCGAAGTCTCCCTTCTGCGCGAGGGTGACCAGCCGATCGAGAAACGCGAGGGCCTCATCGACTGTCGGAGCACCGATCGGGGGCTGGGCGGAGCATGCGACGACCGCCAAGGCGAGCAGCGCCACGGGGCGGAAGCCGCCGCATGCTCTCATGGCCTCGACGTCCTGGGCGATTGTCATGGCGTCCGCATGCCTGGTGCGGGCGAGGCCGCGGACCCAACGGGACGAGGCTATCCCCCCCGGTGGCCTCTGTCATTGCGTGGAAATACGCATCGCAACCGTGGGGCGTCCGACAACTTGTCATGTTCGCACCCGGTTGACAGGCGCGGCCAATCCCGGCGACCCGCTCGTCATGCGGCGAGCGGGTTCACCCACGTGACCTCGGGGAACCGCGCGAAGTCGGTGTCCGCGGACGCCACCGGCACGCCGTGCTCGATGGCGAGTGCCGCGAGTCGCGCGTCCGTGATCAGGTTGCCCCGCACGTCGTGGCGGAGCACGAGGCCCTCCAGCACCTCCGCGTGACGCTCGGTCTCGACCGGGACCCACACGCCCGGCTGTGACAGCCAGGCCCGCACGTCATCCCACGCCTCGGCCGCTGTCAGAGGGTGGGCGAGCGCGCGCGGATGCGTGACGATGCGCACGAACGCACTCAGCGACTGCCAGGGCAGGCCGACACGCGTGGCGCCGTTGATGCGGTCTTCGAGCCAGCGTCGCGAGCGTTCGTGGAACGGCGAGTCACGGTCGACCGCGTACAGCAGGACATTCGCGTCCACGATCACGAGGACGCGGGTCCGTCCAGCTGCTCCAGCGCGTCCTCGACGCTGGTCAGGTCGATGCGAATGCCGAGTCGGGCCGTCCGTTGGGCGAACCGCTTGCGTCGTGCCGCACCACCCTGGACGAGACCGGCGCGGACCAGACGGTTCAGCGCCTCGCTGACGCCGATCCCCTCGTCCCTGCGGATGCGGTCCACGGCCGCCTGGACGTCGGGCTCGAGGACCACGGTCGTGCGCATGCGCGAACCATAGCATCCGGATGCGCTCGAGCACGCATCCTGATGCTGATATAACCCGGTGTAGGGGTCGATGATGGCACCGACCTCCACGGGGAGACCGGCGCCTCGCTATCCGGCAGATGACCGTTGCGACTAGAGTCCGGCCCCCGACGCTCGGTCGTGAACGGTGATCGGGATCCTGCGGCGATGACCGGTGATGGGACCCATCAGCAGACGTCGGCCGGGACGAGCGGGCACCCTTGGGTGGTCCGCCGAAGGAGGGTGCCCGCATGACGACGGTCGGCATAGACATCGGAGGGCGGCGCCATGCGGTGGCCCGCTGCCGGACCGGGCAGACCCGGGCGGACCGGGAGATCCTGCGCGTGAGCCAGGACCGGGCGGGTTTCTCCGCGCTCGACGCATGGCTCGGTCGGCAGCCGGACCCGGTGACCCTGGTGACCATGGAGTCCTCGGGCCACTACTGGATGCCGCTCGCCTCGCACCTGGCACGACGGGGAATCCCGGTGGCCCTCGTCAACCCGCTCGCGGCGAGATACTTCGCCAAGAGCCGCCTGGGCCGCACCAAGTCGGACCCGGCGGATGCCCGGAGCCTCGCCGAGATGGCCATGCGTGACGCGCCCGTGGTGCGCGATCCCTTCGCCGGGGTGGAGCTGCGCCAGGCGGCGAGGTTCGCGATGACCCTGGTGACCGAGCAGGCGCGGGTGTGCCAGCGCCTCCACCGGCTCGTGGAGCTGGGCTTTCCGGAGCTCCTGGAGGTGTTCGACGACCCCACCTGCCTCACCGCGCGCGAGGTGCTGCGCCTGGCACCCACCGCCGAGGCCGCATGGCGCCGCCGGACGGGCACCCTCGCCGATGCCAACAAGGGGCCGGGTCATCGTCGCCTGGGTGACACGAAGGCGGAGCGCCTGCGTCATCTCGCCGCCGACTCCATCGCCGTTCCCGAGCTGGCGACCGAGGTGGCCTTCGAGGTCGACCTGCTGCTCGACCAGTTCGACCTGCTCGAGCGTCAGATCGAGGCCGCGGAGGCCCACGTGGCGACACTGCTCGACGGCGAGCTGGCCCGCCGCCTCCAGACCATCCCGGGCGTGGGTCCGGCGACCTGTGCGGTGCTCATCGCCGAGATCGGGGACATCGGCAGGTTCGAGTCCTTCGACCAGCTGCTCGCCTATGCCGGGGTCCATCCCGCCGAGCGCAGCTCAGGCCGGAAGGGGGCGAACCCGGAGACCGCCTGGCGGATGTCCAAGGCGGGCAACGCCCACCTCCGTGCCGCGGTGTACCGCATCGCGGTCGTCGGCACCGTCCACAACCCGGTCATCGCCGCCCACTACGCTCGGAAGCGTGAGGCCGGCAAGAGCAAGATGAACGCCATCGGCCATTGCATGCGCAAGGCCCTCGGCATCGTCTGGGGCGTCTGGCGCAACGGCGCCGACTTCGACCCCGCCTGGGGATCAGGGACTTGACAAGACCGTATGGGATCT
>DAOTUX010000161.1:0-3552 GCA_034436475.1 Chloroflexota bacterium | reverse complement strand
AGATCCCCAGCGCCGCGATCGCCCAGATGGCGGTCGCAGGCTCGGCGAGCCACGCGACGTCCTTGTCGATGACGCCCAGGGCGTCGTGGAGCAGCCAGTTGAGGACGCCGTTCTGACCGTTGTACAGCCACACGAAGATGAGCGAGACGATGACCCAACTGGTGATGACCGGGAGGTAGTACACGAGCCGCAACAGGGCACGACCCCTGAACCGCTGGTCGAGCAACAACGCAGCGCCAAGACCCAGGAGCAGCTGACCCACGACCGTGACCACGGTGTAGCCGAAGGTCGTCGAGAGCGCCTTCCAGAACATCGGGTCCGCGAGCGCTCGGGTGTAGTTGTCGAGTCCCAGGAACGTGGAGCCGCCACGCAGTCTCCAGTCGGTGAAGCTCATGAGGAACGACTGGATGAGCGGGTAGGCGGCCCACACCGCGTACAGCAGCATCCCGGGCAGCAGCAGCCCATAGACGGGAAGCAGCCGTCGCGCCCGCAGCATGCGCGACGGGCCGGCCGTCATGACCGGGCTCGATGGGGAAGGTCGCCGCACGCGCGCGACGCTGAGACGCCGACTCATCCCCATCATGGTGCCCGGGTCGGCGGCCGGCTACCTGGCGAGGAGCGAATCGACCGTCGCCGCCGCCTCGTCAAGCGCCGCCTGGACCTCCATGTCCCCGCGGAGCGCCTTGAGCACCGCATTGGAGATCGCCTCGTCGATCCCCGGCCACGACGGCACCGGCGTGCGTGCCTTGGCGGTCGCGAGTTGCTCCTGGAAGGTGGGGAAGAAGTCAGGCAGCGAGGTGTCACCGGTCAGGCTGCTGAGGACCGGCATCTGGCCGGTGGTGCCCATCAGGCGCTGGGCCTCCTCGGAGAGCATGAACCGAGTGAAGGCCAGGGCCGCATCCTTCGCGTCGGTGTCATCGAACACGACGATGTCCTCACCGCCCACGACGGACGCGCTGCCACCCGGACCGGCCGGGACCGGTGCGTACTCGAAGTCGAGCTCCGGGAACTGGTTGGCGAAGATGCCGGGCATCCAGGGGCCCTCAAGGATGGTCGCGGTCTGGCCGTTGCCGAACTGGTCGGACGTGGCCGTGCCACCGCCCAGGATGCTGGGCGACAGGTAGCCGGCGTCCAGCCACTCCTTGAGCTTGGTCACGGCGGCCACGGTGCCCGGGCCGTTGAGCACACCTTGGGCGGTGGTCAGATCGTCCGTGGTGATGCCCCCGCCGAAGCTCCAGATCCACGGCAGCACGCTCCAGGCACCCGTGCCTCCCTCGGCATATCCGTAGACGTCCGGGCCGAGCGTGTCCTTGACCGCCTTCAAGGCCGCCTCGAACTCGTCCATGGTCGCGGGGAGCGTGGCGACCCCCGCGGCCTCGAGCACGCTGGGGTTGGCGAAGATGATCCGGGTGTTGGTGTCGAGCGGCAGCCCGTAGTAGTGGTCGCCCCATCGCGCGGTCGACAGGGGACCCGGGAACACGCCCTCCGCGATCTGCGCGAAGTCGGGCATCTCCTGGTCGAGCGGCAGGAGCACGCCCTGATCCGCGAACTCGGGGACCCAGATGATGTCGGCGCGCAGGACGTCCGGCAGCACGCCGCCCGCGATGCCGGTCACCAGCTTCTGGCGTAGGTCGTCATAGGGGATCTCCTGATGATCGACGGTGATGTTCGGGTACCGCGCGTGGAACGCCGGCAGCACCTTCTCCACGAAGGTGGTGATCTCCGCGCCATCCGCGGCATAGCCGTTCCAGAACTCGACCGTGCCGCTGATGGACGTGTCGGGAGTGGCGGGTGACTGGGCTCCTGCCACGCCGACCAGCGCAGCGGAAAGGATGACGGGCATCGCCGCGCCCGCGGCGATCCTGCGTCGGGATGTGGATGGACCCATGGGACCTACCTCCTCTGGCCTTGCCTGATGTGCCGTTGGCCGATGCGCCGTGTCGGCGCGGTGACCGCGGCCGTCGGCCGGGGTGCATCGCGCAGGTGGGCCGGGTGGAAGAATTCGCGCAGGGCCAGCGTCGCGGCGCCCCGCGCCCAGGCCTCGTCGCCCCAGGGCTCGAGGACCAGGTCAGTCGCGGGTGTGTCACGCGTGGCGGCCGCCACCAACGGGTCCAGATACCGCGCGCCCAGTCGCACGCCCTCGCCGGAGACCACGATCCGCTGCGGATCCAGGACTGCGACGACGGAGCGGATGAGCTCCCCCACAAGGCCGCCGGCTCGCTCCAGAGCTTGGGCCACCCGAGTGTCCCGCTCGGCGAGCGTCGCGAGCTCGTCGGGGGCCACGAGGCGGCCTGTCAACGCCAGGACCTCGCGGACGAGCGCGGGTTCCGAGGCGACCGCCTCGAGGCATCCTTGACGACCGCACCAGCATCCAGGGCCATCGGGCCTGACCGTCACGTGGCCGATCTCGCCGGCACCGCCACGCCAGCCGTGCACGACCTGGCCGTTCGAGATGACCCCCATGCCGATACCTCGACCGACCGTGATGACGGCCAGGTCGGTGATGCCTCGTCCTGCTCCGAACAGGTGCTCGGCTATGGTGAGGGTGTTGACGTCATTGTCGATGTGGACCGGGACGCCGAAATGATCATGCAGCCGGTCCCGCAGGTCATGCTCGACCCAGTCAGCGAGCGGCGAGGAGCTGACCGTCCCTCTCGCGGGATCGACCACGCCCGGCACCCCGATGCCCATGCCGACGATCGTGCGGGCATCGATGGCGGCGGTGGCAACGACCTCATCGAGCAGCCCCTGGAACACCCGGACGGTGGTGGCCGCGTCCGCATGCGCCCCATGTGGGACCCGAGACATGGCCAGGGCCTCGGCATCCAGGTCGGTCACAGTGGCGATGAGTGCGTCAGGACCTAGCTTGATGCCCACGGCGTGACCCGCTCCCGGATCCAGCCGCAGGGGGGTGGCCGGGCGGCCGATCGACGTGGTGCCCTCATCGATGCCGTGCTGTGTGTCCTCGACCAGCAGGCCGTCGGCCAACAGGTCGGCGGAGATCGCCGTGACCGTGGACGGGCTCAGCCCCGACAGTCGAGCGACATCGGCGCGTGAGAGCGGGCCACGGGCCCGGAACAGCTCCACGATCGTGATCCGATTCGCGTCGCGCAGGTCCGCGCTCCGCTCGATGCGCACGCTGCCTCCTAGCTCGGATTACTTCGGGTGACGCACGAAGAAACCGTACACCTGGCGTCAAGACCCTGCGCCCGCCGCCGACGACCCAGGCGACCGGGTGCGCGATGATGGCCGCCACGGGGTGGCACACCCGCATGCACGAGGTGGCTCCAGTGGCTGCGATCACGGGCTTCTTCCACGGTGGCATCACGGTCCGCGACATGGACGCGTCCCTGCGCTTCTATCGGGATGGCCTGGGCCTGGAACTGGAGTTCGACCGCGTCCTGGACGCGCCGTACCTCAGGAGCGTGCTCGCCCTGGACCACGAGTCCATCCGGGCGGTCTACCTGCGCATCCCCGGTGGCGGCTTCGTGGAGCTCCTGGAGTATCGGGGCATCGAACGGCTGCCCGCGGCCTCCCGGCCCTGCGACTACG
>DAOTUX010000160.1:0-6035 GCA_034436475.1 Chloroflexota bacterium | reverse complement strand
CATCCTGCTCGTCCATCTGGAGGGTCAGGTGCGTGCCTTCCAGGGGATCTGCTCACACGAGTACTTCGAGCTCGACAAGGGGTTCCTCACCCGCGACTCGCTCACCTGCGCCCTCCACTTGTCACGGTTCGACCTCGTCACGGGCGATGCGCTCGACCCACCCGCCGAGCTGCCCCTGGTCAGATGGCCCGTGCACGTGGAGGAGGACACGATCCTGGTGGAGCTGCCCGACGGCCCGATCATGGTCAACGAGTAGCCCAAGACCGGTCGCTCGACCATTCGGGCGACTCGATCAGCTAGGCAGTCGGGTGCCCAGACCCCGTGCATACGCGACCCGCAGGATCGCATCGCCGAACACGAGGTCAGCGACACCGGTGCCCAGGTGGACCACGGCTGTCTGACCGGCCGGACGCGGCCCGTCGAGGCGCTCGCCGATGGTGCCTGCAGGTTCGGGATAGCCCTCGAAGATGCCGGTCGCGCGGTTGGCCAGGAACTGACCCACCTCATCCACCACGAACAGAGCCGCATCTCGCGCGATCGAGGCGGGCAGGCACATGTCGTAGTCGATCGCCACGACGAGGCGGGCCGTGCGGTAGGCATCCGCCGGCAGGCCTTGGCGGTCCGGTCCGAAGGACACCATGGTGAGCACGACATCCGCACCGCCGATCGCGTCGATCGCGCTGTCGGTCGCGACGACGCTCGCGAAGGAGCCGGTATCCCTGGCGCGTCCGACCAGGTCACGGGCGCGCTGGGCGTCGTTGTCATGGATCCGCAGGTGACTGCCGGGAAGGACGCTCCGCAGCATCTCGACGTGGCCCTCCGCCTGCACGCCCGCCCCGATCATCCCCACCACCGGAGCCGCATGGGTGGGACCCCACGCCGAGATGACCACGCCGCTGATCGCGGCCGTGCGGGCCGCCGTGATCGGGCCGGCGTCCATGATCGCCCTCGGGCGGCCGGTCCGCGGGTCGCACAGCAGCAGCGTCGCGAACAGGGCCGGCAGGCCCAGCGCCGCATTGCCCGGGAACCCGGACACGAACTTCACGCCCAGCAGGTCGGTCTCGCCATCGGCGGCGTCACCCGGAACCCAGGCCGGCATGGCATGGGCCCAGGACGCGTCCGGTCGGGGGTGGACGCCGATCTTGGGCGGGAGCTGGGCATCCCCGGCAAGCGCCCGGAGGGCGCGCTCCGCGAGTGCCAGCCGCTCGGGCATGGCAGGCATCGCGGCGACGACTTCGGGGCCGGCAAGGTGCAGCAGGGGTGGCTGGGTCATGCGTTGCTCCTGTGGCATACGACCATCGGCAGCGGTCTGCTGTTCGGTCCGCTCGCAGCCTACTCGCCCAGACGGGAGACGGCGATGCCCGTTGCGGGCCGGAGACCTTCGCCGATCGGGGCGCCCGGCCGAGCATCACCCCGCGCTGGCCCATACCATGCGCGGTGTGGAACGAGCCATCAGGGCACATCGGGTCCCGAGGCCCTGGCAGTGGGCGGGGCCGATGGGCGGGTGCGGGCACCGAGCGCCGTGACCTCCCAACTGGCGAGTCGCGCGCACGCCCGGCTCGCCCAGGACGACATCGTCGCGGGGACATGGGCCAACCGCCCTCATGACCGATACCCGTCCCACGCCCACGCGTACGACAAGGTGCTCGTGGTCATCGAGGGGTCGATCGTGTTCCGGCTGGCCGCGCTGGAGACAGTCCACGCCCTGGAGCCAGGCGACCGGCTCGATCTGCCCGCTGGCACCGTCCACGAAGCGGCTGTCGGCCCTCACGGCGTGCGATGCCTGGAGGGACATCTCCCGGCAGGCACGTTGCGTGGGGATGCCCGACGGGTGGCAGCCTGGGCGACTGACGCCCCACGACCCCCCGATCCCGAACCGAACGCGGCGTGGCGACGTAGGCATCCATGAGCAGCGCTGCGGAGTCCATGCCGGACGCCGAGTTGGTATCGGCCGTGGCGAACGGGGACATGGCCGCGCTGGCCGTGCTCTATGACCGCCATGCGGCGGTCGTATACCGAGCGGCATTCCGTCGGTTGGGGGATCATCGAACGGCAGAGGAGGTCGTGCAGGACGTCTGGCTCACGTTGTGGGACCGTGCGCGCATGTTCGACGCCGCCCAGGGCACCCTGCCGGCTTGGCTCGGTGCCATCGCCCGCAACCGCGCCACCGACCGGCTGCGAGCTATGGCCCGCCGACCGGGCGCGCTGCCGATGAGTGTGGTGTTCGCCACGAGCGATGAGGCCGACCGGGCCGTGGCGACAGGCGCCGCACTCACATCGGGCAGCGCGTCGCCCGACCCAGAGACGATCGTGGACGAGTTGGCACTGCGGGCCGCGATGACGGGGGCGATGGCCACGCTGTCGCCTGACGAGCGCACCGTGCTCGAGCTGGCGTACTACGGAGAGCTCAGCCAATCGGAGATCGCGGATCGTCTGGGGATCCCGCTGGGGACGGTGAAGACCCGGACAAGGCGGGCGCTGGCACGCCTGCGTGGCGCGCTCGCCGTGCAGGGAGACTCCGCGGTTCCGGGTGTGGAGGAGCCGAGTGGAGCACGCTGAGGCCCGCGAGCGCATCGAGGATGCCCTCGCGACACCGGGAGGTCTGGTGCGCCTGAACGGCGACGCCTCGCCTGAGGCGGTCGCGCTGCGGGCGCACGTATCGGGGTGTCCGTCGTGTGCGGCCGAATGGCGTGACTGGTCGGTCGTCTCGTCAGGCTTGGCCGCCGCGGCCCCTGACACGCTAGGCCCACGACCGTCCCTGAGGGACGAGGTCATGGCCGCGGTGGCCGCACGGGCCGGCGCCGCAACGACCGTGGATGACGGCGCATCGCCGGCCCCATCGCCGCCGCCGGCACCATCCGTGATCGGGCCCGATCCCGCGGTGGGCACGGGTCGCAGCGGCATCACCATCGGGTCGAGGCGTCCGAGGAGCGTGCCGGCACAGTCGCCCTCAGGGGCGTCCGAGCCCGCTCCGGCTCCCCGCTTCCGGTGGCTGCTGCTCGGCGCGGCCGGCGTGGTGGTCCTGTTCGTCGCGGGCATGCTCGTGGGTCGGCAGCTCGGTGGTGCGCCCGAGACGCCACGCGGCGGGCCCGGACGCGTGCTCGCGGAGGCGGCCAGCATCCTCCAGGGCAGCGGGTTTGGCATCGCGCGACTGACCACTCCAGACGGGAAGCCGGGTGGCGTCGTGGTCGTGTCCCCGGGGTCCGGCCGTCTGGCTGTCGTGTCGTCTGCGCTGCCCGCGCCCGCGGACGGCGCGCGCTACGTGTGCCTGCTCGATCGGGGTGGTGTCGTGACCCAGGTGGGCTACATGCGCTGGGAGCCGACCGCGGATGGGGGTGGACTCGCCTACTGGGCGGGTCCGGCCGAGCCGCCCGACCTAGGGCTCCAGGGTGACCTGTTCATCGTGCGTTTGGACGCCCCCGGCGCCCAGCCCGCGCTGGCCGGCGAGTTCTCGGGCTAGCGCTGGCCTTGGGCCAGCGCTAGCCTGGCGCGCCGGACCCCCCGGCGGGCGTAGGCCCCACGGCGCTGGGCGACCGGAAGCCGGGTGACGCGAGGTACTCCTGGTGGAGGTCGAGCACCTCCAGGGCGAGCGGTGCCGGGCAGACCCCACCCCGCGCCTCGATGGTCGACGCGATCAGCGTCGCCTCCTCCTCGCGCTCGTCGGCGTCCACGTCCCACTCATTGCGCGGCAGCCGGACCATGCTCAGCCACGTGAGGGCGACGCCGACCCCAAGGCCCACCAGCACCAGCCACCACGCGTATCCGTCATTCATCGTCTCGGAGGATACAGCGCGCGGTGTGGCACCCTGCGTGGGTGCTACCCGCCATCCTCCAGGTCGCCCCACCTTCGGCGCTCCAGCTCGGGCCCCTATCGATCGGCCTGTATGGCATCAGCTACGTGCTTGGCCTCACGGTCATGATCCTGGTGAGCCAGGCCGAGGCGCGCCGTCGGGGGTATGACCCGTCACTGGTGACGGGTGCCATCCTCCCGGTCGCCGTGTGCGCCCTCATCGGGGCCCGGGCGTACCACGTCATCGATGACTGGGCCTACTACCAGGACCACCTGGCGCAGATCGTGCTTCCCCCCTACAGCGGGCTGGGTCTGTACGGCGGCATCGCTGGTGCCGTGGTGGGCATCGCGATCCATTGCCGGCGGCACCGGGTCCCGCTGCTCACCGCGCTCGACGTGGTCGTGCCGGGCACCCTGTTCGCCCAGGCGATCGCACGCTGGGGGAACTTCTTCAACCAGGAGTTGTACGGACCGCCGACCGACCTGCCGTGGGGTATCACCATCGACTGCGGGCACCGGATCGCCGCGTACCCCTGCGACGTGGGTTGGCCTGCCGAGACGACCGGCTTCCATCCCCTGTTCCTCTACGAGTCGATCTGGAACGCCGTGGGCGGGCTGCTGGCGCTCTGGCTGTCGCGCCACCGCGCCACGATGCTCCGCCGCGGCGACCTGGCGTCGTTCTGGATGATCTGGTATGGCGGGGGACGATTGGTCCTGGAGACTTTCCGCGCGGGGTGGGACTGGACCATCGTGGGGGTGCCCACCGCGATGCTCATCGGTGCCGTGCTGGTGGCCGGTGGTCTTGTCTCGGTGGTCCTGCGCCATCGGCGCGGGGTCAGTCTGGATACAGCGCGATGAGTTGGACCGGGCCTACATGGGCGGAATGCGCACCGTTGAGCACCAAGAAGTCGGTGAGGCCATTGCGATCATGGTCGATGGCCGTGACCGACTCCGCGACCCCCTTGGTCAGCCCTGGGAGGGCGAGACTGCGGAACCCACGCCCATCCCCGCGGTTGAGGAGCAGTCGGTCAGGTCGCTGCGCCGTCGCTGAGCCTTGCGCCACGTACAGGTCGAGGTCCCCATCGCCGTCCGCGTCACCCGCGGCGACCGCCGCGCCATCGATGAGTCGACGGGTGTAGCCCAGGACATACCTGCCTCCACGCCGAAGGTGGATCCGCAACTGCCCACGCGTGACCTCGATGATGTCGGGCCGGTGGTCGCCGTCGAGGTCGGCGATCACGGCATCGAGCGCCGCGGCACGTGGGATCCGGACGCTCCGCGTGACATCGACCAGGCGTCCGCCGACGTTGCGCAGGACCTGGATGCCGTACCCGTCGGGGCGGTAGCCCCGTGTGCACAGCACGACGTCCTCCCAGCCGTCACGATCGAGGTCGCCTGTCCGGAGGCACTCGGCACCGGTGCCCGCATCGAACCCCGAAGCGGTGCGCGCCCGGAACCCGGTGCCGCCAGGGTTCGCCAGCACGCGATGACGCGACGGCAGGCCGTCGACCCTGTCGGCCCGGTCGGCGATGAACAGGTCGGGGTACGCGTCGTGATCGAGGTCGAAGAAGGCTGCCAGGCGGCCCCGACCCAGCGGGTCGCTGGCGAGCAGCTCGGTGGCCCGGTCGGTGTACGTGCCATCCGCCTCGGCCATCCACAGCTCGTTGGCCTTGAGCGCAGAGCCCTTTGCGGCGCCGATGGCGCAGTAGAGGTCCACGCGGCCATCGGCATCGACATCGGCGGCATCGCACCCATGCCGATCACGGTCGGGCACCGAGAAGCGGGGCGCATCGTCGAACCGTCCCCGGTCGTTGAGCAGCATGCGGCCTGGCTCCGAGTGCCGCCCGATGAACAGGTCCGGCCAGCCGTCGTGATCGAAGTCCGCCCGCACCGCGCCATAGCTGTGGATGGAGCCGGACAGGCCAGCGGCCCGCGTCACGTCCCGGGCTCGCACGCGCACCTGGGACGCGGCGGCCGCCTCGTGGCCGCCGCTCCTGGGCCGGGCACGCGACGACGTCCTCGGCTCGGCGGTGCGCTCGGGCTCGGCGGTGCGCTCGGGCTCGGCGGTGCGCTCGGGCTCGGCGGTGCGCTCGGGCTCGGCGGTGCGCTCGGGGTCGGCGGTGGGCTCGGGCTCGGCGGTGCGCTCGGGCTCGGCGGTGCGCTCGGGCGATGCAGGGTCAGACGCGACCGCCCGGAGTGCGGTCGCGACGACGCGACTCGCGGCATCGGCGGCTCCTGCGCACGC
>DAOTUX010000159.1:0-2655 GCA_034436475.1 Chloroflexota bacterium | reverse complement strand
GCGCGGCGTCGGTGGGGAGCGCGGACCCCGCCCAGATCTGCCCGTGCGGGTGGGGGTTGGACGCCCCCATCTCGGCGCCCCGGTTCTCGAACACCTGGACCCATCGGTAGCGGGCCCCGAGCTCGGTGGTCTGCTCCGCCCACAGGTCGACCACCGCGCGCACGTCGGCCTGCGACATGCTGCCCAGCCCCAGGTCATGGCGTGGGGAGAAGCACACCACCCGACTGGTGCCCCGCTCGCCCTCCCATGTCAGCAGGCCGTCCGCGTGACGCTCCGTGGGGCTGCTCGGCCGGAGTGCCGCGAAGTCGTTGGTGAACACGAAGGTGGCGGCATAGTCGGGGTTGCGCTCGCCGTTGGCGCGCTGGTTGCCTGGGCACAGGTAGCACTCGGGGTCGTACGCGGGTGCCTTCGCATGAGCGGTCGCCTCGCGGCTGCCCAGCCAGGGTCGTCGGGTGCGGCCGGCCGAGACCAGGACCCACCGGTCGAGCAGCGGGTCATGCCGACGATGGGGGTGGTCCGCCCGTGTCACGCCCGCGGAGGCGTCCGACATCCGCTCGCTCACCTGCCTGCCTCGACGACGCCCGCGCCGGCCACGGCACTCACGACCCACACCCGTGGCGCGCGCCCGGTCAGGGTCGGGTAGCGCTGCATGATGCGCCGGCGCAGTCCCTCGACAGCCTCCCGGCTCACCAGCGTGACCGTGCAGCCTCCGAAGCCGGCGCCGGTCATACGCGACCCGACCACCCCCGGGGTCTCGGTCGCGAGGGCCACCAGGGCATCGAGCTCCGGGACGCTCACCTCGTACAGGTCACGCAGGGACGCATGCGAGGCAGCGAACAGCCTGCCCACCGCGTCGAGGTCGCCGGCGACCAGGGCCGCCTCGACCGCCAGCACCCGCTCGTCCTCCTCGACCACGTGGCGCGCACGCCGGGCCACCACCGGGTCCAGCTCATGGGCGTACCGGTCGAGGAGGGCAGGGGTGACATCGCGCAGCGCCCGGATGGACGGCTCGTGGCGGGCGAGGGCCGCCACCGCCGCCTCGCACTCCTCCCGCCGCTCGTTGTACGCCGAGCCCGTGAGGCTGCGGGGCACCCCACTGTGGGCCACCACGAGCGCGAGACCCGGCGGGATGGGCACCGCGCGATGCTCCAGGGTGCGACAGTCGAGGAGCACCGCGGCCCCCGCGACGCCCGCGGCCGACGCGAACTGGTCCATCAGGCCGCAGCGCATGCCCACATAGTCGTTCTCGCCGCGCTGGGCGACGCGGGCGAGGGACAGTGGGTCGGCACCGGGGGCCTCCCGACCCGACAGCGCCCAGGCGCTCGCCAGCTCGAGTGCCGCGCTCGACGAGAGCCCCGCGCCAACCGGCACGCTGCTCTCCAGCACGCCCACCAGGCCGCGCGTCGCGAGGCCCGCCTCGCGCATGGCCCATGCCGTCCCCGCCACGTAGTCGCGCCAGCCACCGACCGGAGGGCCCGGGTCGGCCGTGTCGAAGGCGATGGGGTCCGGCGCCTGGCCACTGGCCAGCAGGACCCGCCCATCCGCGGTCGGCAGGTACGCGATGCGCATCTCCAGGTCGATGGCCACGGGCAGCACGAAGCCATCGTTGTAGTCGGTGTGCTCCCCGATGAGGTTGACCCGCCCTGGCGCCCGGACGACCCGTGCGTCAGCGAGCTGCGATGGGTCCGCCAGGGACGCCGCGAGACGCTCGAGCATGCGCTCCCGCGAGAGGTCGGCGCCGTCATGGGCGAGGCTCGCTGGCACGGGTGATGGCTCCATGCGCCTCATGGTAGCCACAGCCCGGGCGCTCGGCGGAGGTGTCGCGGGCTTTGCTCTAGAGTCCACCTGGTGGGCGCTCCCAGTCGCGCCCCGACGTCCAGCGGGTGGAGGTGCCCAGGTCGTGGAGGCAGGTCGAACGCGGGTGGGCATCGGGCCCACCGCGTCGCGTCTCGGTCGGTCCAGCGTCGTGATCGTCACGGCGCTCGTGCTCGCGCTCGCGTCCGTCCTGGAGAGTGCCGCGGCTCCTGGAGGACCGCCCGCTGCCCAGACGGGCGCCTCCGCCCGTGTCGCGGGGCCTTGCCCGGCCACGCGTGCCATCGGCGCCATCCGACCGGGCATGGTGGGCATCGGCTGGACCACGATCCGTGGTGACCGCCCCGAGCCGTTCCGGGTGCAGGTCCTGGGCATGCTGCGAGACGGCATCGGACCCGGGCGTGACCTCGTGGTGGTCAAGGTGAGCGACCTCACCGGCAGACGGGTGGTGCGGGCCGGAGGGGGCATCTGGTCGGGCATGTCGGGGTCACCTGTGTACATCCGGGGGCGGCTCGCCGGTGCGATCTCGTACAGCCTGGCCGACGGACCGTCACACATCGGGGGGATGACACCCGCCCGGTACATGGAGCGACTCGCGACCGAGCCGGTGCGTGGCAGTGTCGCGGCCGGGACAGCGGGGGCGGCCTCCGCCACCCGTGGACGGTCCCAGGTCCGGCTGGCCGGTCGCCTGCATCGGGCGGTGGCGAGCGAGGAGGGCCGCTCGACAGCGCGCACCATCACGCTGCGTCGCCTCGCGGTGCCGATCGCCGCGTCGGCGGGCGTCGGCGGTCGGCGCTCCTTCGTGACCCGGGAGCTGCGGCGCCGGTTCGGGAGCGTGCGTCT
>DAOTUX010000158.1:0-1955 GCA_034436475.1 Chloroflexota bacterium | reverse complement strand
TCCGCGAACCCTGTCCGCTCGAATCCCCCGCCCCCACGACCATGTCACAGCCAGCGCCATCAGCGGCAGCCTGAGGAGAGGCTCTCCCACGGTCAGCTCGGCCCACAGTCCCGACCGCCCGGGCTGACGACCTGCACCCAGCCGCTGTCAGAACAGGGGCGACAGCGCCGACATGACCGCGTCCAAGCGCCTTGTCCACGGGTCGACCGCGGGGCGGGCCGGGCCCGCCACCCGGAGGTCACGGTCGAACAGGTCGCGCGCGACCTGTTCGGCGAGCACCGGGTCGGACGTGCGTAGCATGATCTCCCAGTTCCTCCGGAGACTGAGCGCGTCCAGGTTCGCGGAGCCGGCGATCACGGTGTCGTCCGCGAGAAGCACCTTGGCGTGAGCCATCCTGGGGAGCTCCCGCACGTCGACCCCGGCCTCCCTGAGGGCGGGGAACCAGTGTCGCACCGCACCCCGGACCACGAACGAGAGCGGGTCGGCCGGCACGATGACCCGCACGTCCACCCCTCGGCGTCCCGCATCCAGGATGTCCCGGATCACCCGTCGGTCCGCGAGATATGGATTGATCACGAAGAGGCGTCGCGTGGCGCCCTGGATAGCGTCCCGCACGGCTGCCTGGATCGGGAGGTGACCCTCGCCTGGCACGGCGTGGAGCACATCGACCTCCACTCCTTCTCCCACGGGTGGCGCGGGGAAGTGGCGGGTGAGGTCCCTGGCGGTCAGCGGGAGCGGCCCCCCCTGGTACCACCAGGACAGCAGGAACACCGCCTGGACCTGGCTGACGACCGACCCCTCCACCCGGACCATGACGTCGTGGAACGTGTCATCAGCGTAGTGATCCTCGATGCCCGGACCGCCCACGAACGCGACCCGTCCGTCAATCACCACGAGCTTGCGATGATCGAAGTGCCCGAGGTCGTCGAAGCGCCAGTCGACCCACCGCCGACCGAGCGGGCCATCGAGGTCGAGGAACGCGCCCTGGTTGACCACGACCTCCACACCGCCCTCCCGGAGCGCCGTGTACAGACGCCGCGATCCCAGCCCGGGCTGGCTGTACGCCCCATCGACGATGAGGCGGACCGGGACGCCCTCCCGCACCTTGCGCACGAGCAGGTCGCGGAAGGCGTCGCCGATCGTCCCGGGGCGAAAGCCAAAGATGATGATGTGGATGTCGGACCGCGCCGCCTCGATGTCGGCGAGGAGGCGTGGGAAGAATGCCGCGCCGTCGATGAGCAGGACCCAGGACGTGGCGATGGCGGGTGCGAGATGGACGACGAGATCACGACGCCGCGGATGCCCTTGGACGATCGACCCCACCGTCTCGCATGCGCGGTCGGCCGTCAGGGTGGCCCCGGTCGCGCCACGACCCGGCCGGTTCGTGCCCGGCATGGCCCCCCGGGTGCTCCTGGGGTCGTCAGAGGGCATGCGCACACGACGACGATGCAGGACCAGACACCCGGCGGCCACAAGGGTCGCGAGGAGCAGCCGACAAGGGGTCACAGGGCGAGCGTACTCGGCCGGCGCCCGGTCAGCGTGTGATCGCGACGACCCCGCGCACGACGACCCACCACATGCCAGCGGTGACCAGCATGAGCGCCACCCCAGCAAGGACCGCACGACCGCGATGAGGCGAGAAGGCGACGGCACCGGCAAGTCCCAGTGAGAGCAGGGCAACGAGACCCATGGCGGCGACGTCCAGGATCGAGACGCCGGTCCTCGTCGACAGGGCGACGACCGCACCGGCGACGAGGCACAGCGCGGCGAGGCCCAAGGCCATCCAGCGCGCGCGACGTGACGCCGCGGGCGCGGCCCCCGACGTGTTCGCGCCGGCCATCGCCCACACGCCCACGGCGGCGGGCGTCCCGAGCGCCAGTGCCATGGCGATGGCCATGTGCCCGAAGACCGTGCCGAACACGCTGCGCAACCAGCCGCTCACCTCTTGTGGGTCG
>DAOTUX010000157.1:0-1646 GCA_034436475.1 Chloroflexota bacterium | reverse complement strand
GGGCCTGCCGTTCGCCGAGCAGAAGCTCGTCAGTCTCGCCCGGCTGCTCGCACTCGGCTCGTCCCTGTTCCTGCTCGACGAGCCTGCGTCGGGGCTCGACACGCAGGGCAGGGAGGTGGTGGTCCGGGCGGTCGAGGCGCTCGGCCAGGCGGGCCTCACCGTCGCGCTGGTGGAGCACAACCTCGACGTCGTGCGTCGCCTCGCCCAGCGAGTGGTGTTCATGGCCCAGGGTGCCGTCGTGACGCAGGGCCCGCCCGAGGAGATCTTCGCATCAGCGCAACTCGCGGAGATCTACCTTGGCAGCACAGGGATCGAGGAGGTCCGGCATTAACCCGCTGGTGGTCCGCCATGTGGAGGCATCGTACGGCCCGCGACGAGTGCTCGCCGACGTGTCCGTCGACGTCGCCGCCGGCCAGGCCGTCGGCTTGTTCGGTCACAATGGCGCGGGCAAGACGACGCTGCTCCGAGTCATCGCGGGCTTCAAGCGTGCCGATCGGGGCGAGCTGTGCCTCCTGGGCCGGCGGGTGGACGACCTCCCGGCCGCGAGTCGAGCGGGACTTGGTCTCGCCCTCGTCCCGGATGGCGCCCAGGGCGTGTTCCCGACGCTGACCGTCGAGCAGCACGTCCGCCTGGGACGGGCGTGGCGAAGCGGTCCTCCACGAGAGGGCGCGCCCATCGATGCGGCGCACGTCGAGGACCTGGTCTACGACCTGTTCGGGGAGGTCCTCAAGGAGCGTCCTGGGCAGGTCGCGGGCTCGTTGAGTGGCGGTCAACGACAGATGCTGGCCCTCGCCCTGGCCCTGCTCCGGATGCCGCGGGTGCTGCTCCTGGACGAGCCGTCGCTGGGGTTGGCGCCCCGTCTCGTGGAGCGGCTGATGGACTCGGTCCGGCGCGTGGTGGACGAACTGGGGATCGCGGTCCTCATCGTCGAGCAGGACGTGGCCGCGACGTTGCGCATCTGCGACTTCGTCTGCCTCCTGAAGGCCGGGGAGATCGTCGCGGCGATGCCGCGCAGCGAATGCCCCCCGGTGAAGGAGCTGTGGTCGTACTTCTGAGCGTGGCTGACAATGCAGAGGAGGACGGATCGATGCTCACACGGTATCGGGTCGTGGCCCTGAACACCGCCTATCTGCGGCTCGACCTGGCCGGCCTGGTCTACGGCCATCCCCCGGGTACCGAGGTCACCATCCCGGTCTTCGCCGTGGCACTCGAGGGAGAAGGTCATCGCATCCTCGTCGACACGGGCATCTCCGATCCCGCGTGGTTCGAGAGCACCGTCGGCGACAGGACCTGGCAGGAACCCGGTGAGACCCTGGTCGATGGGTTGCGCCACATCGGCTGGTCTGCCGAAGACGTCGACCTCGTCGTCAACACGCATCTCCATGCGGACCACTGCGGCAACAACGACCTGTTCACGAACGCGCGGGTGTTCGTCGCGGCGGCCGAGTGGCAGTATGCCCAGCGGCCACTACCCAGTCAGGGCACGCTCTATGCCGAACGGGAGTTCGGGGGCGTGCCCTACCTGCGCCACACGCTCGTCACCCAGGATCACGTGGATGTGCTTCCGGGGCTGCGGATCGTGCTGGCACCCGGGCATACGCCAGGGCACATCTGCGTCCTGGCGAACACCGACCAGGGGGTCCTGT
>DAOTUX010000156.1:0-6962 GCA_034436475.1 Chloroflexota bacterium | reverse complement strand
CAATGACCCGCGCTCACCAGGCCCGCACGGTCTGCGTATGGCCGCAGGATCAGCGGCAACTCGTACGCCACACGTGCGTGGCGTCCGCTCAGCGGGGGAGGGATGTAGCGGTCGCCCTCCCAGACCTCGTCGAAGTCGTCTTGGCCCAGACGGTGCCGCTCATCGAGCCATGCCTGGATCGCCGGGGGGAGCTCGCCCACGAACACGACGCTCCTCACGGGCGCGCGCCCTTCCAGTCGAGCGCCGCCGCGAGTGCCCCATCACCGATGCCCAGGAGCGCGCTCCGATCCGCGGGCGCGAAGCTGTCGTGACCGCGGACGAACCACTCCACCGAACGCCGTTCCGGCTCGACGATGAGGACCTCCTCCACGCCGACCCGATGGTAGAAGGCAAGCTTGCGTCGGCTCGCATCGCCCGGCGACGCCACCTCCACCACGATGGCCGCGGTCGGGTTCCAGGTCTCATCACCGTCACGCCGGAAGTAGGCTCTGTCGGGGACGCGAAAGTCGGTGGGCGACCCGATGTTGCAGGCGGTCGCCCCGACCAGCCCCGCCCTGGTCGCCAGTGGTCGGAGGAGCCAGCCCAGTTCGTCATCGATCTGCGCGTGTCTGCCGCTCGGTCCCGGTGACACGTGGTACTCGCCCTCCCAGACCTCGTCGAAGCGGTCCTGGCCCAGGGCGTGTCGCTGCGCGAGCCAGTCCTCGACGACCGGTGGCGGGTCGGTCACGAACAGCGTTCGCATGACGGCCATGCTATCGCGGGGTCCTTACGCCCACCCTGCGCGACGCTTACGTCGTCCTTGTCGTCGGGTCGGGGGCGTCAGGGCGAGGCAGCCAGGAACGCCTCCTTGGCCGGCCCGGTGGACCTGGTGTCGGCGTCGTCCATCACCGACCGACATTCCCAGGCAGCCGTCGAGAGGTCACGGGGCCGCTCGATCGATCGTGATGCCCGGATGTGCCTCGGAGGACATCGTGATCGCCGCGGACGCCATCGAGTTGGTATGGTGATATGGTGGTATGGTCGTAGTATGGCAAGCGTCAAGATGACCTTCAGCCTGGATGACGTGACGGCGCTGAGGCTTCGTGACGCCGCGGAGTCCCTGCGCAAGCCCAAGAGCGAGGTCGTCCGTGAGGCGATCCTCGACTACGCCGACCGCGTGGGCCGCCTGAGCGAGGCGGAGCGACGGCGCATGCTCGGTGTGTTCGACGAGATGGTGGCGGCCATCCCGCCGGGGAGCGCGTCCGCGGTGGACGCGGAGCTCGCGCAGGTGCGACGGTCACGTCGAGGTGGCGGGCGAGGCACGCTGCGGACGGGCGGGCGGTGATCGTCGTCGACACCTCGGCGCTCATCGACAGCCTCGTGGGGCCCAGGCGGTCGGCAGGCAGGATGCGCGCGCTCATCGAGGGCGGCGAGCGGCTGACCGTCCCCGCACTCGTGCTCTACGAGTGGTTGCGCGGCCCGCGGTCGCCCGAGGAGCTGGGCGCGCAGGAGGCGCTCTTCCCCGCGGCGGATGCCCTCCCATTCGGACCTGAGCAGGCCGGCCTGGCGGCGCGCCTGTATCGTGACATGCGCCGACCGAGGGGTCGGGAGGTCGACCTGGCCATCGCGGCGCATGCCATCAGTCGCGGTGCGGCCTTGTGGACGCTCAACACGACGGACTTCGAGGACATCCCCGGGCTGACCCTGGCCCGCCCACACTGACATCGACGACCCGAACCGCCCGGAGGCCGCATGTCATCACCCCTCACCATCCTGTTCATGCCCGAGTCCGCGTACGGGCCCACCAACAACTGCGTGGGTATCGGCGGACGGCTCCTGGAGCGGGGTCACCGCGTGGTGTTCGCGGCCGAGGCAAGCTGGGAGGGCAGGCTCTCGCCCCTGGGGTTCGTGGAGGACCTCGTCCATCTGGCACCGCCGCCGGCGGATGACGCGCCGCAGGACGCGGGTCAGTTCTGGAAGGAGTTCATCCGCGACACCGCACCCGAGTTCCGAAAGCCCACCATCGACCAGCTGAGCACGTTCATGGCGCCCACCTGGCAGGCGCTCATCGACGGCGCGCGCTACTGCGAGCCCCAGCTCCGGGACATCCTCGCCCGCCAGTCGCCCGACGTCATCGTCGAGGACAACGTGGTGTGCTTCCCCGCGCTTGTGACCCACGGGGCGCCGTTCGTGCGCATCGTGTCCTGCAACCCGCTCGAGATGCCCGGGCCGGATGTCGCGCCCGCCTACTCGGGCCTGCCGGCCGCCGACCGCTCGGACTGGCCCGCCTTCCGGGCGCGCTACGACGAGACGCATCGGCCCATGTGGGCGGCCTTCGACGCCTGGGTCCGGGAGCAGGGCGCCCCCGCGCTCCCCGACCTGGGGTTCATCCACGCGTCCGGGCACCTCAACCTGTACGTGTACCCCGAGGCACTCGACTACGTGGACGCCCGGCCGCTCGACGCGACCTGGCACCGACTCGAGTCCTCGGTGCGGACGACCGACGCGCCGTTCGAGCTGCCAGACCTCGTGCGCGACCGGCCCGCGGACAGCGCGCTCATCTACCTGTCCCTCGGGTCCCTCGGCTCGGCGGACGTGGACCTCATGCGGCGACTCGTGGCCGTGCTGGGCCGGACCCGCCATCGGTTCATCGTGTCCAAGGGCCCGCAGCACGCGGAGTACGACCTCGCGCCCAACATGTGGGGCGCCGAGTTCCTGCCCCAGACCTCGATCGTGCCGCAGGTGGACCTGGTCATCACCCACGGCGGCAACAACACGACCACCGAGGCGATGCACTTCGGCAAGCCGATGATTCTGCTGCCGCTGTTCTGGGACCAGTACGACAACGCGCAGCGGGTGGACGAGCGGGGCTTCGGTGTCCGACTGCCGACCTATGCCTTCACGGACGAGCAGATGCACGGCGCCATCGAGCGACTGCTGGCCGACACCGCGCTGCGGGACCGGATGGCTGAGGTCTCGGCGCGGGTCCGGGCAGCGGACGGGGCCGGGCACGCTGCCGACCTGATCGAGGGTCTTGGGCTCCGGACGACGGGGGCGCAGAGGGCGTGAGCGGTCGTCCGACGGCGATCATCGACGGACGGGAGGTCGAGGGGGCCGGGGAGCTCAGGTCGATCGTCGACCCGGCCGACGGGACGGTCGTGGACGAGGTGCGTGACTGTGACCCCGCGCAGGTCGCGGAGGCGGTGGTCGCCGCCCGGCGTGCGGCGGGCGAGTGGTCCGCCCGCACACCCGGCGAGCGGGCGCGCGTGCTGCTGCGCCTGGCGGACCTCATGGAGCGGGACGCGGAGGCGCTCACGAGTCTCGAGGTGCGGGACTCCGGCAAGCCGGTCGCCACGATGCGTGACGGGGAGCTGCCCTTCGCGATCGACAACCTGCGCTTCTTCGCGGGAGCGGCGCGCTCCCTCGAGGGCACCGGCGCCGGGGTGCTGTCGACGGGCTACACCTCGATGCTGGTGCGACGACCCATCGGTGTGGTGGGTGCGATCACTCCCTGGAACTTCCCGCTCATCATGGCGATCTGGAAGCTGGGGGCTGCGGTGGCCGCCGGAAACACGGTCGTCATCAAGCCCGCGTCCCGGACACCCCGCTCGACCATCCACGTTGGCCACCTGCTGCTCGAGGCCGGCGCCCCGGCGGGCGTGGTCAACGTGGTCACGGGCAGCGGTGCGGTGGGGGAGGCGATTGTCCGTCATCCGGGCGTGGACATGGTCACGGTGACCGGGTCCACCGAGACGGGGCGACGGGTGATGCAGGGCGCGGTGCCTCGCGTCAAGCGGCTCGCGCTGGAGCTGGGTGGCAAGGCACCCGCGCTGGTGTTCGCCGATGCGGACATCGGCGCCATGGCGCGGGCCGTGGCGCTGGGCGGCACGTACAACAGCGGCCAGGACTGCACGGCCGCCACGCGCGTCTACGTGGCACGCGAGCGGTACGCGGATGTCGTGGATGCACTGCGCGCATCGCTCTCGGCGATCCGGGTGGGCCCGCCGGACGCCGACGGCACCGACATCGGGCCGCTCATCTCCATGGAGCATCGGGGCGCGGTGCACGGGTTCGTGACCAGGGCGGTCGCCGCGGGCGCCGAGACGCTGACCGGTGGCACCCCGTGCGACGGGATCGGCGCGTACTACCCGCCCACGCTCGTGGTCGGGGCGGCGCAGGACAGCGAGATCGTCCAGGGCGAGGTGTTCGGCCCGGTGCTCGTGGTCGTGCCGGTCGGGTCGGAGCAGGAGATGGTCCGGCTCGCCAACGACACGCCCTACGGTCTGGCGTCCTCGGTCTGGACGTCCGATGTCGCCCGGGCGCTGCGCACCAGCCATGCCCTCGAGGTCGGCGTCACGTGGGTGAACGACCACCTGCCCATCGCCTCGGAGGCGCCCCACGGGGGCGTCAAGGGCAGCGGCTTCGGCAAGGACATGAGCCAGGAGGCAGTGCTCGAGCTCTCGGTCACCCGGCACATCATGATCCGCCACGCGCCACCACCCGAGCAAGAGGGCTTCCGACCCGCCTAGCTCGGTCCGCGCCCGGCCCCATCGACCGATCCGCCCGGTCCGGAGGATGCGCCTCGGACCCGTCTGGCGCATGATCCCAGACGGAGGGCCACATGGGACACGACACGAGCCTGCTCCGGGACGCCTGGATGATCTTCGACGGGCTGCCCCTGTACTACCGCACCAACGCGCTGCCAGCGCCGGCCGGCGCACGGACCATCATCCATCTCCACGGGTTCGGCATCTCGGGCACGTACCTGCTGCCCACCGCGGCGCTGCTCCCCGATCGGTACGCGACCTGGGTGCCGGACCTGCCGGGGTTCGGACGCAGCGTGCATCCCCAGCACCACCTGGGCATCGATGACATGGCAGACGCGGTCGCCCGGTTCATGGACACCCAGTGGATCGGGAGCGCCGTGCTCCTGGGCAACTCGCTGGGCTGTCCGGTGACCCTCTCCTTCGTGGAGCGGTACCGCGACCGCATCGAGGCGGCCGTGCTGGTGTCCCCCGCGGGCGGCGCACACAACCTGCCCATCTGGCGCGGTGCCACGCAGCTGGCGCTCGCGGGCATGCGCGAGCCCCTGGGGATGGTGCCCATCGGCGCCCGGGACTACCTCCACTACGGCATCCCCCAGACGATCGCGTTGTTCCGCTCGATGCTCCACTACCCGGTCGCGCGTCGCCTGGCCCAGGCCACGCTGCCCACGCTCGTGGTCATCGGGAGTCGGGACCCGCTGGTGAGCGAGGCGCGCGTCCGGGAGGTCTCGGCGGGGCTGCCGCACGTGACGGCGGTGTCCATCGATGGTGCGGCCCATGCCATCAACTTCTCGCATCCGGGTCAGCTCGCGAACGTCGTCGGCGCCTTCCTCGAGGGACGACCCATCGTCGATGACCCGACCCAGCCTGGCCGGGTGCGCATGATCCACGTCCCGGCGGAGGGATGACCACGCCCGGGCCACCGCACGGATCGACGAGGGCCTCGGGCCTCGTCGACACCATCGCCCTGGGCGACGGGCCGCCGTTGATCCTGCTCCATGGTCTCGCCGCGTCGGCTCGCTGGTGGTCGCGCGTGGTGCCCGCGCTGAGCGAGCGCCATCGGGTGCATGCGATCGACCTGCCGTCGTTCGGGGCCTCCGGCCATGGCGTCCGGTTCCGCCTGGAGCAGATCCCGGGCCGTCTGGTCGAGTTCATGGACGAGCGGGGCATCGAGCGCGCCAGCGTGATCGGCCATTCGATGGGTGGTCTGATCGCCGGTCGGCTGGCGGCCGACCATCCCCGGCGGGTCGACCGCCTCGTGCTCGTGGACGCGGGCTTCCTGCGCCTCGACCCGAGCTGGCTGCACAAGGTCACGGGACCCGTCCGAGCCGTCCGGTTCACGCGCCCGCCGCTCGCGAGGCTGCTGCTCGAGGACGTGGCCCGCGTCGGCCCATTCGCGCTGACAGACGCCACCCTGCAGCTGCTTCGGACCGACTGGGTGGAGGTCCTCGGACGGGTCCGGGCACCGACCCTGGTCGTGTGGGGCGAGGGCGACACCATCTGTCCGCCGGTCATCGGTCAGGGGATCGCGGAGCGGGTGCCGGACGCCCGGTTGGTGGTCATCCCCGAATGCGGGCACAACCCCATGTGGGAGCGACCGGAGGCCTTCCTCGAGGCGGTGCTGCCGTTCCTCGCCGAGGGTCCGGTATCCTCACCGGGTGGCTGACCCGACCCCCACCTCGCTGCCCGAGCTGGTCCGGGCGGGCGTCCTGGACGCGGAGCTGGCGGCGCTCTGCTGGCTGATGGTCGAGGGAGGAGTCCCGATCGTGGTCACCGGCGCGGTCGACCTCGCGGAGCGGACCGGTGTCGCGGGCTCGGTGGTGCATGCGCCACCGGCCGGACCGGCCATCATCATCGACCTCGATGCGGGCCAGTCCTCGGTGGGCACCCTGGGCTCGTTCATGCGCGCCGGCGTGCGTCTCGCTGCCGTGGCCGCCGCCGCTGACCTGCGGCAGCTCATCGAGACGGCCACCGCGCCGCCCACGGGGCTGCCCGAGGACGCGGTACGGCGCCTGGGGCTGGTGCTCGTGGTAGGGATGGTGCCGAGGGTGGCGCCCGGGCCGGTCGTGGACCAGGTGCGGGTGCTGGCCGCGCACTTCCTGCGCCCCATCGAACGAGACGGAGGCGGACACGTCCAGCGACGTCCGCCGGCCGTGCTGGCGACGTGGGACGCGGTTGCCGCGGCGTACGACCACTTCGCATGGGGCGTGACGAGTGAGCTGGCCGACCGGGTGGACCGCAGCCAGGCGAGCTTCGAGGAACTCCAGGACGCCCGCGCGGCCGCGATCGCGGCGCTGGCGGCGGGGGTCGCCGGTGCGCCGGACCTCGATGCGGTGCTGCGTGCGGAGCCGGCGCGGGTGCCCGCGCCGGCGCGACCCGCGGCGGTTCCCTCGGCGCTGCGCTCACCACTGACCGACCCGCACGTCCACTAGCACCGGC
>DAOTUX010000155.1:0-5901 GCA_034436475.1 Chloroflexota bacterium | reverse complement strand
CCGCGCTTCCCCATGCGTGCACCGCCACGTCCACCCCGGCCGCCCCCGCCATGGCCCCCGCGTGGAGCACCGGCAGCAGACCGCCCAGCCATGCGGCGTCCGGCTGGAGGATGTCCACGGCGTCGCTCGACAGGAAGGCGCTGACCTCGTCGAGGGTCGTGCAACTCTCCCCGCCCGCGATAGGGATGTCGAGCGCGGCCCGACACGCCGCATAGCCAGCCACGTCCCACGCCGCGCACGGCTCCTCGTACCACAAGAGGCCCAAGTCCTCGAGCGCCCGCCCGGTCGCAATCGCCTCTGCAGCACCCCACGGGTTGGGGTTCGTGCCCTGGACCGCGTCGACCGCCAGCCGGACGCCGGGGCCAAGCGCGTCCCGGATAAGCCTGGCCTTCGAGCGATCCGCCTCTGGCGACACGCCGGTCCGGATCTTCATGGCCGTGTAGCCGGCGTGCCGGACCGCGGCGGCTTCGGCGCGCATGCCGACCTCGTCAGCCTCCATTCCGCCGCTCGCGTACCTGGGAAGCGACGCGTGGCAGGGCCCACCAAGGAGCTCGAGCACGGGCTTCCCCACGAGCTTGCCGCACAGGTCCCACAGAGCGGCCTCGATCGCCGACAGGGCCGCAATCGCGATCCCGTTGCGTCCCCAGTAGAGCATCCGGGACCGGCACGCCCGGAGCAGGCGCTCGATCTGGCTGGGGTCCTGGCCGACGAGACCCTCGGCGTGATACTCCACGATGGCGCGCACCACCTCGGGCGCGAAGACGCCTGCGTAGGTCTCGCCGATCCCGCTCACGCCGCTGTCCGTGACGATCTCCACGAGACTCGCCGTGATCCCCGGCAGGCGTCCACCGGACCAGCCCTGGAAGTCCTCGGGCGGGTAGGTGTAACTGAGCAGCACGGGTCGGACCGACACGATCCGGGTCCCGCGGGCGGCGGCCACATCACCGATCTCGGACAACCGCTCATTCGTCACACGTGGACTCCCGGCAGCAGCAGACGGCGTAGCGTTCACTACTCATATCATGCTATGAAACCGTTTTGCGTGCTCACTGATTCATCCGTGCGTCCTGCCGGGCCCCTCCGCCGCGGTGTGTCCGACCAGGAAGTCGAGGTCGCATCCGCGGTCCGCCTGGAGGACGGAGCGCTCATAGAGCGCTCGATAGCCACGGGAGGCGGATGGCGGGGGCGAGGTCCAGGCGGCTCGACGCGTGCTGAGCTCCGCGTCACTCACGAGCAGGTCGAGCCGTCGGCCGGCGGTGTCGAGGCGGATCAGGTCGCCCGTGCGTACCAGCGCCAGGGGACCGCCGACCGCGGATTCCGGCGCGACATGGAGCACGACCGTGCCGAACCCGGTGCCGCTCATGCGCGCGTCGCTGATGCGCACCATGTCCGTGACGCCCTCGCGGAGGAGCCGAGTGGGGATCGGCAGGTGCCCCGTCTCGGGCATCCCGGGCGCCCCCACCGGGCCGCCGTTCTGGAGCACCAGGACATCGGCCGCCGTGATATCGAGTGCGAGGTCGTCGATCGTGTCGTGGAGCTCGGCCACGCTCCGGAACACGACCGCACGACCTACGTGCTGGAGCAGCGACTCGGTGGCCGCCGAACGCTTGAGCACCGCGCCATCGGGACACAGATTGCCGCGCAGGACGACAAGGCTGCCGCCGTCGCGGAGCGGTCGGTCGCGGGTGCGGATCACACGTCCATCGATGATCGCCGCCCCTTCGAGGTCGTCTCCCAGCGTTCGTCCACTGACCGTTCGTGCGTCGAGGTGGAGCAGGTCGCGGATCTGGCCGAGCACCGCAGGGAGCCCTCCGGCGTAGAAGAAGTCCTCCATCAGGTGGGTCCCGGACGGCTTGACGTCCGCGAGCAGCGGGGTCGAGGCGGCGAGCTCGTCGAACAGTTCGAGTGGCAGGTCGACCCCCACACGACCAGCGATGGCCACGAGGTGGATCACAGCGTTGGTCGAGCCGCCGATCGCATGGAGCGCGCGGATGGCGTTCTCGAACGCATGCCGGGTGAGGATGTCCGAGGGCCGGGTCCCGGTCGCCACGAGGTCCACGATCCGTGCCCCCGCACGTTCCGCGACCTGGCCTCGTCGAGCGTCGACGGCTGGGATCGCGGCACTGCCACTCGGCGCGATACCCAGGGCCTCACTGACACACGCCATGGTCGACGCGGTGCCCATGGGCGAGCAGTGACCGACGCTGCGGCACATACCTAGCTCAACCTGGTGCCAGTCGTCCCGATCGATGCGTCCTGCCCGCAGCTCGTCGTGGAGGCGCCAGCAGTCTGTGCAGGCGCCAATCTCCTCGTCCCGCCAGCGCCCGTTGAGCATCGGCCCGCCCGTGACCAGGATCGCGGGCAGGTCCACGCTCGCCGCACCCATGATCGCGGCAGGCACGGTCTTGTCACAGCCCGCCAGCAGGACCACGCCGTCGAGCGGGTTGGCCCGGATGAGCTCCTCCACGGCCATCGCCATCAGGTTCCGGTAGAGCATGGTCGTCGGCTTCATCACAGGCTCGCCGAGCGAGATGACCGGAACCTCCACCGGGAAGCCGCCCGCGAGCAGGACGCCCCGCCTGACGTGCTCCGCGAGGTCGCGCAGATGCGCGTTGCAGCCCACGACCTCGCTCCAACTGTTCACGATGCCGATGACCGGCCGCCCCGTGAAGCTCTCCTCGGGGAAGCCCTGCATCCCGAACGTGGACCGATGCCCCAGACCGTCCAGATCGCCGGCCTCGAACCACCCCCGGCTCCGCAGGGGGACCCGTTCTTTGCCACTCAATCGCCTTACTCCTTACTTGTCGTATGATAGTCTGACATAGGTGAACGCGACGATGGAGCACGGGGTTCGTCAGAGGGCCATGCAGTCGGCCGCGCCGCACCGTCCGTCGGTGCGCTTCGATGGGGTCCATGGTCGCATCGTGGAGGGGCTCGTCGACACCGCGATGCCGTTCCAAGCGGATGTCGCCTGGTAGTCGGCCTGAGACTGCACCACATGTCCCGGTCCCACACCGCCCCCGACCAGATGCGTGCGATTCGCTGGCACGCCCGCGGCGACGTTCGCCTGGACACGGTGCCCGTCCCAGCGATGGGCGAGGACCAGGTGCGCATCCGGGTCGAGGCGGCGGGCATCTGCGGCACCGACATCGACGAGGTCGCACACGGCCCTATCACGGTGCCCGTGGAACCGCACCGCGTGAGCGGCCGTTCAGCACCCGTGACCTTGGGCCACGAGGTGGTGGGCATCATCGAGGCGGCGGGTCCGGGAGCCGGCATCCCGATCGGCACGCGGGTGGCGCCCTGGCCCCTGGCCCCGTGCGGCGCGTGTGTCGCGTGCCGGACCGGCTCCCAGAACCGCTGCCCAGACCTGGTGGCGCTGGGTATGAGCGCGGACGGCGGCATGGCAGACCTCCTCGTCGTGGAGGGTCGACGCTGCGCCCGCGTCGGCGAGGCGGTGGCGCCGGAACGCGCGGTGCTCGTTGAACCGTTCGCGGTGGCCCTCCACGCGGTCCACCAGGTGCCCATCGTGGCTACTCGGGTCGCCGTCGTCGGCGTGGGCTCCCTGGGCACGTGCGTCATCGAGGCGGCCCTCCTTCGAGGGGCAGCCGAGGTCGTGGCGGTGAGCCGCTCAGAGGCGTCCCGCGAGCTGGCGCTGACCGCGGGCGCGGTCGCGGTGGCGCAACTCGCTGACGCTGGCGACCTAGATGTCGACATCGTATTCGAGACCGGTGGCACGCCCGCCACCATCGAGGCCTCGCTGGCAGCCGTTCGTGCGGGAGGCAGGGTCGTGGTGTTGGGCGCCCACCCGGGCTCGACCGGTGTCGACCTGCTCGACCTGACGGTGCGCGAGGTCCAGCTGTCGGGCTCCGTCAGCCACTGCTTCGACCAGGACTTCGTCGCCGCGGCCGAGCACATCACGACAGGCGAGTTGGCGCGCACCGACCGGCGCGTCGAGTTGGCGCCGCTGGAGCGCGGGCCAGAGTTGCTCCGACGACCCGGGACGGCCAAGGAGATCCTGATGCCCCATCTCGCATGACGCCGCTGGACCGGGGATACCTGCCTAGGCTGCCTGACGGGAGTGTCACGGTCGTCACCGGCGCCGGGAGCGGCATCGGACGTGCCATCGCCATCGGCCACGCCCGAGCCGGCGCGGATGTCGCCCTGCTGGGTCGCCGAGCGCACCTCCTCGAGGAGACACGGGATGCCATCGTGGGCGCGGGCCAGCGGGCGATCGTGCTGCCGGTCGACGTGACCGATGCCCATGCGCTCGCGACGGCCGTCGACATGGTCCTCACCGACCTCGGACGCATCGACCACCTGGTCAACGCGGCGGGGACCACCCATCGAGGGCCCACTAGCGACGTCACCCGGGACGCCTGGGAGGAGGTCCTCGCCACGAACCTGACCGGGACGTTCCTGGCGTGCCAGGCCTTCGGCTCGCAGCTGCTGCATCAGGGGCAGGGCTCCATCGTGAACATCGCCTCGTTGGCGTCGGTGCTGGCGGCACCGGGCCGCACCGCATACGGGGCCAGCAAGGCTGGCGTCGCCCAGCTCACGCGCCAGTTGGCCGTGGAGTGGGCCGACCGCGGCGTGCGGGTGAACTGCCTCATGCCCGGCTTCATCCGAACACCCATGCTCGACAGCCTCCTCGCCTCGGGACGGGTGGATGCCCAGCGACTCCAGGAGCGTACGCCCATGGGCAGGTTCGGCGAGACGGACGAGGTGGTCGGACCAGCGGTGTTCCTGGCGGGGCCGTGGGCCACCTTCATCACCGGCGCGAGCATCGTCATCGATGGTGGCCTGAGCATCTACAGCCACCCCTGAGGCTCAGGACCTGGAAGCGCGCGCGTACCGGAAGCTGGCACCCCAGCCGGGCAGCAAGACCGAGACGGTCGGGTGGACCGCGCGCAGATAGTCCACGAGGATGCCCGGCGCCTCCGTGTTGCCGGGCACCGTCTCGTAGTGCATCGGCACCAGCAGGTCCGCACCGATGGCCGCCGCGAGGTCCGCCGCCTCGCGCGGTGTCAGGTTGCCCACGACGTCCTGCGTCTCGCGGAAGTGGTCACGGCCGTTGATGGGCAGGAGCGCCACATCCACGCGCAGTGACCGGAGCCGCTCGACCATCCCGTCGTACGCGATGGTGTCCCCCGCGTGGTAGATGTGGACCCCCTCGAGCTCGACCACGTAGCCCAGGTAGCGGTACGCCCCACCGGAGAGCTCGTGGCCGAAGTCATAGGCGTCCGCCACGTGGATCCCGTGACGCGCCGGCACCGGATGGACGCGCAGCGCCCCCACCTCGATGACGTCCCCTGGCTGCGCCCCGATCACCCGGTCGGCGGGGACGCCCGCCGCGACGGTGAGGTCAACGACCGGGCTCGGCACGACGAACCGGGCCACGTCCGATGCTGCCGCGATCCGGGCGAACGCCGGCCCGTCGATGTGATCCGCGTGCTCATGGCTGCCCATGACTACGCCGACGTGCGCCAGGTCTTCGGGCACTCTGGCTGGCGACACGAGCATGCCCGGCAGGTCGGTCAGGAACGGATCGAAGACACACGACCCAGACGCCCCCTCGACCAGGAAGCCCGCCTGGCGGAGCCACGTGATGGTGACCTCGCGGCCGGTCCATCCTGGGTGGTCGACGCTCATGCGCGTGCCTCCGTATGTATTCGGCGTGTCCAGGGACAGCGACTTTGACCGGCAAGCGGACAGCGACCTTGTCACTCCTCGGCTCGTCGCCGCGGATCGTAGCTCCTGCGCCAAGGGTGGTCTGCGGCCGGTCGGCGGGTGTCGTGCGCGGAGGGCGGTCGGTCGTGGTCATCGGGTCCCGGGCGCCGATGGTCGACCGACGGCTCGAGGTCCTCGAGCCTGTCGCGATGCCGGGCCCGCAGCACCGGC
>DAOTUX010000154.1:0-10641 GCA_034436475.1 Chloroflexota bacterium | reverse complement strand
GCGCGTCGCGTTGCGCATCCGACAGCGGCGAGAGACCGTGCTCCAGGTCGGCGTCCGGGAGCGTCAGCTGGGCCTACCCGGACCCACACAAACCCGAGGAGTCCCTGATATTCGCGTATCACGGATATCCCTGGCTCATCCACCGTCTCGCGTATCGGCGCACCAACCACGAGAACATGCATGTGCGAGGCTACAAGGAGGAGGGGACCGTCACGACACCGTTCGACATGGTCATGCGCAACGACCTCGACCGATATCGCCTGGTCATCGACGTCATCGACCGGGTGCCGGGGCTGGGCCAGCGGGCCGCCGCGCTGCGGCAGCGGATGGTCGACGCGCGCAACGTCGCTCGTGCCTACGCGTACGAGCACGGCGAGGACCCCGCCGACATCCGCGACTGGACCTGGCCGGGCTGACCGTGCCGACCACCGGCGGGCCGTCGTGCGCATCCTCGTCCTGAACGCGGGGTCGCAGACCACCAAAGCGAGTCTCGTCGTGGACGGGGTGGCGCTTGGCCGCGCCGCCGGGCCGACCAGCGAGGACCCGTCCAGGCTGGACGGCCTCCTGGGTGGGTTGGGTGAGGCGCTGCGGCCGGACGCGGTGGCGCATCGGGTCGTGCACGGTGGCACCCGGTTCACTGACCCGGTGCTCGTGGACGACGGCGTGGCGGATGCGCTCGCGGGCCTGGTCGACCTGGCGCCACTCCATCAGCCTCCGGCCCTCCGGGTGCTGGCAGCGGCACGCGACCGCTTCCCTGACGTGCCCCACGTGTGCTGTTTCGACACCGCGTTCCACGCAACCCTGCCCGAGGAGGAGTGGCGCTATCCGGTGCCCTGGGCGTGGGGGGCCGACTGGGGCGTGCGCCGGTTCGGCTTCCATGGGCTGTCCGTGGCCTGGTCGGTGCGGCGCGCGGCGGAGCTGTTGGGGCGTCGCGTCGGGGACTTGGCGCTCGTGATCGCCCACCTGGGGGGTGGCTGCTCCGTGACCGCCGTCGAGGCGGGTCGTTCGGTGCGCACCTCGATGGGCTTCACGCCCCTCGAGGGGCTGATGATGACCACGCGGTCAGGGTCTATCGACCCGGGGGTGATGCTCCGCCTCCTCGCCGACGGGCGACTGACGGCCGACGCGATGTCGGATGCGCTGGAGCATGGGTCGGGGTTGCTCGGGGTGTCGGGGGTGAGCCCGGATCTGCGGGAGGTGCAGACGGCGGCCGACGCTGGCGACCAGCGGGCGCTGCTCGCGGTGGAGATGTTCGTGGCTCGGGCGGCGGCGGCGATCGGCGCGGCGGCGGTCGCCCTTCCGCGATTGGACGCCCTCGTGTTCACGGGGGGTATCGGGGAGCACGCGGCCGGGGTCCGGGCCGCCATCGCGGGGCGGCTCTCGGTCCTGGGCGTGGCGGCGATCCCCGACGATGCCCCGGATGGCGACGGGCCCTTGGGCGCGCCCGGTGACGGGCCCGCGGTGCTGCGGGTGGAGGCGCGCGAGGACCTGATCATGGCCCTGGAGGCCCAGCGGCTGCTCGTGTAGCAGGGCGAGGCCGTCTGCGGACTCGCGTTATGGGGTCGCCGACCTGGGTGAGTCCGTTCGGGTAATCGATTCGGGGGCCGAGGCGGGGGGATTCGCCCCGGATGAGGCACTGGGCTCGCATCACTGGGGTCCTCTCTGGTCATGATCGGGGAGCACTGCGGCCGATGCCAGTCCTCTGCCACGTCAGGCGTGCGCCCCGGGCGATCAGTCGAGCACGTCGAAGATGCCCATCCGCTCGGCATCCCGAGTCAGGTCGAACAGCGTCCGCCCGTCGGTGTCGCCGTCTGGCATCGCTCCCGTCTCGACTGACACCTGCCGCACGGCGTACTTCCAGTGCCGGTCGTAGTCGCAGCCGTGGCCATGGGGACACCCCACGAGCGTCATCGCGTCGCCCATGGCATGGACCACACGTGCGAAGTAGACCAACCCCATGCCCCGTACCCTCCCGCGCTCCATGCGGGAGATGGCGGTCTGGCTCACGCCGGAGCGAGCCGCGAGGCCCCGTTGTGACAGCGCGGATCGTTCGCGTGCAATGCGCACGGCCTGGCCCACGATCGCCAGGGCCTGCCGGTCGATCTCGTCCTTCGTTCGGGATCGCATGCACCGCAGCGTAGCGACGGCCTCTTATCTGCTCATTGTCCCCAACGGGCGCTGATCTCCTGCCGACTGGTCCGGTTGATTACCCGAGCGGACTCGGCCAGATCGGTGACCCCATGGCGCGAGTCCGGCAGGTGGCATCGCATCGGACGGACGCGCCGGTGCCCCGCCCGCGCCGAGGTCTCACGGCGTGCCTCGGATCAGGCGCGCGCGAGGATCTCCCCGTGCAGGATGGCGAACCAGGCATCGGGCTCGACCGACCAGGCACGCCAGCCCGCGCTGATGCGGTCGAGTGCCGCCTGGTCCGCGAGACCCAGCGCGAGCGACTGGGTTGCGAAGGTGGAGCGGAGCGCGCGATCGGCCCAGAGGCCGCCCCACCAGGCGCGATCGTCCTCCGTGGCGAAGCACCAGGCGCTCGCCGACGCGGTCACATCGGTCAGACCGGCCTCGTGGGCCCAAGCGAGCAGCCTTCGACCCGCGTCCGGCTCGCCGCCACTCGCCCGTGCCACCCGATGGTAGAGGTCCATCCACTCGTCAAGGGCCGAGGACGCGGGGTGCCAGGCGAACGCCGCGTAGTCGGAGTCACGTGCCGCCACGAGACCTCCCTGGCGCGTCACCCGGCGCATCTCGCGCAGCATGCCCGCCGGGTCGGGCACGTGCTGGAGCACCTGATGCGCGTGCACGACATCGAACGTGCCGTCGTCGAATGGGAGCCGCATCCCGTCGGCGACCGCGAACGAGAGATTGGCCACTCCCGCGGCGGCCGCCGCCGCGCGGGCCTCCGCCAAAGGCTCATCGGTCGAATCGATGCCCGTCGCCGCGCCTGGTGCGATCCGGGCCGCGAGGTCGATGGTGATCGTCCCGGGACCGCAGCCCACGTCGAGGAGCCGCATCCCGGGACACAGGTGCGGCAGGAGGTACCCGGCGGAGTTCTCCGCGGTGCGCCATCGATGGGACCGCAGGACGCTCTCATGATGGCCGTGGACGTAGCGGGGGTCGATTGCTGACACCCACCGATGCTAGCGCGCCAAAGCGGTCGGTCGATCGCAGTAGGATCTCTGCGTGTCACACGTCATGGGGACCCGGGGTTGGCGGTGCTCCCGCAGAGCACTGGGTGCCTGGGCCTCGGCGTGACGATCCACCTGACCGTCGAGCGGAGCGATCGGGCGGCCCGCCGGGCTTTTGCCATCGAAGCCTCCGGCATGCACATCGTCCTGGACCTGCTTGCCGAGGCCGCCCGGCAGGACCCGAGCCTGGCGTACCGCTACTCGTGCCGAAGCGGCTACTGCGGATCGTGCACGGTCGTGGTCGACGGGCGACCGAGCCTCGCCTGTGGCACCGTCATCGGCGATCGGGCGCACATCCACGTCGCGCCCCTCGCGGGCTTTCCCGTGGTGCGCGACCTCATCGTCGACCCGGCGCCCCTGATGGAGCGGATGGCGATCGGGACGGGCGAACCGGCCACGAACGCCGCATCGGTCGAGCCCCTCTCCCCGGACCGCGACGACGGCACCCCTCGCCCGATCGATGTCCGGGCCGCCACGCTCATGGCCGACACCGCCGCCTGCATCAGCTGTGGCGCCTGCTATGCGGCATGCGACCAGAGCGCCGCGGACCGTCCGTTCCTGGGGCCCGCGGCGCTCACCCGCGCGATGGCCATCATCGCCGACCCACGGGCCCCGGGGCGCGCCGCACTCCTCGCTCGCGTCGCCGGCACCGATGGCATCGATGGCTGCCGAGGGATCGGTGCGTGCAGCCTGGTGTGTCCCAAGGGACTCGACCCCGCCCGGGCGATCCGGCGGCTGCGTCGCTGGCGCCTGTTCGGCCTACCGTGATGTGGGCGGTGGGAACTGGCCCGGATCCTGAGCGGGTCCGAGCGGACGTGGCCATCGTCGGCAGTGGGGCGGCGGGCCTGATGGCCGTCCGTCACGCGAGCCTTGCCGACCCTCGACTCAGGGTCGTGCTCGTCAGCAAGGGCCTCATCGGGCGCTCGGGCTGCTCGGTCATGGCGCAGGGCTTCAACGCAGCGCTCGGGCCAGACGATGACCCGGCGACCCATCTGGCTGACCTCGTCCGGAGCGGCAGCTATCTCGCCGACCAGGACCTTGCCTGGACGCTCGTCCGTGATGCCCCGGACGTCATCGCGGAACTCGTCGACGACCTGGGCTGCGCGTTCGACCGCGGCCCCGATGGGTCGCTCGACCTGGCCCCGTTCGCCGGTCAGTCGCGTGACCGCAAGGTCCATCACGGTCATCACACCGGTCTCGAGATCCTGGCCCGGCTGCGTGACGACCTGGGTCGGAGGGGGGCGCAGGTGCTCGAGGACACCCGCGCCCTCGACGTCCTCGCTGATGACGCGGGGGTGCGCGGCCTGCTGGCGCTCGACATCCGGCGTGGCGTCCCGCTCGTGATCGACTGCCCTGTCGTGATCCTGGCCGCAGGGGGCTCCATCGCCTCGTCCTACCGGATCGCCTCACCCGCCCGCGAGAAGGCCGGCGACGGGCAGGCCATCGCGCTGCGAGCCGGTGTGCCGCTGCGTGACATGGAGATGGTCCAGTTCCTGTCGGTGGGGCTGGCTGTGGGGCGATCGAAGATGAGCGGTGCCCTCGTGGGAGAGACGCTCCGGTTCGCTGGCGCCCACCTCCTGGACGCGACGGGCCAGCGCTTCATGGACCGCTACGACGAGCGCGCCGAGCGCGCCCCACGAGACGTGGTCGCCGCGGCGTGCTGGACCGAGATCATCGAGGGTCGTGGCACAGAGGACGGCGGAGTCCTGCTCGACTGCCGGCCGATCGGGCGGGCGGCCCTCCAGGAGAGCTTCGCCGACCTCGTCGCACGCGTCGCGCTCGTGGGCATCGACCTGGCGCTGGAGCCTGTGCCCATCGCGCCGGCCGCTCACATCGGCATCGGCGGCATCGTCATCGACCCCGATGGGCGCACCGAGCTGCCTGGGCTGCTCGCCGCCGGCGAGGATGCGGGCGGGGTGCACGGGGCGAGCTGGGCGGGCGGCAACGGCATCGCCGAGTCGACCGTGTTCGGGCGGCGTGCCGGTCGTGCCGCGGCCGACGACGCCCGGGCGCGTGGCGACGTGCGACCAGCGAGCGAGGCGGAGGTGAGGTCGCGTCTCGAGGATCGGCTGGGCCCGGTCGCCGGCGTCGATGGCGTGGCCGCGGCCGCGTCCCATCCCAGCGACGCGCCGACCCCGGCCGAGCTCACGACGACCCTGGGTGTGCTGCTGTGGGAGCGTCTCGGGCTTCGACGCGACGCCGATGGGCTGGCCATCGCGGCCGCGACGGTCGACGAGCTGGACCGGCAGCGCCGAGGGCTCCTCGTCCCCCGTGGACCGGTGAGCTCGCCCTGGCAGGAGGCCATCGACCTCGAGACGAGGCTCCTCGTGGCCCGTGCCGCCATCGCGTCCGCGAGGGCCCGCCCAGCCACGCTGGGGGTCCATCGGCGCGGCGACGGACCGACCGAGTCGGTCGCGGACCAGGCCATCGAGGTCCGCCTGCGAGGCCAGGAGGTCGCGACACGGTCCCTCCCCCTAACCCATCCGAGGGTCACGCCGCCGATCGAGGCCGGGGCATGAGCGGGCGGGCGCGTTGACCCCCGCGCAGACGACCTTCCTGATCGCCCTCGCGGTCATCCTGGTGCTGGTGACCGCGTTCGCTGTGCTCGTCATCGCGAGCGCCCGCAGGTCCAGCGGTGGCCCGTCGGGCCCGCTCCGACGCCTGGCACGGCCGTCGATCGCGCGCCTGGAGGTCCATCGCTGGGCGTTCTACGCGCACCGCATCGGTGGCGTGGCCATCCTCGCGTTCCTGGGGCTCCATCTCGTCGACCTGGGTCTGATCGCGGTCTCGCCGGCGCTCTATGACGAGGTCCATGCCCTGTATGGCACGCCCGTGCTCCGCCTGTTCGAGGTGGGCCTGTTCATGGCCATCCTGTTCCACGCCACCAATGGGCTCCGACTGCTGCTGATGGACCTCGTGGACGTTGGCGCCCGGACCTCCGAGCGGCTCCTGTGGCTGGCCATCGGGCTGACCGTCGTGCTCACGATCCCGGCCTCGCTGGTCATCCTTCGCCCGGTCATCGGATGACCGAGCGGGGACGGCGCCGGCCCACGACGGCGTGGCTGCTCATCCGCACGACCGCGGTCGTGCTGGTGGTGCTCGTCCTTGCGCACTTCGCCCTGACCCACTTCATCACCGACGTGGCGGCCACGGACAGCACGTTCGTCGCGGCGCGCTGGGAGTCGGGACTCGTCGCGGCGGCGGACTGGGTGATGCTCGTGGCCGCGGTGCTCCACGGCTGTGCCGGTGCGTGGACGATCGCGGACGACCACCTGGCAACCGGGGGGCGGCGCCGGCTGGTGCGCGGCGGGATCGTCGGCCTCGGCGTGACCATGGTGGTGGTGGGCAGCGTGACGCTGCTGGTGGTGCTTGGTCGATCGCCTGTCGGGTGACCCAGGGTGGCTTCACCCGCCGAGTCGCGCGTGGCCGAAACGGCAGGGTCGTCACGATATCAGCCAGGCCCATACAATGCTATCATTGTGACATGCGACAGCTCATCACACGCGTGGACGACCGATTGCTCGAGGACGTGAAGGCCAAGGCCCGCGCGGAGGGTGTGTCCGTCAACAGGTTCGTCAACCGGTTGCTCGCACAGGCCACGCAGAGCATGAGCCGGCGTCGCGAGATCGAGCGACGGATCGCGGAGGCCGGGCTGACAGTCCAGGTGACACCGACGCAGCCACCGCCCACGCACGAGGAGGTGTGGGCCATGACCCGCGGCATGGGGCCCCTGGGTGACGAAGCGCTTGCCTGGGCGCGCAGCGAGTCCTGGATGCGCTCGGAGGACGGCCGGGAGCTGCGAGACGAGCACGGCAACGTCCGGTATCGGAAGCAGGACCCGAACGCATGATGTATGCGGACGCGAGCGTCATCGTGTCGGCCTACCTCTCGGACGAGAGCGACCACGATCGGTGGCGCGGCGTCATCCTCGAGGGCAGCGAGCCCGTCCTCAGCACCGAGCTGGTTCGTGCCGAGGTAGCGAGCGCCTTCGCGGCCGCGGCGCGCGCGGGGCGGTTCAGCTCGGTTGCCCACGGCTGGAGGTTCGAGGCGGATTGTGGTCCTGGGGGACCGATCCAGCTCGTTGCCGTACGGGCGGCGCCCGTGCTGGCACGCGCGACACGCCTGGCATACGAGCACTCCCTGTATGCCATGGATGCGATCCATCTGGCGGTAGCCCTGGAGCAGGTGGTGCCCTTGGCCGCGGGCGAACCCATCGCCTTCCTGACCAGGGATCGGCGGCAGGGTGTCGCCGCACGAGCGCTCGGCTTTCATGACCTTGACGACCCGTCGTTCCGGGAGCAGATGGCTGGCCTGGGAGAGGCTGGCGTGTTCCTGGTGGCCGGCGAGCCCGCAGGCGATTCGCGCGACGACGCCTGAGCCTCTCGCAGTGCGTGCCGTGGCTAGGCGCAGGCTGCCCGTGTGCCCGGCAGGGAGCCTCGGACCGGGTCGCTCGGCCGGTCCGATACGATACGGACAATCCCTCGCGCAAGGACACACCATGGATCGATCGGATCAGGACCCGGACATCCTCCAGGCCATCAACGCTCTCTCCGCGGAGGAGGAGCGCCTGTGGGCGAGCGCCGGTGACGGCCATGGTCTCGACCCCATGGAGCGCGAGCGCCTGGGGGCCATCAAGGTGGAGCTCGACCGAGCGTACGACCTGCTCCATCAACGAGCCGCGCTCCGGGCTGCTGGTCGCGACCCGACCGAGGCGAAGGAGCGACCGGCCGACATCGTCGAGCGCTATCAGCAGTAGCACGCTGGTCCGCGGGACGGTGCTGGAGCTCTGGGAGGCGGCGGGCGCGTTCGCCCGGCTCGAGTCGCATCTCCGCGAGCACGGCTTCCTGGGAGCCGATGCCCGTCCCGGTGACGACCGGGTGGCCGATGTCTACCTGGGATACGGGCTCGCCGCGCCGCTGCGTCGGACGTCGGTCGCGGACCCACCCGAGCCTGCACGGCTCCCCTTGCTCGCGTGCCGCATCCGTCGTCGTGGCGACGCCCTGTCGGATGCCGGGGCGTATCGCGTCGGCCGCTGGGAGGGCAGTTGGACCGCGGCGGGGCACGCGCGGGCGATCGAGGAGGCGCGGGACGCGATCGCCGCGGGTGAGATCTACCAGGCCAACCTGGTCCAGCACCTCTCGGCACCGTTCGTGGGCGACCCGGGCGGCGTGGCCCATCGGCTGGCCCCCCTGCGACCGCTCCATCCCCGCCCGATGGTCGGAGCCGGCTGGACGATCGTCTCCGCCTCTCCCGAGCTGTTCCTGAGCAGGCGTGGTGACACCATCACCACGATGCCCATCAAGGGCACGCGACCGTCCGGCGGCGCGGCGGACCTGCGCGCCTCGGCCAAGGACGCGGCGGAGCACGTGATGATCGTCGACCTCGAGCGCAACGATCTCGGACGGGTGTGCGTGCCGGGCTCGGTGCGCTGGCCCGAGCTCATGGCGCCGCGCTCGATGGCGGGCGTGGAGCACCTGGTCAGCCGAGTCACGGGCACGGTCGCCCCGGGCGTGACCCTGGCGGCGCTCCTTGGTGCGCTGTTCCCCGGCGGGAGCGTGACGGGCGCACCCAAGGTCGCGGCAATGGACCACATCGCCCGGCTGGAGCCGGTGGGCCGAGGCGCATCGATGGGCGCCCTTGGGACCATCGCGCCCAACGGGGACATGGATCTCGCCCTCACCATCCGCACGTTCGCGGTGGTCGATGGTCGCATCCACCTGTGGGTGGGTGGGGGCATCGTGTGGGACTCGGACCCCGTGGCGGAGGTGGAGGAGTCGTGGGTCAAGGCGCGTCCGCTGCTCGCGGCCATGGGTGCCACGGAGGGCGTCCCGGAGGGTCGCCGGTCTGCGCCCGGGCCACGGGCCGCCGGCGAGGCGAGCGCGTGAGGCCGGTCGCGGTCGCGGTCCTGGGGCGCGGCGTCGTGGACCCGGACACGCCGGTCATCACCGCCGATGACGCCGCGCTCGCCCGGGGCCTCGCGGCGTTCGAGACGGTCCGCGTGTACGCGGGGCGGATCTTCGCGCTCGACGAGCACCTGGCCCGGCTGCGGGCCTCGGCCGAGCGGCTCGCCCTCCCCGATGTGGCCCAGGCGGACCTCGAACGCCTGGCGCGGGGGGCCCTGACGGCCTCGGGCCTCGCGGACGCGGGCGTGCGCCTCTACTGGACCGGTGGCCGGGAGGGTGGCGGGGCGAGCGCCATCGTCACGGTCACGCCCGTGCCACCCGACACCGAGGCCATCCGGGCGCGCGGGCTCCGGGTGGCCAGCCTCGAGTTGGGCATCGACCATGTCGTACGGATGCGCGCGCCATGGCTGCTGGCGGGTGTCAAGTCGACGAGCTATGCGGTGCATGTGGCGGCGGTGGCCGAGGCCGCACGGCGCGGTGCGGACGACGCCCTGCTCTTGGCGACCGACGGGACGGTCCTGGAGGGTGCCATGAGCAACGTGTGGTGGCTCCGCGGGGACGTGCTGCGCACCCCTGGCCTTGACACGGGGATCCTGGCGGGCGTGACGCGGGCGCACCTGCTGCGTCTCGCGCCGGGCATCGGCTATCGGGTGGAGGAGGGGGTCTGGCCGCTCGCCGAGGTGCTGGGCGCGGACGAGGTCATCCTCTCGTCGTCGGTGCGTGAGGTCGTGGGCGTGGTGGACCTCGATGGGCGACGCATCGGTGACGGCCGACCGGGCACCGCGGCGCGCGCGCTCCAGGCGGCGCTCCGCGCCGAGGCGATGCGCGCCCCCTGACGCGGCCGGTCAGGAACGTGATCGGGCGGCTGGCGGATATCGACGCCGCATCCGGCCATCCCAGGAGATCCCGAACATGAACGGCCGACCGCGGCCGGCTCGACCCAACCGATGAGTTCCCCACGCGCGTCGCCGCCGATGCCGCATGCCTGAACGCGCGCCAGCATTCGGACAAGGCGAACTCCCGCAGCGAGCATGACAAGGCGCTGGGGCGCGTCATGACCGCGCCGCTCAAGGACGACACGGAGCTGTTCAAGCAGTTCAGCGACAACCACGCGTTCCGGCGCTGGCTCACCGACACGGTCCTCGGGCTGACCTACGACGGCTGAGGCAGCTCCACGACTGGGGCGGCCATCGCCATGGCCCCGAGGTCGAAGCCGGGGGCGAGCTCCCGCAGCCGGTCGACACGACCCCCTGGCAGCTCGAGGCCGATGGAGCGGACGATCGCGGCGACCACCTCATCGACCGTGTGGCCACGCCCGAGGAGCTCGTCGAGGGTGACCGCGCCGTGGCGCTTGGCGAGACGGGCACCATCGGGGCCGCGGACCAGGGGCACGTGGGCGTACTCGGGGACCGCGTAGCCGATGTGTCGGGCGATGACGACCTGGCGTGGCGTCGATGACGCGAGGTCGTCGCCCCGGACCACCTGCGTCACGCCGCTGTCGTGGTCATCCACCACGACCGCGAGGTGGTACGCGGGGGCGCCGTCGT
>DAOTUX010000153.1:0-2279 GCA_034436475.1 Chloroflexota bacterium | reverse complement strand
GGCGCGGCAGGGCAGCCGGCGGGCGGACCCCACACGACCCTGCCCGCCTGGCCGAGCAATCCCCGAGTCGGAACCGGCTGCGGCCTTGTGGGCCCACCCGTCAGGCCGCGGGCACCGTGATGTTGCAGGGCGTGGCCACGCGACGCATCGCGGCAATCGCCGACGTGGCCGTCGCCTGCGCCTCCGACGCGGCGTTGAGCCCCTGCTGGAGCAAGCCCGTGTTGCCCGTGGCGTAGGCCTGGGACATCAGGTCGTACGCCTCGGCAAGCTTCGAGAACGCCTTGATGATGTCGGCCTGGACGTCCTTGGCCGCGCTGGGCACCGACTGCTGCTGCTGGGCGATCTGGATCTGCTGGACCGACACGGTGGCCTGTCCGAGCGCCTGGGCATACACCTGCATCCCTGAGTTCATGGCCACCGCCACGTCGTCGGCGATGGCCTTGAGCTGCGCGTAGCGCGCCAGGGTGTCCCTGACCCAGACGTCCAAGCCGGCACACGCCGGGTCGACGGTCGGCGCGGGGACGGGTGTCGGCGGAGGGGTCCCGACCGCTGTGGGTCCCGGGGTGGCCGCGGCGGGCGTCGCCGGCGCCGTGCTGCGGCTCGGCGTCACAGTCGTCGCGAGCCGTCCGATGAGTGCCTCCACGAGCGGTGCCTGCGTGTCGTGTGCGTCGGCCGGGATGTCGACCGTCACCTCGAGGACCACGGAGTCGGCGGTCCGTCGGCAGTCGTCCCGCTCGATGATGACCGACCCCTCAGGGTCAGTCTGGGTCTTGTACAGGAACCGGTACGCGCCCGTGGCGCGCTGCGCGTCGCCACCACCCATCGGCTGACCCTGCTCGTCCACCATGGGCTGGAGGTCGCTGACGATGCCGCTCCTGAGCAACTCGAGGAGGCGACCCTCCCAGTCACGGATGCAGCGCGTTGCGTCGGCGGGTTCCATGCGGGTCGCAACGATGGTGACCTGGGAGGTGCCGTTGCCCAGCACCAAGCCCTCGTACCCCTCGCCCGGCTGGAAGTCCAGGCGTCGCCACGGGTCGTCCCAGTCGATCGAGAAGCCGTACGTGGGGCTCACGAAGCTCGTCGCGCCCGGCGCGCTGGACGCGCCCGGGGCCGCCGTGGCGTCCTGCGCGGCCGCCCTTGGGATGGCGCCGCACGCGATGGTCGTGGAGAGGTCGAGGCCGGGATGGATGGCCACCACGTGCGCACCGTCCGCGATGCTGGCGAACGCCACCGGCACCGTGGCCGCGAGCTGGCCGGTAGTGCCCACGTCCCCCAGGAGCCCTACCGGGGTGGGGTCGATGGCAGCGCACGTGCCTGCGTGGATGACGGCCATGGCGCCCGCGGGCGCACCCACCGCAAGCACGTTGGCGGCCGTGTCCCCGCCCCGAGGCGCGAGCACCGCGAGCCCCGAGACGGCCTCCTCCCCGACCGGGTCGAGGGTCAGCGTGACCCCCTCCAGGTCCTCGGCCGGCTGGGCGAGGGCGATTCCGGGCGGGAGGGCACCACCGATGAGCAGCGCGGGGAGCAAGGCGGCGAGCAGCCGTCGATGACGCACTGGGACCTCCGGGCTGTGCTGGGGTGGTCATCGTGGCTGGCCGGGGCCAGCCTCGTCAACCCCGCGCAGCCCGGCAGCCCTGTCATCATGGGCATTCCAAGATGCCCACGCCCATCCCCGATCCGCGTGGGGCACCCACCCCTGGGGCCAGCCGACATCGCCTCGGCGGGCGGACGGGCGACGCACGATGAGGGTCGCCGCACTCGAGACCATCCAGGTCGGTGCCTTCCCGTACCTCATCTTCATCCGTGTCCACACGGACGAGGGGCTCGTCGGGAAGAGCGACACGTACTACACCACCGACGCGGGCATCGGTACCACGCTGCTCCCGGAGGTTCCCAGGCGGGCGGATGCCACCGTCCAGGTGACCCGCCTCGGGGACGTCTGAGGACGTGACCCAAGGCGGGACCGAGACCGACCGCATGTCGAGCATGCTGTTCCGAGGTGGGTCAGTGCTGGATGGCTCGGGTGGCCCGCCATCCGCGCGGATGTGCTCGTCGAGGGCGAGCGAAGCGGAGGTCATCCCACTCGAAGCGTAGGTGCCTGACACGCCGCCACCGACGGCCGCCACCTGGGCATCATCGCGTCGTGGCACACTCTGGCCCATCGGAAACGATGCCAGCCGGATGGACGGTCGGCATGTCCGGGAGCATGGGGTGGACGTGGCCACACTGGTCAGCGGCTTCTTCCACGGCGGCATCGGAGTCGCCGACATGGAGCGCTC
>DAOTUX010000152.1:0-6110 GCA_034436475.1 Chloroflexota bacterium | reverse complement strand
CCAGATCGGGAGCGCCGACGTCCTGGGCGTGCCCGTCCCCTTCGTGCTCATGCTCATCGTCTACGGGGCCATCTGGCTGCTGCTGCGACGGACGATCACCGGCCGCCGCATCATCGCCTTCGGATCCTCGCCGGTCGCGGCGCGCTTCTGCGGCATCTCCGCCGATCGGCTCCGCCTGTTCGTGTTCGGTGTGGTGGGTCTCACGGTGGGCATCGCGGCGCTGACGTATGTGACGCGCATCTGGACCGCGGACGGCGGGACGCAGGACGGCTTCGAGCTCAAGGTCATCGCCGCGGCCGTCCTGGGTGGCACGAGCCTGCGAGGCGGCCAGGGGACGCTCCTAGGCACGTTCTGCGCCGTGCTGCTGTTGTCGGGCCTCAACGACTTCCTGGTGCGTCAGGGCGTGGAGGCGAGCTACCAGCGCATCGTGCTGGGGGTCGTGCTCATCGCGGCCCTCGCGATCGATGGCCTGCGGACGCGCTCCGCCTCGGGGAGTCCGCGGCGCCTGTCCCTGCGACGCCGATCGGAGGTGATGCCCGCGAGCTGAGGTCGGCCTGTGCGCGGGATGCGCACCCGAGACGATGACACTCTCGAGGAGGATCGATGAGCACCAAGCATGCACGGCTGGCCGCGGTGGCGGGCGGCCTCGTCCTGGCCCTGACCGCATGGTCCGGCACCGTCGCACAGTCGCCGTCCGCCCCCAGTGGCCCTCCCGTCAGGGTCGGCTTCTCGGTGTACGACATGCAGTACGAGTTCTTCCAGGCGATGGAGCGAGGGACCCGCGAGGCCGCCGAGGCGCTCGGCTGGACCTACACCCTGCACGATGAGAAGTCCGACGCGAACGAGATGGTCACGGGTGCCACCGCGCTCCTGGACCAGGTGGACGTCCTCATCATCAGCCCCTTCAGCCCCGACGCGCTGGGTCCCATCGTGGCCGCGGCCAAGGCGAAGGGCGTGCCCGTGATCGTGGATGACATCGGTGGCGGCGGCACGCCGTACGACGCCATTGTCATCTCCGACAACGCGGATGGCGGCACCCAGGCGGCGGCGTACATGGACGCCCAGATCAAGGCGCACGGGTCGCCCAGCAACAAGGTCGTGTCCATCACCTGCCAGCCCGACGCGGTCTATGCCGCGCGCCGCAACCAGGCGTTCGACGCGGCGATCACGGCGGCCGGGTACGTCGTGGTCACGGAGCTCTCCGGGAACTCCAAGGCGGACGAGGCGTACACCATCATGAAGGACGCCCTGGCCAAGGACCCCGACGTCGCGGGGGTGTTCGCCTGCAACGACCCCATGGGTGTGGCAGCCGGCAACGCGATCAAGGATGCCGGCAAGGACCCGGTCAAGGACATCGTGACCATCGGCTTCAACGCCGACCCGGAGGCCATCACGGCCATCCAGTCGGGCGGCCTCTCGGCGACGGTGGCGCAGGATCCCGCCGGCATGGGCGCCCTGACCGTGTCGCTCGCCCAGCAGATCCTGGCGGGCGAGACGCCAGCGTTCGACAATCCCGAGTTGCGCGAGGTCTACGAGCCCATCCAGCTCGTGACCATCGACAACGTGGCGGACTACGCGCAGTAGTCCCACATTCCGGCGCGAGCCGGGGTTCCGGCGCCACGCGCCGCACGAGGGCGGTCCGAGCGGTCGGGCCGCCCTCGACGTCACTCGGCCAGCCGCGACCGGTCGCGGTCGCGGCTGATCAGTGCATCATCCAGCCCCCATCCACGTTGAGCATCTGCCCGGTGACGAACGACGCGTCGTCGCTGGCGAGGAACGCCACGGCGGCCGCGACGTCCCTGGGCAGGCCGCGACGCGGGACGCACTGACGGTGGACACGCTCAGGTCGCGCAGGCCAGCGGCCTGTCAGGAGGCGCCCAGCTCCGCCCGCACGATCCGCGCGCCCTCCACGAGGGCGCGCATCTTGTCCACGGCGAGCCCACGCGCGGTCTGGCTGTAGCCGCAGTCCGCGGACAGCCACAGCCGCTCCGGCGCGCACGATTCCAGCAGTCGCCGGATGCGCCCTGCCACGATCTGCGGCGTCTCGAGGTCGCGCGCCTTGACGTCGATGACCCCGGCCACGAGCACCTTGTCACCGCCGTGCTCGGCCCACAGCTCGGTCTCCCACATCGAGCGGTTGGCGAACTCCAGGCTGAGCGCGTCCAGCCGCAGGTCGCGGAAGTGCGGCGCGAACGCCGCGTAGGAGCGGTATGACGTGGCCGGTCGGCCCCGGAAGTTGCCGAAGCACAGGTGGAGCGAGGTCATCGCATCCACGCCCTCGAGACAGGCGTTGGTGATGTCCACCATCTCGGGAAGCCCCCCGGGCATGATCCAGAAGGCCGGCTCGTCGAGCTGGATGAGCGTGGCGCCGGCGGTCACGGCCGCCTTGAGCTCGCGGTTGATGAACGGGACCAGCGCCCACGCGAGCTTGCCCTTGTCGGCGTACTGGGGCGAGGGGTCGATGCGGAACGCCTGGGTGACCGGGCCCTGGAGCGCGCTCACGAACGGTCTGGTGGTGCGGGCGAGGAGGTGTTCGACCTCGGGCACCATGCCGTAGCCGTCGGGGACGTCGAGCGGCGCCACCGCGCGGAACGCGTCCAACTGGTCGGGGCCCGGGTAGCCCAGCCGACGCTCGTAGTCGATGGCCTCGAGACCCGTGATGCGTCCGTGGAAGTTGCGCGTGAAGTCCGCGCGCAGCATCTCGCCGTCGCTCACGATGTCGTAGCCCGCCTCCTCCGCCTCGCGGAGTGCCCGCTCCGCGCCGTCCCTGAGCGACTCGTCGATGTCCGACGGTCCCAGCTTGCCCTCGGCCACGGCGTCACGGACCAGCCACATCCACGACGGCACGCCGGAGCTGCCGATGGCCTGGATGGGCAGCAATGGCAGGCCTGTCAGCTGGGGCATCGGTGTCTCCCTCCTGGTGGATGGGTGGCCATCGCCACCCGGGTCAGGCGGTCGGCGTCGCCGACCGCTGGAACAGCTCGATGTGGTACCCGTCCGGATCGACGAGCCATGCGGCCAACGCCCCGCGATTGGGCCCCACGGGGATGGTGGCCGCGCGACTGCTGCGGGTGCGATAGCCAGCGGCGATGGCGCGGTCCAGGAGCGCCTGGGCGTCGGTCACGTGGAGGCACAGGTGGCCCGTGCCCGGGTCCCAGGGCCGCGGCTCCGGGGTGGGCCTGGCGTCGGTGCCGTGGTACTCCAGGAGCTCCACGAAGACGCCGTCGCTGCCGGGGACCCGGAGGTACACCACCCGACAGTCGCGCATCTCGATGCCCAGCGCCGCCCGCACGTAGTCGACCGCGTCGAGGGTGACGTCGAACTGGACCTCGAGACCGAGCAGGTCGCGATAGAACGCGAGCGAGCGCTCCATGTCGGCGACTCCGATGCCGCCGTGGAAGAAGCCGCTGACCAGTGTGGCCACGTCCACCCCATGCTCCCGGACATGCCGACCGTCCATCCGGCTGGCATCGTTTCCGATGGGCCAGAGTGTGCCACGACGCGATGATGCCCAGGTGGCAGCCGTCGGTGGCGGCGTGTGAGCCCGAACGCCTCAGGCGCCCCCGTGTCTCGAGGGGCCCCTACGTCTCGGGTGGGACGCCCGCCTCCTCGGCCGAACGGCCCGCGGCGCGGATGCCTCGCAGGACGCGCTCGGCGGCCTGCTCGGTGTGGGCTCGGCTGAGTCGCTGCGCCGCGCTCGCGTCCCGTGCCTCCACCGCGTCCATGATCGGGCGATGCGCGGCGATGGCAAGTTCCAGCGGGTCCCACGCGCGGTAGATGAGCGGGATCGCCCGTCGCGTGCTCTCCCACAGCTCGATGATCCGGCGCAGTCGCTCGGGGCGCCCGCCTGCCTGATACAGCGTCCGATGGAACACCTGGTCATGTTCCACCAGCGCGTCGCGATCGGCTTCGGATGCGGCTGTCACCATCCGCTCGAACGCCGCCCGAATCTCCGCAAGCGACTCCTCGGTGAGGTTGCGCACCCCGTCGCGGGCGGCGAGGCCCTCCAGCGCCGCTCGCACGGCGTACGCCTCTTCGACGTCCTCGACGGAGAGCTCCGCCACGGTCGCACCGTGATGCGCCCGGAACGTGACCAGCCGCTCCGCCTCGAGCACGCGCAGTGCCTCACGCACGGGCATCGCGCTCATGCCCAGGCGATCCGCGAGATGGTGCAGCCGGAGCGGGGTCCCAGGAGGCAGACGCCCCGACAGGATGAGGCCGCGGAGCCGGGTCACCGCCGCATCCGTGAACGTCTCGCGCGAGGGTGGCTCCAGGTCAAGGTCGTCGAGGAGGACCCGCGATGATCGTCGCATCAGCACCGCCAATGATCGTGTGCCGCGAGCCGCACGGCCGTCGAGGCGTTCGCCCGACCGGCGCGACACGCCGCGGATGATATCGGCATGGGTCGCGGTGCCGCTGGGTGGCCCGCAGCCCCCGACGCCCTGGCGGCGGTCCCCCTTGGCCGCGCACGCGGGCCCGGCTTCCGAAGAACGGTCACGCGAAGGCGCCGGGCCTCGCGTCGGTCGACTGCCGGTCGCGCGATCGTCCTCCTCTCGGTGGTCGCTATGGTTATCCTATACATGATCAAATCTCGCACCGCTGGGGCATCCGTGCTGGAACGAACCGCCACTCACCCGTGGGACGTCGCCCCCGTCGCGGACGCGTGGTTCGCCAGGGCACGCGAGGTCCTGCCGGGCGGCGTGACCGCGTCGGCACGCCTCAACCGTGCGCTCGGGCGACCGCTGCTCACCGAGCGTGGCTCGGGGTGTCGCATCACGGTCGTGGACGGGCAGGAGCTCATCGACCTCGAGATGTCCTTCGGCGCGGCGCTGCTGGGCCATGCCCACCCCAGGGTCGTGGACGCGGTCCGCGAGTCGCTCGACCTTGGCGTCCTCACGGGCCACGACACGCCGTATCAGATCGCGGTCGCGGAGCGCCTGACGCAGGTCATCCCGTCGGCCGAGATGGTCCGGTTCACGATGACCGGCACGGAGACCACGTGGCATGCCACACGCCTCGCGCGCGCGGTCACCGGACGTGACGTCCTGGTCAAGTTCGAGGGCCACTTCCACGGCTACAACGACACGCTGGGCTACAACTACTGGCCCTCGGTCGCGCCCGGAGTCGTCGGGCGCGACACCCCGGTGCGCCCGGAGTCGGCGGGCACCCCCGCGGCCGATCGCGCCCTGGTCCGCGTCCTCCCGTGGAACGACCTGGGTGCACTCCGGGCGCTCATGGATGCGGAGGGCGACCAGGTCGCCGCTGTGGTCATGGAGCCGGTCAACATCGACTCGGGGACCATCCATCCCCTGCCGGGCTATCTCCAGGAGGTCCGTGACATCACGCGCCGGCAGGGCGCGCTGCTCATCTTCGACGAGATCCTCACCGGGTTCCGGGCCAACGTTGGTGGCGCGCAGGCGGACCACGGGGTGACCCCGGACATCACCACTCTGGGGAAGGCGGTGGGTGGCGGGATGCCCATCAGCGTCATCGCGGGATCGCGCGAGGTGATGCGCCATGTCGCGCCGATGGGCCCGGTCGTCCACAGCGGCACGTACCTGGCACACCTGGGCTCCGTGCTGGCCGTCGGGGCTTTCCTGGACGTGGCGACCGAGCCGGGCTTCTATCCCACGCTCCTGGCCCGCGCCGACCGGCTGACCGACGGCCTGCGGCGCCTGTTCGCGGACGTGGGTCTCCGGGTCCGTGTCCAGCAGTACGGAGCTCGCTTCAGCCTGCTGTTCGGCATCGAGGCGGAGCCCGCCCGATACCGCGACGTGGCCGGCGAGGACCGCGAACTGGGGGACGCGTTCTACCGCAACGCGGTGGCGGCGGGCGTCTATCTCAACCCGGGATGGCACCATGGCATCTCGATCGCGCACACTGACGCTGACATCGACGAGGCGCTCGAGCGCCTGGGGGCCGCTGCGGCTCGCACCGTGGCCGACCTCCCCGACCGCGCCCGCGCGTAGGCGGACGTCGGGCCCCATGCCCTACGTGGCACCCTCCGAGGCGCTCTCCGAATGGGACGCGGACCTAGACGCGGTCATCGCGCGGCATGACGGGCCCCCGTGGCGCCAGCCGCTCCTGGGCAACGATGACCTGCGCGTGGT
>DAOTUX010000151.1:0-30444 GCA_034436475.1 Chloroflexota bacterium | reverse complement strand
ACGACGGCGTCGATTGCAGCGCTGGGCATGCCGCGGCCGCCCACCGTCGTCGATGCCAGCCATGTCCGCCACGCAAAGCCCGCCCCTGACCTGCTCCTGGCCGGCGCCGACCAACTGGGTGTCGAACCGGCGGGCACCTGGTACGTGGGCGACGCGCGCTGGGACATGCTGGCGGCGGTCGCCGCCGGGATGACTCCGGTGGCCGTGCTCACGGGCGCGACTGACTCGGACGACCTGCGGGCGGCAGGTGCCGCGATCGTGGTCGCGACCCTCACCCAACTCCTTGGAATGCTCCAGGATGGCCCGCTCGCCCGCTGACCTGCACGACCGGCGCCCCCTCGGGAGGGCGGCGGCCGCGACCTGGGGCATCCTGCTCGCCGTGCTCGCGGCCTGCGGCGGCCAGGCGTCAGGGGGCGCGCCGCGCCCATCGGCTCCGGCCGACGTCACATGGGACGTGCGCGACGTCATCGACGGCGACACCCTGCGGGTCGGCCGCCCAGGCGTCGAGGAGACGGTCCGTCTCGTGGGCATCAACGCGCCTGAGCGTGACGAGTGCTGGGCGAGCGAGGCAACGGCCGCGCTCATCGCCATCCTGGCCGAGGGACCTGTCCGGCTGGAACGCGACGTGACTGACCGCGACCGATACGGCCGGCTGCTCCGCTACGCCCGGACGCCCACCGGGCTGGACGTGGGCGGACTGCTCATCGACGACGGGGCCGCGATCGCACGTGCCTACCCACCGGACACCTCGCATGACGCGGAGTACCGCGAGCGCCAGCGGGTGGCGCGAGAGGCAGGCCTCGGTGTCTGGGCGCGTGACGCGTGCGGCCCGAGCGTCACAGGCAGCGCCGGCCCGCCCTCGATCCGGATCGAGGCGCATCCGGACGCGGCGGGGGACGACACGGCCAACCTCAATGACGAGTGGGTCCGGTTCACCAACACAGGTGACGCGCAGATCGACCTCGAGGGCTGGACCGTGCGCGACGAGTCGTCATCCCACCGCTACCGGTTCAGCCGCTTGGTCCTCGCCCCGGGAGCCTGGGTGACGCTGCGCAGCGGGTGCGGGATTGACACCGCGTCGGAGCGCTTCTGGTGCGTCCGCGGCTCGGCGGTCTGGAACAACGGGGGCGACACGGTGTTCCTGCTCGACCCGCTCGGCAACATCGCCGCGCAAGCTGGTTATCCGCCACCGAGCATCCTGCCCGGTCCGACGCGACCGACCGCTACTGCGTGACCTGGAACGTCCCGTGCATGGTCTGGTAGTGGCCCGGCACGGTGCACCCGAACTGGAGGTTCGCGGTGTCCGCGGTCACGACGTAGTCAAACTCCCGCACGCCGCTGTCCCATTGATCCAGACCGGGCAGGCCGCTCACGTTGCCGGCCGAGAGCTGATCGGGTGTTCCGATCCAGAGGTCATGTGCGAACCCGGCGGTGTTGTCGACAACGAAGCGGATGGTCTCCCCCTCTCGGACCTCGAGCTCGCTGACCTGGGCGCCGTCCTGCTGGATCTGGAGACTGCTCGTCAGGTCGAGCGCGATGGTTCGAGCCGCCCCAGCGCTCGCGCCCGGTGAGCCGCCTGGTGAACCCGTCGGCCCTGTCGGGACGACCGACGGACCCGCGGTCGGTGTGGGGTGGAGCGGCGCGACGGTCCAGGTGGAGCCGGTGCTGCCAGAGCAGCCCGCGAACAGGAACAGTGCGGCCGCGACGACGATCGGCAGACGAAACGGGATCCTCATGCCATCGATGCTACCCGACACTCGGCATGACCGCGGCGCTGGGCACAACACCGGCGCGCCATGCGATGGCGGTTGCCTGTGTGCGGCTGTTCGCACCCAGTTTCGCGAGCACCCGCCGGACATGGATGTGGACCGTGCGCTGGCTGATGAACAGCCGCTCCGCGATCTCCCGGTCGGTCCGCCCCTCCGCGAGGATGAGCAGCACCTCCAGCTCCCGCGGACTGAGCCCGAACGGCTGCCTCGCCGCTTCCCTCGGCCGGATGAGGTCGGAGATGGCACCCGATACGAGCGGGACCGAATCAGCAACCACGGGCACCGCGACCCATCGGTTCGGGGGCCGCGTGCTCGGCACATGCGCCGGGGGCGCGGGGTGCGCATCGTCGATGGGCAGATCCAGCCTCGAGCGCGTGGCGAGATCGATCAGCGCGGCGCAGAGAGGGCCAGCCGGCAACCGGCTGGCCAAGCGCCAGGCGTCATGCAGCGGTGCGCGCGCGGCCTCACGCCCACCGCTGCCTCGAAGCTCGGCGAGGGCCTGCCACCAATGGCACTTGGCCGCTTGGTAGGGAATGCCGCGCCCCTTCCACTCCGCTGCAAGGCGCGCCCAGGTCCGCGGGGAGGTTCGCCCCTGCACGCGTCGTTCATGGGCCTCGGCCGTGGCGATCTGGAGCGCTGCCTCCCGGCGTGCCCCAAGTGCCGGCGACATTGGGCTCGCGGCGATGCTCTCGCGGGCTGCGGGCAGGACGGTCCTCGCGAGGCTGGTGGCCTCGGCGAGAGCCGGGATGTCCCGCTCCGAGCGGGCGGCTTCGGCGGCGGCGGCGGCGGCCTCCAGACAGGTCGCGGCCGCGAGCGCGACCTGCGCAGTCTCGTCGGTCTCCAGCACACGCGGCCACTCGCGAAGCGCGACCCGGACCGCATCCTGGTGGTCGCCTCGCCACAGGGCGAGGCTGACCGCGGCGCGCTGGACGAGGGCACTCCACTGACCCGCCGGCATGGTCTCCAGTTGGAGCAGCGCCTGGCCCACCAGGGCCGCAGCCTCCTCGTCCGCCCGCGACTCCACGAGCACCAGGCCCAGGTACAGCGTGGGGCTGAACCAGGCGACGCCTGAGGGCGGCCACTCCATGCCTGCCCTGCATTCCGTCTCGCACTCACGCCACCGACCGAGTTGGAACAGGATGTCGGCCGCATTGCCACGCAGGAACGCCCCGTACGTCCGTTCGAGCCCACCGGCCCTTGCGTCCTGGCTGCTCACGGCGACCACGTCAAGTGCCTCGATGCGCCGCGCATCGAGATCGAGGAGCGTCGTCCGGTTGAGTGCGGTGCGCATCAGGTCGTCCAGTCGCCCTGCTCGCCGCGCCGCGATGGCTGAGGCCTCGAGCAGGGCCAGCCCGCGCTCAAGCTGACCCAGGTAGCCCAAGTCGACGCCCAGGGTGCACAGGGCGTGGGCCATCTCGGGCCAGGACGCGTCCCCCGCCACATCCGCAAGGTCGACGGCCTCCTGCGCCAGGCGGGCGCTCTCCTCGAACCGCCCATCAAGCATCAGGTACTGGGCGAGCGAGCAGAGGACTCTCGCACGAACGTGGCCGTCCCCGGGGGGCACGAGCGCAAGGGCGTGCTGCGTCACGCCGATGCCACCCGCGAGGTCGCCACTGGCCCGGAGCGCTCGACCCAACTCCTCCCGAAGGGTGGCACCCCTGAGGCGGCGCTCCGATGCCGTGGTCGCCGAACCGCTCCCGATCAGGTCGATGGCGCTGCGGAGATAGCCGGCACCACGGCGGAAGGCGCCGCTTGTGGTCGCAGCGCGCGCCGCTGCGAGCAGCAGCGATCCCGGGTCCTGCCCGTCGCTCGTCGTTGCTCGACCTCGACCATCGGAGGCGAGCTCCAGCGCCCGGGTCAGGTGGAGCAGCGTGGTCTCACCGGGATCGAGTCGCTGGGCAAACATCGCGGCCCGCTCGCGCGCGATCCGTGCGCCCGTGCGGTCACTGGTGCGGTCGAGGTGCCACGCGGCGCGCGTCGGATGGTCGGCCACCATGCTCGCCAGTTCGGCGTGGAACGCCTCGCGCTCCCATGGCAAGGTGGCCTGCTCGACCGCATCCGCGTATCGATCGTGCGCGATGACGAGCCGGTCCTCCCGCTGCACCACCAGGCCGCTCTCCAAGGCCTCGGTCAGGGCCGTGGCGGTGACACGGGCCCGAACGGCACGAGAGCGGAGCAGGACGTCCCGGGCGACCGGCTGGCGGGCGGACGCGAGGAAGCGGGTCACCTGGGCCGCGGGGGTGGAGAGTGCGTCGATACGCGCCGCTACGCCATCCTCGAAGGATGTCGCGAGCCGAATCCCTTCGAGCGACCGGGTGGCGGCCACTAGATGGCTGATGAGGAGCGGCTCACCCATCGATCCGGCATCCACGGCCGCGAGGAGGTCGCCGGCGGGCCTACCGTCGAGCAGTTCGCTGATGAGACGCTCGACATCGCCGGGCGCCAGCCGCGCGAGCCCGATGCGCTCCGCGTCGGCGTCCAAGGCGAGACCCGTCATCGTCGCCCGGATCGGATGGCGGGATGGTGGCTCGCCCGGCCTCCAGCTCACGACGAGACACAGCCGGGCCTGTCGTCGTGAGCGCCCCAGGGCCCCGATCAGCGCTCGCGTCGCGGGATCCGCGTGGTGCAAGTCCTCCACGATCAAGAGGAGCGTCCGATCGGCGGCGAGGCGTTCGATGAGACCCAGCACGGCCTCCATCACGCGGCTTCCGACCTGGTTCGGGGCGTCGAGGCGTGGGGGCGCGAGCTCCAAGCCGAGTGCCGAGAGGCGCTGACGCAGGCCTGGCGACATCGCCGCGATGTCATGGGCCGTCCGATCCACGACCCGTCTGACCTGCTCATCCGACAGTCGCCCGAGGACGCCCTCGAGTCCCTCGACCAGAGGCGCAAAGGGTTCCTCCGCCGTGGGTGCACGTGCCGCGCCGCGCACCACCGTCACGTCGCCCGAGTGACGGATCCTGTGCACGAGCTCGTCGAGCAGTGACGTCGCACCCATGCCGGCGGGCCCGCTCAGCAGCACGCGGCTCGTCCGACCATCGGCTGCGCGCTGGAGTGCCCTGCCGAGTGCCGCCAACTCGCGCTCTCGTCCCACGAACGACATGCGACCTAGGATACGTGGCGCTCGGTGATACATCGAGACGTGGCTGAACGCCGACCCATCCCGCGAGCACGCTCCAGCGAGCTCTCCGGTGAGGAATGGCTGGACGTCACCAAGTCCCTGTGGACCACCGCCTACCCGTCAGCACGGGGCACAGCCGACCCCGGTGGACCACGCCCTCTGCCTGTCGGGCTCCCGGATGGCCCTGGGCGATGCGCCCATCGAGACCCCGCAGCCTTGTCCCAGGGTCGATGGACATGGCGGCGACCGATCCGCCTAATGACTCCCGGCTCGCATGACGATGGCCGGTGGCGCCGAAGCCTCGACGTGGGCCAATCGGCGCACTGGCTACGCCATGATCAGCCCGCATCCCGGGGACGCCCCTTGTGTGGTGCCCGGCTGACACGCGGCTACGTCCGTACCGCTACCCGCGTAGCCTTGTGCCGAACATCGTCCACCAGCACATCACTGTCCGTCCGGTAGGGCGACCGGACGTCAACGATCTTCGTCGGCCGGGATCCAGACGAACTCCTGCGTGCGCTCAGCCCCTGAAGTGACGGCGACCGGCTGCTCAGGAACGAGCTCGGCCACGGGCAGGTCCTCGTCTGGGGCCCCGGAATACCAGATGTCATCGGTTGCGACGGGGGGCTCGAACGTGACCCCGGCGACGGCCTCGGGGACCTCGGGGGTCCCGGCGTCGTCGGCCGTGGCCTCCGGGGCGGCGTCGCTGGTCGAGCCCCACGGGGCCTCGGCGGCGGCCTCGGCGGTCATCGCCTCCGGGGCGGCCTCGGCGGTCATGGCCTCGGCGGGCTGCTCCCACGGGGCCTCGGCGGCGGCCTCGGCGGCGGCCTCGGCGGGCTGCTCCCACGCGGCCTCGGCGGTCATCGCCTCCGGGGCGGCCTCGGCGACAGCCTCGGCGGCCTCGGCAGCAGGCTCGCTCACGGGCGCGGTCGGCGGGGACGTCGACGCCAGCGCGTGCGAGTACTGCTCCTCCCATGCGGCATGTCGCACCACGACGAGGAAGTCCCGCTCCCACGCGGCGTGGGCACTGTCCAGGGCAGCCGCAACCGTCGGCGAGGAACCTTCCGAAGGTGCTCGCTCGAAGGACGGGGCAGCGGCCTCGGCGACCGGCTCCTGCCACGAGCCACCGCTGGCAAGGCCGTCCGTCTCGGCGTCCTCCGGGCCCCCGATCGCCTCGGGCTCGGGCCCCGGCACGACAGCGATCTCGGGCTCTGGTTCGGTGGCCATGACGGGCTCGGATCCTGACTCCGCAACCGGCGTGCCCCTGGCGTCGCCCGCTGCGACGTCCGGCTCGTCGGCGCCCCAGATATCGTCAAGGACATCCGCGGTCGTTGCGTCAACCACGGCATCCTCAGGGACAGCGGCCGCCGGTGATGCCTCCCAGCTGCCTCGATCGTCAGGCCCTGCGGATTCGGGTGCGCCCTCCGCGTCCGCATCGGCCACCAGCAGTGCCTCGATCGCGATGCCCGGTGCCGTCACGTCACCCGATGGGCCGAGAGCCCCGGCGAGGTCCTCCAGGTCGGACCCAAGCTCATTCGCGACCTCATCGAGCAGGGCCTCATCCGTAAGCTCCTGGGCCTCCTCGAAGCGACTGTCCGCGATCTCCGCCAGCTCGTCAGCCCGCTCCTCGAGCGCATCCGCCGCCGCGCCGATCTGCTCGGCCAGGAGAGGGTCACTGGCTGCCACCGAACCCGCGAGTTCGTCCAGGAGGTCCGCGTGCGCGTCCAGCGACTTGACCTCCTCCACGATGGCGACGGCCTCACGCAGGACAGCGTCACCCAGCAGGCGAGCCCTGATGACCTGGTCCTGCGCAGCGTCGATGACGGTCCAGGCAAGGCCCAGCGCACCGTCCAGGATCGCCTGATCGGCCGACGGCGAGGCGCATGCATCGGCGAACTCGCGCTGGTGGTTGACCGCGCCGTTCGTGTCGATGCCGATCATGGGATGGATCGAAGGCACGACGTGGGAGACATCGCCCATGTCGGTCGAGAAGGGAGCGGTCGGCGTGTCGTCGAACACCCGGCCCAGCAAGCTCGCGTTGTGCCGGTAGAGCGCCGCGAGATCGGCGTCGTGGACCATGTTCGCGTACCGGGTCCCCTCCACGATCTCGGCCTGGGTGCCGGTCGCGACAGCACCAGCCTCGAAGCATCGCCGCACCTGGTCGGTGAGTTCCTCCAGCCTGGTGCTGTCCTGGGCCCGGACCATGTACCGCGCCGTCGTGAGGGCGGGGATGATGTTCGGTGCGTCGCCCCCCTTGACCACGATGCCGTGCACCCGGTCGGACGGGAGCAGCTGCTGACGCAGCAGTCCGATGGCCACCTGGGCAACGACCATCGCATCGGCAGCGTTGCGACCCAGGTGGGGGAATCCAGCCGCATGGGCCTCATGGCCCCGATAGGTCACATCCAGGTGTGTGACGGCGATGACGGCCGGGATGACCGCGTCGCTCGGCCAGGGATGGACCATCACGGCCGCATGGACGTCATTGAAGTAGCCCGCCTGGATGAAGCCGAGCTTGCCGCCCCCGCTCTCCTCAGCCGGAGTCCCGAGTACCGACACTCGCAGCCCCAGGTCACCCGCGACAGAGGCGAGCGCCAAGCCGGCACCAACGCCGGCCGCCGCGATGATGTTGTGGCCGCACGCGTGCCCGACCTCGGGGAGCGCGTCGTACTCGACGCAGATGGCGACGTGCAGCGGGCCCGGACCGAAGCGACCGACGAGCGCAGTCGGCATGTCGGCCACGCCGCGCTCGACCTGGAACCCGGCGGTCTGCAGCCACTCGTTCACCCAGTCGGAGGCGTGATGCTCCTCGAACCCCACCTCCGGGTTGGCATGGATCCAATGACTCAGCCCGATGAGGGCCGGATGTGCCTCCTCGAGCAGTTCGCGGACACTCTGCTTCGGATCGGACCGGTTCATCTGGGTACTCGTCCTCTCATGCGCGGGGCGATCGTACGGGATGCGTGGCAATCATCGGAGACCGGGCCTGGGGTGCGGCAGGTCCCGGACCGCGCCAGTATGGTGCGCTCCGTTCGATGCCACACCCTGACGACCGGCTGTCGCGAGGGGGGACTGCTGGCCTACCGGCACGCACCAGGCATGGATCGCAGTGCCGAGGCCCCGCGCCGAAGATCGGGGCTTGCGCGACGCGCACGAACCGCTACCATACGCCACGCTCAATGTCGCACCGGTACGCCGGGCGGCCCAGAAACGTCCGGCACACGATCACCCCTCTCACGGCTCCCGCGAGACAGGTCGCGGGAGCCGGCGCGCATCCAGGAGAACACGGATCGTGTCAACGGACCGGACGCTCACCTGTGCCGATTGCGGCCAGGAGTTCGTCTTCACTGCCAATGAGCAGGACTTCTACACCGAACGCGGATTCAGCGACCCACGCCGCTGCCCGTCGTGCCGCGCCCAGCGCAAGGCACAGCGGAACACAGGCGGGGGCGGCTACGCGTCCGACGGTGGCTACGGTGGTGGCGGCTACGCCTCTGGGGGTGGCTACTCGAGCGGTGGCTACTCGAGTGGTGGCGGCGGGCGCAGCTATAGCGACCGGCCTCCCCGGGAGATGTTCGAGGCCACGTGCTCGAGCTGCGGGAACACCGCGCGCGTGCCGTTCCGGCCCACCAGCGGGAAGCCTGTCTACTGCACCGACTGCTTTGCGAAGCGCCGCGCCTGATCGCTGACGCCCGCCCTGCGGTGGGCAACATCACACACGCTGACGCCCGCCGGGTCACCCGGCGGGCGTCAGCACATCTCACGCTGGGCCCTGCGGCTCAGCCAATCGGCTCGGCACCCGCCGCGGCTACCTCCGGCACGACGCCGTTGCCCACACCCACGGTGGTGGGTGTGGAGCGACCGCCCTCGCGGCTGCGACCCCGGAGGGCCCCGTCCTCAAGCGGACCCTTGATCATCTTGAGCTCGCCATCGATTGAGCCACCCTCGTGGAGCATCAGGCGGAAGGTCTGCACCTGACCCACCACCACACCCGTCGCGCGGATCTCCAGACGCTGGCGGCACACGAGCTTGCCGTTGTACTCACCACCGATGACCACCTCGTCGGCCGTGATGTCCGCCTTCACCGAGGCGCCCTCGTCGATCTGCACGGTAGTCGCCTCCACCGATCCGGTGAGGGTGCCCTGGACGCGGAGGGTCCCGGCGACCTTGAGCGTCCCCTCCAGCCGGTCCGCGCGGGCCAGCACCGACAGGTCCGAGGGTACGGTCGCGGTCGGCGCGATGCCCATGGGCGGAGGGCTCTGCATGGACACGTCCCGTACTCCCTGTGGGGTGGCTGCGGGGGTGGCGGGGACGGCGCGGCGGTCGTCGGGTGCGGGGCGGTCGGTGTTGCGGCTGAACATTCGGATCCTCCTCGTCGCCACGGTCGTTAGGGCACTTCCGGGCCGATGGCATGTCCGCTGATCGGGCCGCCCAGTGTAGTCGACTGGCACAAGGAGGCCCCGGTCCGTGTGGACGGTCGTCGTGCCAGGGGCCCTTGCGCCGGCGGGCGATGCGGTCGCGGGGGTGGTAGGGGAGCCTGGATTCGAACCAGGAACCAGCCGGATATAAGCCGGCCGCTCTGACCGTTGAGCTACTCCCCCACGTAGGCATGACCGCCGGTGCCGAGTGTGCTGGCGATGCTACACCGCGACGGGGCTCAGCCCAGCAGGGGTCGGATCACCTGCATCGCGACGACGAGCATGAGATAGACGATGGGCACGGCGGCGAAGAAGCCGAGCAGTGCAGCCCACGGGGACCTGCGTCGCTCGCCCCGAGTCCCCGTCGGCAGTTCCACCCAGAGCCAGGTGAGCATGCTCCCCGTGACCAGCACCACGATGACGTACAGGGCGCCGAGCCCGAGCATGATGTCGGGCAGGCCAGCGTCATGCGCCGCGAGCCAGTCCCATGCGACCAGGACGATCGCGCCCACGAGGGCGACCGCCATGTTCGCGACCGCGGCCCGGAAGACAGGTGGAGGTGGGTTGCGGGCCTGCCGGACCCGGGTCTCGAGCCAGCCGCGTCCCGCGGGCGGCACCCTGCGTCCGTCGGTCACAGCTCGTGCCCGGGGGCAGGGCCCAGGACCGTCAGCAGCGGTCGTCGAGGCAACGTCTCCGGTGTGTGGGCAGCCAGTTCCGCGACTGCCTGGGCGAACCGGTCGACCTCGCCGTCGCGCAGCCAGGCACCGACGCTCGCGACAAGCAGCCCGCGTGGGACGTCCACGTCCAGGAGCACGTGTGCCCGCCGTCCGAGCTCCGCGGCCGCGTCGACGACCGTCCACCCCGAGATCGCGAACGCCACGGTGGCGGCGATCCCCCTTGGAGGGGTGGTCAGCGACACTCCGTCACACGCCACCAACGCGCGTCGTAGGCGCATGACGAGCGACTCGGTGCGCTCGAAGGCCCACGGCAGGCTGACGTACATGAGGAGCCACCCCACGCTGCGCGCGACGCCCACCAGTTGCCCGAGGGGCAGCCGGTCGACCAGGGCGCGCACGCGACCCGCCTCCCCGGCATCGGCCATCCAGAGCGCGGTGACACCCTCTGGTCCCAGGAGCCAGCGGTGCGTCTCCACGAGGACCAGGTCGGCCCTCGAGGTCGCCACGTCAACCGGGATGGCGCCCGCGGACCAGCCCGCGTCGAGGAGGAGCGCCGCACCGACCGCGTGCGCTCGGTCGGCGAGCGGGCGCATGTCGAGCACACGGCCTGTCACGGGGTCGACGTGTGATGCCACGACCAGGGCGGTGTCGGGCGGCAGGCCCTGGTCCCCGCGCCGGACCGGGGTCCCGTGGGCCTCCGCGACCGCCGACAACGCCTCGGACAGGGTCCCGGTCAGCTCCCCCACGATCGCCACGCCGCCGCGCATCGACCGGCCGCCGGCCAGGAGGAGTGCCGACAGGACGGCGATGGGCCCCGGTGCCAGGAGCACCCGGTCGGGGGTCGTCGAGAGCACCGCCGCAATCACGGAGCAGGCCTCGTCCTGTCGTTGGTCCAGTTCCTCGCTGCGCTCGGCGCCACCACGCCCCACCCGCTGCTCGTGCTCAGCCAGTTGACGGACGGCGCGGTCGGTCTCAGCCGGGTAGGGGCCTGCCGTCGTCACGTCGAGCCGGATGCCCGAACCAAGTGACGGCAGCAGCTCGCGAATCGCATCCAGCTTGGCGTCATCGGGCAGGAACGGGTCCATCGCCCGCATCATCGCATCCGTGCCTCGATTGCTCAGCCTCCGGTCAGGACACGGTACCGACCGCCCGCCTGGAGCCGCTCGTGGATGGCCGCGACCGTGGACAGTCGATCGACCTCGGCGGCGGACTTGTCATCCCGGATGCGCACGATGCGCGGAAAGCGCATCGCGAAGCCGGAGGCGTGGCGGGCGGACCGATGGACGATGTCGAACGCGATCTCCACCACCACGGTCGGCTCGACCACCCGGTATCGACCATGCACGCTCAGGGTGTGCGCCTCGAACCAGCGCGTCATCTCTGCGATCTCCGCGTCCGTGAGACCGCTGTATGCCTTGCCGATGGTCACGAGCCGTCCGTCTGGGGCACCCGGTCGATCGTCGAGCACCGCGAAGGTGTAGTCGGACAGGACGCCGTGCCGCCGACCGTGGCCGACCTCGACACCCACGACCACACAATCGAGGGTCGCGAGTGCGCGCTTCAGCTTGAGCCAGGCATGGCCGCGACGTCCCGGCGCGTAGCCGGAGGCCGGGTCCTTGATCATCAGGCCCTCGTTGCCACGCGCCTGCGCCGATTCGAAGACGGCCCGAAGCGCGGCCGTGTCAGGGGCGCTGGTCCGCTCCGCGACACCAAAGCCCGTTGCATGCTCGAGGCCCAGTCGCTCGAGACGCTCGCGGCGCGCGCGGAGCGGCAGCCGCAGCAGCGGCTCGATGGACGTCGACCCATCGCCCAGGGCAAGCGCGTCGAAGGCCACGTAGATGACCGGCACATCCACCTGCACGGCCCGGGATGGTGCCTTCCGCCCCAGACGGGATTGGAGCGCGAGGAAGGGCAGCGCCTGGCCGTCACGCCAGCCCAGGATCTCGCCGTCGAGCACCCCGTCCCAGGTCTGGGTCACGGCCGCGCGCACCACCTCGGGGAACTGACCGCTGATGTCGCGCAACTCACGGCTGTACAGCCGGACGTCGGCCCCCTGCTTGTGCAGTTGGGCGCGGATGCCATCGTACTTGTCCTCCACCCACACCGGCGGCGCCATGCGCACGAAGACTTCCGTCTCGTCGATGACCGGCGAGGCGAGCATGCAGGTCAGGGGGTGGAACAGGACGAGGCGAGCGGCTCCCAGGGCATCGTCGCGTGCAAGGAGCGCCGTCCTGCCGATGTCCCCGGTGAGCATCACCGCCCATTGCACATCCGAGAGGGGTCGATCGAAGGCCGCAGCCACAGCCCTCTCCAGATGGCCCTGCCGGAGACCGATGCGCAGCTCCCCGGTGAGCACCTTGATCACGCCCCGAGCCGTGTCCGGGTCGCATCGGGCGAGCAGCCCGCGCAGGAGCGCGACCTTGGCTTGTGAGCCTCGTGTGGCCGCGACCTTCCCCAGGACCGCCCGGACCTCGGCCGGGCCCGGTGGCACACCCTCCGCCTCGTGGCCAGCGGCGGCCAGGACGTCCATCACCGCAGTGCCGATGTCCGACGAACGGTCATATGCAGCACCCAGGTCCAAGATCTGTCGGCCCGTGTCCGCGACGGCCTGGGCTGCGAGTCCCTGGACAGCACCCCCGACGGCCCTCCAGCCGAGGCCGACTGCCCGGTCGTCTGTGCCTGGGAGGGGCCTGCCCGCCAGGAACGTGACCGCGGGCTCAAGCTCGGTCGCCTCCAGGGCTCGGAGGTATCCCGCCACGATCCTGACCTTGGAGACCGTGCTCCGGGTCGCCGAGACCGCGTCAGCGACCTCGATCCACTCGCGCATCGCGTGTCATCCTAGTGCCGAGCGTGTCGGGGATCGTCAGGGATTGCCGCGCGGGATAGCATCGGGCGATCCCATGCAGAACCTGGATCGCTCCCGCTGGAACCCGCCCCGAATCGAGGGAAGGCTCATCGAACTGCGCCACCACACTCCCACGAACCTGCCCACGGTGCTGCGCTGGTACGCGGACCCGGAGATCGCACGTCTGACGCGCTACTCGACGCGGCCCATGCCCACCGACGAGGTCGAGCGCTTCTTCCAGTCCCGGATGCTGTCGGCGGAGTCGGTGGCGTACGGTATCCATCTCCGCCCGTCGGGTCGTCTCGTGGGGCTCACGACGTTCAGTTCGCTCGATCCGGAGAACGGGTCGGTGCTGTTCCACATCACCATCGGAGAGCGCGACGCATGGGGGCAGGGGTACGGCACCGAGGCGGCACAACTCATGCTATGGCTGGCGTTCGAGCGCATCGGGCTGCGCCGTGTGGGTCTGACCGTCTTCTCATTCAACGAGCGCGCCATTCGGAGCTACCAGAAGGCAGGCTTCCGGGTCGAAGGTCGACTCCGAGAGGCGATTGCCCGCGATGGCCGACACTGGGACGAGGTGCAGATGGGCATCCTGCGTGACGAGTGGCTGACACGACGTGGCGGCGCCGCGACCACCGTGGCGGGCGCTCGGTCCGCGTAGGGCCCGGCGTGGCGAGCGTGGGTGCGACCTCCGACGCCGCGCGCGCGGATGTGCGCGCCCTGATCGCGCAGCGAGGACACGCGACCGACAATGCCCGGACGGTGGCAGCACGGCTGGAACGGGCCTTTGGCGATGGCGCCCTCGTCCGCACCCCTATCCTGGAGCAGGCGCTCGGCGATCTGAAGCTCGCGCTCGGGCAAGCCGATGGCGAGCGACCGGGCGGCAAGAGCGCCGAGGCGTCCCGGTTGATCCTGAGGGTCATCGACCGCGCCCTGGACGAGGCATGACCGTGCGCAACCTCCAGGAATGTGACCCTACACTGCGGGCATGAAGCTCCTCGGACGCCCACGGGCGCGCGACGACCAGGACCGCCTCCCACCCGGCCAGTACCTCACGCGGAAGTGGCCAGTCCTCCACTATGGCTCGGTGCCCTCGGTGGATCTCGCCGCTTGGGACTTCCACGTCTGGGGCGAGGTCGCGGAGCCGTTCACGTGCACCTGGGAGGAGTTCCGGGCGATGCCCCGGAAGACGTTGGTCACGGACATCCATTGCGTGACACGCTGGACCCGTCTGGATGCGGTCTTCGAGGGCGTGCCCATCGGGCACATCCTGGGCCGGGCGCGACCGACGCCCGGCGCGCGTTTCGTGCTCGCCCAGGCGGAACAGGGGTACACGACCAACCTACCGCTCGATGTCCTGGATGACGAGGACGTCCTGCTGGCTGATGTCGCCGACGGGGCGCCGCTGACACCCGAGCATGGCTACCCGCTCCGACTCGTCGTCCCCAAGCGGTACTTCTGGAAGAGCGCCAAATGGGTCCGAGGGCTGCGGTTCCTCACCCACGACCAACCCGGGTTCTGGGAGCGGTACGGCTATCACAACGACGCCGACCCGTGGAAGGAGGAGCGCTTCGCCGACGCGTGACGCGAGCGGCCCGCGCGTGGGAATCAGGACGGCGGCGCGTGCGGCGCCGCCGTTCGGAGCCGGGATGGCGTGCGCGTCAGTGGCAGGCGCCCGGGCTGCCCGCCGACTCTGCGGTGCGGAAGCTACTGCCACATCCGCAGCCGGAGACGGCGTTGGGGTTGTTGACGGTGAAGCCGGCACCCATGAGCGTGTCGAGGTAGTCGATCTCCGAGCCCACGAGGTACTGCGTGCTCTGCTGGTCGACGTACACCTTGATGCCCCGGCTCTCGACGGTGACGTCCTCAGGCGTGGGCTGGTCCTCCAGCATCATGCCGTAGCGAAAGCCTGAGCAGCCGCCGCTGTAGACGTAGACACGGAGACCTGTCTGGGGGCTGGCGTCCCCAGCGGTGAGCTCCTGGAGCTTGGCGGCAGCCGCCTCGCTGAGGGCCACCAGGGGCGCGGCCTCGACATCGGCCAGGTGCTGCGGCTGGGGGATCTCCCCCGTCGTCTCGATCATGCGCGTGATGTCCTCCGGGACGGGCGTCGTGCGGCGGCACCTTACGGTGTCCGGCCAGGCCCATCGTAGGTGCAGGCGCCGGATTCGGCAAGCGTCAGGCGACTTGGCTCGCCACGATGATGGCCCCGACCACGACCACGAGGATGACGAGCGCCGTCAGGATCGTGAGGGCGACCCGCACAATCTCCGAGGGCGAGGTCTCTGCCGCGCCACGCTCTGACGATCCGGCAGGTCTCACCTCGCCCTCGGCGGCGCGTGGAGGAGCCGAAGGGGCGGCCACCAGCGCCTGCGCCGAGATCGCGGCGCCGACCGGTCCAGCGGGACGCCCGGGGGCTGCCGCCGTCGCCGCCATGGGCCCCTCCGGCTCGGATGAGGCGCCCTGCTCGTCGTCACGTGAGGCGTTCGAGGAGGTCCCAGCGGCGCGGGCAGGCGCGGGCAGCTCGGTCGACCCGGGCCCCGTCGGATGCGGCACCGCCGGCTCGGGCACCACGGCCGGCTCGGACGGCGGGACGATGGTGGGATCGGGGGCTGGGGTGGCATCGGACGCGGTCGCGACAGGCGCGGTGTCGGTCCGCGGTGCCTCGATGGTGGTGGAGGACCAGGGTGTCACCGTCGTGACCGCGGCGGGTCCTGTCTCGAGAGGGGTGCCCGTGTCCGCGGGCTCGACCAACGCTCGGGTCGTGCCAGGGGCGCTCCCGGGGAGCGGCGTCGGCTGGCCTTGGGACGCGATGCGCGCGAGCAGCGCGCCCGGCACGGGTGGGCGCTCTCCCGGAGTAGGCCCCCCGATGGACGGCTCGCCCGACGAGGGCCCCCCGATGGACGGCTCGCCCGACGAGGGCCCACCCGGCGACTGCGGCCCCAGCAGTGGCGCCGAGCCCTCAGAGGCGTCCTCGGGTGGTGGTTCCACGACGAACCCCTGCGCCCGCAGTGCCTCCTCGAACCAGCGTCGGTCGATGGATGGGTCGCCGGAGTGGCTGGAGCCGCTCGTCGCGGTGCGTGTCTCGCTCATGCCGCCTCCGGCCCCAGGCTCTCCACGACCGTGGCGATACCCTGGCCGACCCCGATGCACATCGTCGCCAGCCCATGGCGGCCACCCGTGCGTCGCAGGCCGTGCACCAGCGAGGTCATCAGCCGCGCGCCGCTCATGCCGAGCGGGTGGCCCAGCGCGATGGCACCCCCATCGACATTCACCCTGTCCGGGTCGAGCCCAAGCGCTCGTATGCAGGCCTCAGCCTGGCTCGCGAAGGCCTCGTTGAGTTCCACGAGGTCCAGGTCCGACACGTCGAGCCCGGCTCGCTCCAGCGCTCGGCGTGTCGCCGGGATGGGCCCCAGACCCATCATTGAGGGTTCCACCCCCGCCACGGCCGTGCTCATCACGCGCGCCATGGGTCGCAGTCCCCATGAGCGCGCTCGCCCGGATTCCACCAGCACCAGCGCGGCAGCCCCGTCGTTGATGCCCGAGCTGTTGCCTGCGGTGACCGTGCCGCCCTCGCGGAAGGCCGCTGGGAGCGTGGCAAGACGCTCGGCGGTGGTCTCCGGCCTCGGATGCTCGTCACGGTCGACGATCAGGGTCGTGCCGTCCCGTTGTGGCACTGGGACGCCCACCAACTGCTCCACGAGGCGCCCGTCAGCCATGGCCGCGGCCGCCCGCGCTTGACTCCGGAGGGCGAACGCATCCTGATCGGGGCGGGAGATCTCGTTGCGATAGGCAACGTTCTCGGCCGTCTCTCCCATCGAATCCAACCCGTAGCGTTCTGCCAGGCGCGGGTTCGCGAAGCGCCAGCCGAGCGTCGTGTCGACCAGGGCATGGTCACCCCGCTCATGGGCGACCTCCGGCTTGAGCATCGCGTACGGCGCGCGGGTCATGCTCTCGACACCACCAGCGACGAACACGTCCCCGTCGCCCACCATGATCGCGTGCGCGGCGGTGTTGATGGCCTGGAGACCCGAGCCGCACAGGCGGTTCACCGTCTGGCCAGCAACGCTCACGGGGAGCCCCGCCAGGAGCGCCGCCATGCGTGCCACGTTGCGGTTCTCCTCTCCGGCCCCGTTGGCGTTCCCCAGGACGACGTCGTCGATGACCGAGGCGTCCACCCCGGCCCGCTCCACGGCCGCCGAGATGGCGACGGCCGCCAGGTCATCCGGACGCACGCTCCGCAGGGCTCCACCGTAGCGACCGATGGGCGTCCGAACGGCGCTGACGATCCACGCTTCGCGGAGCGAGCGTCGGGGGTCACGGGGCATGGGCGGGATCGTATCACCGGCTCCGCACCACACCAGGATGACCCGAAGGTCACCCATCGGTCCTCCGGCCAAGCCCAGTTGCGAGGAACCAGGCCTCGGGGCCGGCGCCGGATGTCGTTCGACCAGGACGGCGACGCGGTTGGGCTAGGAACGGGCTGACCGCCCCCAAACCTCGAGCGAGCGCCAGAAGGCCAGTGAGGCGGTGTTGAGCAGGGATGCGGCGCGCACCGGCACCACATGCTCGCATCCTGGCGCCACCAGCAGGCGGGCGTCCGGGAGCTGTCGTCGCAGCGTCACCGCGTGCTCCAGAGGCACCCATGGATCACGATCGCCGCACGCCAGCAGGATGGGCACGCGCGCATCCCGCAGCTGCGACGGGCGCAACTGCTCGTGGCGCCCCGCCGCCTCGGCCATCGCACCCATGAGGCGCCTCCAGGCGCCGGCGCCCTGCACCGGACCGTGACGACGCTCCAGCTGCGCCGCCCACGCAGGCTCCTCGCGCTCGATGCGCTCCGGGTCCATGGCTCGGCGCGCGATGCTCGCCCGGGGCTCGGGCTCCACGTCGATGCTCACGATCACGGCGCTGGCAAGGCGCTCGGGCCGGCGCGTCGCGAAGGTGAGGGCGGTCAGCGCCCCCATCGAGAAGCCCGCCACGTGGAACACGCCCAGGCCTATGCCATCGGCGAACGCGGCCAGGTCCGCCACCAACCGCTCATGTGACCAGTCGCCCCTGCCGTCCCAGAACGTCCCTGCGTGGCCCCGGGCATCGACGAGGTAGCACGTGAACACCTGGCGGAACGCGGCTCGTTGGTGACCCCAGTCCTCCACTGCCGAGGAGCTGGCGCCGTGCAGCAGGACCAGCGGCGGGCCCTCGCCCTCGACCGTGTAGTGGATGTCGATGCCGTTGGCGCGGACGTTGGGCACGCGTCAGGCGTCCAGCGCTCGGTCCGCGACCTGCGCCACCACGCCCTGGAACTCGGCCCAGTCGTGGACATCCACGACGCCGGCGCGCGGATGGTTCCAGGGCGTCACCCGACGGCAGACGGTCCGCTCGGGTCGCTCGCGGGCGAGCGCCTCGATCTGGTACGGCGAGTCATCGAGGTAGATGTCGCAGGGCACCCGGTACTTGGCGGCCTGGAAATGGACCTCACGCGCGATGACGCCATGCTCCGCGAGCCATGCGAGCGTGTCACTGACGGCCCAGTCGAACCGCGCCGTGATGATGACGACCCGATGCCTGGTGGCCAGCTCCCGCAGGGCCTCGAGCGCACCGGGCATGGGGGGCAGGTCCCGGAACACGCTCCGGTCGCGACCGCGCGCCCACGCCCAGAACTCGTCCATCGTCTCGAAGCCGGTCAGTCGGTGCAGCTCATCCCAGCCCACCACATGGTCCGGATGGAGCGAGGCGGCGAACTCCCGGTTGTACCGCTCGATCCAACCGGCGTTGAAGTCGGCGACGACACCGTCCATGTCGATGCCCAGGCGCAGCAGCTCAGGCGACTCCGTCAATCGCTCGCCCATCGATCAGAGCACCGGGTCGGCGAGGCCGGGCGTCCCGAACAGGCGCTCATGGGTGGCGATGGCGTACCGGTCGGTCATGCCCGCGACGTAGTCCGCGACCTGCGTGACCAGGTCCGCCCGCGTGTCCCGATACGAGGACGGGATCTGGTCCGGGTGGCCCAGATGATGGTCCACCAGACGACGGATCACCCCGACCGCCTCCAGATGGCGGCGGCGCTGCTCAGGCCCCAGGTAGATGCGCTCGAACATGAAGTCCCGAAGCTGGTTCATGACCGCCAGGGACGGGTCGTCCATGCGCACCTCGCCCACCGCGATGGAGTTGTCGACCACCGCACGGATCATGCCCCCGATCCAGGAGCTGCCCACGCCACCGAACCGCTCGCCGATGGCAGGCGGCAGGTCGGACATGCGCAGCGCCCCCGCCCGGATGGCGTCGAGCGCGTCGTGGGTCAGATAGGCGATGCGGTCCGCATAGCGTACGCACATGGCCTCCTGCGTGGTGGGCGGCGGGTCGATCTTCCAGGAGTGGGCACGGATGCCATCGCGCACCTCCCAGGTGAGGTTGAGGTCCTCGAGCACCTCATAGATGCGCACGCTCTGTGCCGCGTGGTGCCAGCCACCGTCCGGGAAGTAGGGCGACAGGGCCTCCTCGCCCGTGTGGCCGAAGGGGGAGTGACCCACGTCATGACCGAGCGCGATCGCCTCCGCGAGGCTCTCGTTCAGCGACAGCGCGACGGCCAGCGCCCGGGCGATCTGGGTCACCTGGAGCGTGTGGGTGAGACGCGTCACGTAGTGGTCGCCCTCAGGGTCGATGAACACCTGGGTCTTGTGCTTGAGGCGCCGGAACGCCTTGGAGTGGAGGATCCGGTCCCGGTCGCGCTCGAAGGCGGTGCGCAGGTCATCGGGCGGCTCGGCGCGCGCCCGACCACGGGTATCCATCGCGCGGAACGCCGCGGGCGCGAGTCGTTCGAGCTCCTCGGTCTCGCGGGTCTCGCGGGTGCGCAGGATGAAGGCTGACGTGCTCAGGGGATGGGACCTCCGGTGTCGGGCCCAGTCTAGGACGCGGGGGCGGGCGCCGGGCGCGGCGTCGGCTCGGCCACCAGGCGCTCGGGATCCGCCTCGGTCACCGCCTCGCACCGCGGGCCACCGGGCCCCTCGATGATGCGCCGTCGGACGCGACCGGAGACTGCGTCGATGAGGATGGTCGTGACGACCACCACCACGATGACCATGCCGGCTTGGGCGTACCTGCCGTAGCGGATGTTCTCGGTCAGGAGCGAGCCGACGCCGCCGGCACCCACCAGGCCAAGCACCGATGCCGCCCGGACGTTGATCTCGAAGCGATACAGCCAGAACGCGACCACCTCAGGCAGGACCTGTGGCAGCACCCCCCAGCGCTGGACCTGCAGCGTGCTGGCTCCCGAGGCGCGAGCGGCCTCGACCGGGCCGGGGTCGATGGACTCGATGGCCTCGGCGGTGAGCTTGCCCAAGGTGCCCACCGAGTGGACCCCGATGGCCAGGGCGGCAGGGAACGGGCCAAGGCCCGCGACGGGCACGAAGAACACCAGCAGCAGGACGATCTCGGGGAAGGCCCTGATCGCATCCAGGACCACCCGGACCGTCAGACTGACCGGTCGGGGTGACACGTTGTGTGCCGCGAGGAAGCCCATCGGCAGGGACAGGACGGCCCCGATGAGCGTCCCGATCCAGGCGATCTGGATCGAGTCCTTCATCGCTGAGACGGCCTCGCCGAGATAGTCCCAGGCAGGCGGCAGGAGCATGTCGCCGAGCAGGGCCGCGAGGCTCGCTGGGAGCTCCAGGAGTCGTTCGAGCCGGAACCCGAGACCGACCGTGGCCCACACGAACACGATGGCGAGGCCCAGGAGCGCGGCGTCCCGACGGTAGCGCGACGGTCGAGGCGGTCGCGGTGTGGTCACGTGGCGCTCACACGAGACGCCGACGCAGTGTCACCGAGAGCAGCTCGATGAGCAGCACCAGCACGAAGAGTTCCAGCACGATGAGTCCCACGTTCTCGAAGTTGAACGCCCGCAGCTGGGTGCTCAGCGTGTTGCCGATGCCCCCGCCACCGACCAGGCCGATGACCGTCGACGCGCGGATGTTGAGCTCGAAGGTGTACAGGACGAAGGCAACGTAGTTGGGCATCACCTGGGGCAGGGCCGCGCTGCGGACCATCTGGGTACGTGTGGCACCGACCGCCCACGCTGCCTCGATGGGCCCCGTGTCCACCGCATCCACGGTCTCCGACAGGAGCTTCGCCACCACGCCGATGTTGAACAGGATCAGCGCCAGGACCCCGGCGAGCGGCCCCACACCCACCGCGGCGACGAACACGACCGCGTACAGCAGGTCCGGCAGCGCTCGCACCACGCTGAGCACCGACCGGTCCGCCCACAGGACCCACGAGCCAGGCGACGTCACGCGGGATGCGAGGAAGGCGAGCGGCAGGGCCACGGCACAGCCGATGACGCACGCCACGACCGCCATCTGGAAGGTCTCGATGAGTGGTCGCACGGTCTGTGGCAGGAACGCGAGGTTCGGCGAGAACACCTCGGCGAGGATCTCCCGACCACGCGCCCAGTTGGCGGCGACCTTGCCCGGGTCGAACCCGATGCCGATGGGTGGCGGCGCGGCGCACCAGATGGTGAGTGCCACCCCGACGATCACGGCGATGACCGTGAAGGCCGAGCGACGAGGGCGGACCGGGCGGACCGGCGCGGCACCGGTGGTGCGGAGCGCGGTCACGCGGGCGCCGCACCGAGCATGTCGTCGCTGGTGAGGGAGCGCCCGTAGATGTCCCGGAAGACCTGCTCGTCCGCCGCTGCCCCTGTGCCGTCATAGACCAACTCGCCCGCGCGCAGGCCGATCACGCGATCGCCATACGTCCGGGCGAGGTCGAGGAAGTGCAGGTTGACGATGGTCGTGATGCCCAGTTCGCGGTTGATGCGCTGGAGGTCACGCATGACCTGGTGCGAGGTCGGGGGATCGAGCGAGGCGACAGGCTCGTCCGCGAGGAGGATGCCGGGACCCTGGGCGAGCGCCCGGGCGATGCCCACGCGCTGCTGCTGGCCCCCTGACAGGTCGGATGCGCGCACCCAGGCCTTGTCCACGATGCCCACCCGCTCAAGGGCCCCGAATCCCAACTCGATGTCATCGGCGGTCCAGCGGCCCAGCAGCGACCGCCAGCCGGAGGTCGCGTGGAGGCGGCCCATGAGCACGTTGTCCATGACCGAGGCGCGCTTGACCAGGTTGAAGCCCTGGAAGATCATGCCGATCCCGGCACGGACCTTGCGCAGCTCCCGGCCAGTCGCCCTCGCCACGTCCCGGTCGCCGACGAGCACTGCCCCGGACGTGACAGGGACCAAGCCGTTGATGGCACGGATGAGGGTGGACTTGCCGGCTCCGGAGAGACCCACGAGGACCAGGAACTGGCCTTCGGGGATCTCCAGCGAGAGGTTCCGCAGCGCGCGCACGCCGCCCCGGTAGGTCACCGAGACGTCGTCGAACCGGATCCTCCGAGGATGTGCCGAGGGCCGGCTGTCAGCCGGCCCTTCGGTCGTGGCGGTCGTGGGTCTGCCTGAGCTAGAGGCCAAGCTTGGCGGCCGCCTCGCGGACGACGTCCAGCGACGCGAGGTCCGCGGGAGCGAACTTGCTGATGCGATAGATCGATGTCAGGACCGCCGAGCCTGCCTCGGTCTCACCATAGGCCAGCAGCGCCTCGGTGATCTTCTGCTTGAGCGCAGGGTCGAGGTCACCGGCCAGCGCGACGCCGTCGTTGGGGATCTCCGGTGACAGCGCGAACACCACGTTGCCCGACTGGTCGGTGCCACAGGCCGCGACGGCTGCCGGCACGAGCCGCGCATCGTTGAAGCTCACGCCGGCGAGCGCCTGGTCCTTGCACACAGCGGCCACGGATGCGTCATGGCCACCCGCGAACAGCGCGGTGATCTCGGTGGTGGGGGGCGTGCCACCCGCGGGTGTGAGCGCAGGGTCGCCGATGCCCAGGTTCATGAGCTGCACGTAGGGATAGATGAAGCCCGAGGCCGACGTCTGCTCGGTGAACGAGATGGTCGACCCGGCCGGAATCTTGGCCAGTGCGTCCTCCGCCACAGGACCCGTGGTCGCGGTGTCCGTGCCGTTGCAGAAGCCGAGGGTCACGGCCTGGGGTGCGTCCTCCTGCGACTTCGCGACGGTGGTCACCACGTCGGTCGAGCAGAAGGTCGCAGGGTCGTTGGTCATCCACTGGGTGTGATACGTGATCGCGCCGTTGCGCTCCGACTGGAGCACGATGTCCGCCCCAGACTCGTCCGCGGCCTGGACCAGCGCGAAGGGGCCGAAGGCGCCGATGTCCGCCCCGCCCGTGCCCATGGCCACCACGAGCGCCGTGTAGTCGGTGGGCACGAGGCTCTCGGTGGGGATGCCCAGGGTCTCGGTCAGGTAGTCCGCGAGGGGCTGGGCATTGGTGATGAGCACATTCGCGTCACTCGACGGCACCAGGCCCAGGATCAGCTTGTCCGGGATGCGCCCGGTCGCCGCCGACGGCGACTGGGCCAGTGCCGGTGCCGCGACGGCGGCGGCCAGGACGGCCACCCCTGCGACGGACGAGACGATACGGCGACGGTTCACGACCGCTCCTCCCCTGTCGGTGCTGGGTCCACCCCTCCGGGCCCACACGCGGAGCCCGACTCGATCGTAGCACCGGCCGCAAAGGCCCCGAATGGGCTCCGGCCCGATCAGCCGCCGGCGCCGACCGGCCCGGTCGGTCGCGCGTACCCCTCGGGCATGTTCGGCTCATAGCGAAAGCCGCCAGCCACCCCGGGCTCGGTCAACTCGAACGGGTCGAGGATGGCATCGAGGGCATCCTGGTCGAAGACCCCCTTGTCGAGGACCAGCTGGCGGATGGTCCGACCCGTCGCGACTGCCTCCTTGGCGATGGCGGCCGCGAGCGCGTACCCGATGTATGGCGCGAGAGGCGTGGCCATGGCGCTCGACTGCTCCAGCAGCATCCGGCAGCGCTCCACGTCCGCCTCGATGCCCGCCACGCACTCGACGGCGAACTGGCGGCAGCCGGTCGCGAGCACGGTCAGGGCCTCGAGCACCTCATGGGCGATCAGGGGCATCATCACGTTGAGTTCCAGCTGCCCCCGAGACGCGCACCAGGCGACGGCCGTGTCGTTGCCGATGACGTGGTAGCAGATCATCGACAGGTTCTCGACCATCACCGGGTTGACCTTGCCGGGCATGATCGAGGAGCCCGGCTGCTTGGCGGGCAGGCGGATCTCCGCGAACCCCGTCCGCGGGCCCGACGACATGAGCAGCAGGTCCTCCATGATCTTGGCGAGGTCCACCGCGAGCCCACGGAGCGCGGCGGACATGTCCAGCATGGGCGCCATGGACTGGGTGGCCTGGACCAGGTGCTCCGCGGTCCGGAGTCGGAAGCCGGTCTGCTCGGACAGGTGCTCCACCACGAGGCGGATGTACTCCGGCTCCGCGTTGAGCCCGGTACCCACGGCCGTCGCGCCGATGTTCTGCTCGGCGAGGCCATCCGCGGCCGCCGCGATGCGCGCGTGGGCGCGTCGGATGGTGAGGGCATAGGCGGCGAACTCCTGGCCCAGGCGGATGGGGACCGCGTCCTGCATGTGCGTCCGACCGGACTTGAGCACCCCATCGAGCGCCACGCCTCGCTCGGCGAACGCGTCCGCGAGCTGTGCGACCGCGGTCATGGTCTCCTGCGCCCGGGCCAAGGTGGCGACCCGCATGGCAGTCGGGAAGGTGTCGTTGGTCGACTGGGCCATGTTCACGTGGTCGTTGGGGCTGACGACCGCGTAGTCGCCCCGTCGCCCGCTGCCGATCCCACGCACGGCGAGGATCTCGATCGCCCGGTTGGCGAGGACCTCGTTGGTGTTCATGTTGTGGCTGACACCGGCGCCCGCCTGGAACGGATCGACACGGAAGGCATCGATGAGCCGCGCCTGCCTGGCCCTGCCGTCGGGGGTATCGCTGTCGGCCGCGAGACCCAGGATCTCGTCGGCGGCCGCGACGATGGCGGCCGCGAGGTGGTCTGGCAGCCTGCCCGTCTGCTGGTTCGCGCGCGCGGCCGCCTTCTTGACCTGGACCGCCGCGCGGACCAGGGCGATGTCCGGCCGCCGACCACTGATGGGGAAGTTCCGGATGGCGCGCTGGGTCTGGACGCCGAAGTACGCGTCCGCGGGGACCTCCAGCTCACCCAGTGGGTCGCGCTCGATACGTGTCGATGCCGAATCGTGGAGCGAAGGCTCTGTCACTGGGTCCCCCGTAGGCGCTGTCTGAGTTGTCACCCGAAGTCTAGGCCGGCCCCGCACCCGGGCGGTCTGCTACGATCGGCCGGCCCATGTCGGAGTCCCTGCCCGCCCCGGCCGCCCCAGCCATGTCCGGCGTCCCTGCCCTGGTGGCGCTTGATGGCGCGACGCCCGGCCTCGAGGACCTGTTCCGGTTCATGGTGGACGCGGAGCTGCGGGTCCGGTCACTTCGGATGCGCATCACAGAATCGACCATGACTGCGCGAGGCGAGACGGAGGTCACGCTCGACGTGCTGCTGCGCGACGATGGCCACGCCCGTGTGACCCGGCGGCGATCGGCTGACCCCATCAGTCGCGAGTACGACGTCTGGTCCACCAATGGCACCACAGTGACCACATATGACGCACGGAGCGGCCGCGCAAGCGTGCGTCGGGCCCAGCCTGCCGTCGTGGGTGTCGACGCGCATGACCTGCCGCGCTTCGCACGCCTGCGTTCGGTGCGGACCCGTCTCCCCACCGAATCGGTCGCGGACACGTTCGTGCACCCCAACGGCTACATCCGGAACGTCCTCCTCTCGGGCATCGTGACGCTCACCGGCAGCACCATCCTCAATGGGCGCGAGACGCTCCTGCTGCGGCTTCAGCATCCTCGGTCCACCTACATCCTCACCGATCGGCCCGACCGGTGGGTGGACGTCGGCGTGGATCGGCGGACTGGCTTCATCACCCTGCTCGTGGAGCACATCGGCGAGGTCGTGACGCGTCACGCCGAGGTCGTGTCCCTCGAGGTCGACCCGGTCATCCCCGACGACGCGTTCGTGGTCCACCTGCCCGGGGATGTCACGCGCATCTACTGAGCCCCCGGTCCGCTGCCCATGGGGGGAAGCGAGCCCCCAGATGCGCGACTACCACGACCATGAGTGGGGCCGACCGGTCCATGACGATCGACGCCTCTTCGAGATGCTGTGTCTCGAGGGCGCCCAGGCCGGTCTGGCATGGGACACCATCCTGCGGCGACGCGAGGGCTATCGCGCGGCCTACCAGGGCTTTGACGCGGCTGCGATGGCGGCCTATGACGACCAGCGCCAGGCGGCCCTCCTGGCCGACCCCGGGATCATCCGCAACCGCGCCAAGGTGACCGCGTTCCGGGACAACGCCCGGGCCGCGCTCAGCGTGCGGACGGAGTTCGGCAGCCTCGATGCCTACCTGTGGCGGTTCGTGGGTGGCCGGCCGATCAGCAATCGCCCGGCCCGCCAGGACCTCATCCCCGTCCAGAGCCCCGAGTCCATCGCCCTGAGCCGAGACCTCCGGAGGCGTGGCTTCCGGTTCGTGGGCCCGGTCATCGTGTACGCCTACATGCAGTCGGTCGGCATGGTGGACGATCACATCGAGGACTGCTTCGTCCGGCCCTGACGCTGTGACGACGCACTCGACATCGTTCGCGCGGGCAAGCAATATGAGCGGATGGGGAAGAAGAAGGGTGACAAGGGTAAAGGGCACGGGGCCAAGCAGGCAGCGCGTCCCCCCGCTGACACGCCCGATGAACCGGCTGATGCCGCGCTCGTCGCGCAACGCCTCACCACGATCACCCTCCACCTGCTGCGTCTGCTTGCGCGCGAGGAGCGAGTCACGGGGATCCGACCGGCACGCCTATCGGCGCTCGCCACGCTGGCGGCGGACGGACCGACGACCTTGGGCGGCCTCGCGAGACGGGAGCGTGTCACGCCACCCTCCATGACTCGCCTGGTCCGGGCGCTCGAGGCGGATGGTCTCGTGGAGCGCCTGCCCAGCGCGACGGACGGGCGTCAGGTGGGCGTGCGCATCACCGCGGCCGGCGAGCGAGTCCTCGCGGAACGCGGGCAGGCACGCGCGGACGCGGTCGCGGGTTGGCTCCGGCCGCTCCGGGACGACCAGCTGCGACTGGTGGATGCGGCCGTCACGCTGATTGAAGGCAGTCTCCGGGACTCGGGATGACCCTGGACGCCAGCCCGGGGACAGGCGCCCATGGGCGCCCCGATCCGGCCAGCGCGTGGCCCACGTGGCTGGCACTGCTGGTGGCGACGGCGCTCCTCATGTGGACCGGCACTCCCCCGACCATGGTCGTGGCGTCGCTGCTGGTGGTGGTGGCCACGCTCCTGGTCTCGATGCGCCTCGCCATCGCTCCGGTGGCGGTGCTCGTGCTCATGGGGGTGGGTCTCGCCCTTCGGCATGCCGCCGTGGGTGGCGGCTGGTCGGACGTGATGCTGGTCACGGACGCCGCCATCGGCCGGATGCTCGACGGATCATCCCCGTACGGTGTGGGCTATCAGGTATCGATCCCGTCTGGTGCCCCGTTCGCCTACGGGCCGGTCGCCCTCCTGTGGTACCTGCCCGGTCATGGTGACCCGGGACGCATGGAGACGCTGCTCACGATGCTCATGGTGGTGGTCCTCGCCATGCGTGGCCGGCCCCTGGGCCTGTGCCTGTATGCCACCCTGCCGCCGCTGCTCGTCACCGCGACCGATGGGTCCAATGACACGAGCGCCGGCATCCTCATCCTCCTCGCCCTGCTCGTGGCACAGCGGCTACCCATCGCGGGCGGGGCGCTGCTCGCCGTGGCCGCCGCGTTCAAGCCCTACGCCCTGGCGTGGCTGGTCCCGCTGCTCGCGTACGCGGGGGTTGCCGGACCATTGGCCGCGTTCCTGGTGGGCAGCGCGATCGCGTGGGGCTGGGCGGTGGTGGCCTGGGGGCCGCGCCCCATCGCCGACAGCCTGGCCCAGGCGGAGGGGGTCCACGCGGTCCCCTACTACTCGCTCGCGTGGGTCGCGCAGGACCTGTGGCGGATGCCAGAGACGGCCTGGTCGGCGCTGCGCTATGCGCTCGGGCTCGCCGTCACGGCGATCGGATGGCTCGAGGTCCGCACCGCCCGCTCGTTCGTCGTGGTCGGTTGCGCGGTGTTCCTGGTGACGCTCTTCGGGGGCTGGTGGTCCACGTTCGCGTACCTCGCGGCTCTGGCACCCGTGGTGTGCTGGCACCTGGACGACTGGCTGGGTCTCGGCACGTTGCGGATCAGATGGCCGGGCGACCCGGTCGGTCGCCTCAGCGCATGGGTCGATGCGCGCTGGCCGGTGCGTCGCCCATGGTCGGACGCGCGCGCCGCGCCGCTCGCCTGACGCACGGTCCCAACCGCGCGCACTGGTCGGAGGGCAGGAGTCCCGGGCGCAGCCCGCGCCTGGATCGGATGCCCGCACGTCCGAGGGTCCGAGCGCGTGGTGTCCGTGGTGCGGACCAGTGCGATCGACGGGTCACGGTGATCGGCCTATCCTGTGACACGCTACGACTGCGGGAAGCGTCGATGCGTGGCCCGGAGAGTCGGTCGCCGGAGGGTCACGTGGAGCAGTGGCGAGCCCGGTCCCGTCCGCGTGTCCATGGATCGGGGGTTGCGTTGCGCGCCGTGCCTGAGGCCCAGTCCGGCTCGCCCCGCTTCTGGCGGATGGCCGCCCTGATGCTGCTGGCAGGCGCGCAGCTGTTCGACTACGTCTCGTTCCTGGTGATGATCGAGCGCCACGGCCTGGCCGCGGAGCTGAACCCCATCGTTGTCGCACTCCACCACAGCCTGGGCCTGCTGGGCCTGACCGTGGCCAAGGCGGCGGCCGTGGTGTTCCTCGCGTCGAGCGCCACCCTGCTCATGGCCCGCCGGCCCACCGTGGCATTCGGCGTGCTGCTCGTGGGCATCATCCTGGGGGTGGTCGGCGGCGTCTCCAACGTGCTGACGCTGTAGTCGCCCTCACGCCCGGCGCCGGGCCAGCTCGTCCAGGTCCGTCTCGATGAGCCGTCGATCCTCCGGGTCCGCGATCGCGTCGAGCGCCGCGCGGCCTCGTGCCAGCGCGTCCAGGTAGCCCGGACGGTCACCGACGGTCCAGGACGCGCGTGCGACCGCCTCCCACGCGGCTGCGAGATCCCAGTCCCCCAGCCCGTGCTCCTCGCACAGCTCGAGACAGCGCCGCGCGTGGTGCTCGGCCGGCTCCCCCCGACCGAGCACGGCGTAGACCCGCGAGCACTGCCATTCCCCGCGTGCCCGGTTGGCTGGCGTGCCCACCTCGCCCCAGTGGTAGCGCGAGGCGTGGGCCGCATGGAGCATCTCGTCGTCCTCGTCCCGACTCCTGTCGGTGCGCTCCATGAGCGCCCAAGTGTGGTTGAACAGGTCCACGGCGAGCTGTCGGCGCTCGTCCGGCGCGAGTGTCATGGTGGGCCTGTCGGGCATGGGATCCTCCGGTCGGTCGATGGCCGCACGCAGGCGGTGGGCCACGCGGGTGTGTCGCGCCAAGCGAGCCTCGATGTTGGCAAGGTGCGCCGCCAGGATCGCGGTGCGCTCGGCGCTCGTGGTGCGCCCGTCCATCCAGCGTCGGACCCGGTCGAGCGGCAGGTCCAGGCCTCGCAGCCACGCGATCCGACGCGCCGCCTCGAGCTGATCGGGTCGATAGCGCCGATAGCCGGTGATGGGGTCCACCTCCGCGGGTCGGAGGACGCCCAGCTCGTCGTAGTGACGGAGGGCCTCGATGGCCAGGCCGCTCCGGCGAGCAAATCGGCCGATGGACAGCAACTCGTGCACGCTGCGAGTCTGGACTCTCGGGTCACCCGAGGGTCAAGCCCCGTTCGCGCTGCCTCACCGCGACCCCGTCCGAGGCGGTGCGGGTGTCAGCCTCCCAAGGCCCGCCAGGTTGCTGGCCGCCTCATGGGCGCCCGCCCGTGAGCGGGCACCTGTCCCGTGGATGGTCACCTGCCCGTGGCCTGGCCCTCTGCCGGCGGCTCGAGGCCACGGCCGCGGACCCAATCCCGGAGGGCCCAGCGCGTCGTGTCGAGACCCACGGACCCCCATGGGATCTCGTCGGGCGCGAACGCGGCGACCTCGAGCGCCTCCGCGGTCTCCCGAGCGCGCCCGCCCACGATGATGGCCTCGTACGCGACGACGACCACAGCCGAGCTCGGCTGCGAGTAGAGGCCCACGATCGTCGTGGGCGCGACCTCGAGGCCGGTCTCCTCGAGGGTCTCTCGGATGGCGCCCTGGATCGCCGTCTCGTCGGCCTCCAGGAAGCCACCGGGCTGGGCCCACGTGCCGTACGCCGGCTCGATGGCCCGCCTCAGGAGCACCAGCTCACCCTGTGCGGTCACCGGCAGCGTGGACACGACCAAGCGCGGATTGACATAGGCGATGAAGCCGCACGCACCGCACACGAGGCGCTCCCGGTGCTCCCCGGGCACGAGGCCCGGCTCGAGCGGCGACCCACATCGCGAGCAGAACCCGAGCATGGCCCGGATCCAACCCGGCACGCGGTCCACGAACCCGTCCAGGGGCAGTGCCGCGCCCGGGTCGGTCAGGGGTCGCGGGTGGTCGGCCATCACGCGTCAGGCGACGAGCGCGGCAGCCATGACGACGATGGTCGCGAGGGCGGTCGTCACAAGCACGGCGACCCACAACACTCGGAACCAGGC
>DAOTUX010000150.1:0-33013 GCA_034436475.1 Chloroflexota bacterium | reverse complement strand
CGCGGTCCGACGTGTGATCGCGTCGTTGGCTGTGGCAGGGGAGCGCGCCGGCTCCCCGGTCCGTGCCGTGTGTGCCGGCGGCTCTGGCGACGAGGTGGTGGCAGTGGACGCGTGGGGGCGCCCCGTCGGGCCTGTGGTCATGGCGGCCGACCGACGGTCCGACGCAGAGGGCGCCGCCCTTGCCGTGGCGATGGGCGCCGATGCGCTGTTCGTGCGGACCGGGCTGTGGGACCTGGGTGCCACGCCGGTGGCCCGGTGGCGGTGGATCGAGCGCCATCGACCGCGGGAGGCGGCGCGCGTCGTGCGGCTGCTGAGCTGGCCCGAATGGGTCATGACGCGCCTCGGCCTGCCCGCCATGGTGGACCCCACGCTCGCGGCGCGCACGCTCGCCTTCGACCGAGCGACCGATGCCTACGCACCCGCGTTCGGCTCGCTGGGCCTGCCGGCCGGCCTGCTGTCACCCGTGGTCCCGACGGGCACGGCCGTCGGCGTCATCCCATTGGCCCGGGCCGCCGCCCTCGGGCTCCTGCCAGGCACCCGCTACGTGGTGGGCGGGTTCGACCAGGCCATGGCCACCCTCGGCGCGGGCGCCATCGAGCCAGGCATGGGCCACGACGGCGCCGGGAGCTGGGAGGCGTTCTCCGTGCGTGTCGCCGGCGCCGCCGTCGACCCGCGATTGCGGACGCTGGGCTGGTCGGCCGGACCAGCCGCCAGCGGGCGACGCACCGAGGTCATGGCGAGCTGGCCGGGCGGCCTGGCGATGGGGGCTGCCAGGTCGGCCTCGGACGATGTCCTCGGGCCGCTCGCCGAGCGGTTGGCAAGCGCCGTCCGGGGCCTCGCGACGCTGGGGATCCCGGTGACCCGCATCCGGGCGACCGGCGGCGGCGCCCGATCGGATGCCTGGCTCCAGCGCAAGGCGGACGCCACCGGGATCCCGGTCGAGCGGCCCACGATACGGCAGGCGGGCGCCCTCGCAGCGGCGATCCTCGCGGGCAGTGCCATCGGCGCGCTGCCACCCGCCGAGGCAGCGGTCCGCAGTCTGGTTCGCGTCGATGCCCGGTTCGAGGCCGGTCGCGGCCTCGAGCCTCGGGAGGACGGCATCAGTAGAGATCGAAGGGGCGCGCCAGCAGCCCGCCGTCCGCGAGCACGTAGCTGCCGTTGACGAAGCTGGCGTCGTCGCTGGCGAGGAAGGTCGCGATGCGCGCCACCTCCTCCGGACGCGCGATCCGCCGCATTGGGTACTCCCGCTCCAGTCGCGCCCGGAAGTCGCTCGGGTCCGGCTGTGACTCGAAGTAGGCCTGGTTGAGCTCGGTGTCGACGTCGCCTGGGCACAGCGCGACGCACCGGACGCCGGCCTCCGCATAGGCCGCGGCGATGGACCGAGTGAGACCCAGGATGCCTGCCTTGGTCATGGCATACACGGGCAGCAGGGCGTCGCCGACCAAGCCCAGGATGGACGACAGGTTGATGATGACGCCCGCTCCCTGGGCGAGCATCGACCGGAGCACCGCCCGGCTGCACGCGAAGGTCCCAAACAGGTTGGTGTCGACGATCGCCCGGAAGTCGGCGCTCGTGTGGTCGAGGAGCCGCGCCTCCGCCTGAACGGCCGCGTTGTTGACCAGGATGTCGATGTGGCCGGCGCGCCCCAGCAACTCCTCCACGATCTCCTCGACCCGGCGCTCATCCGACACGTCCCCCACGAGGGGGATCGCACTCGGCAGCGCGCCCGCCGCGGCCGCCAGCATCCCGGCGTCCCGGTCCATCAAGGCCACGGTCGCGCCCTCCGTCGCGTAGGCCGTCGCGATGGCCCTGCCGATGCCACGTCCCGCGCCCGTGACGAGCGCCACCCGACCCTCCAGCCGGCCCACGTGTGCCCTCCCTTCGATGTCGCCCCGGATGTCCGTCATCATGGTCGGCCTGACACACGGACCAGCGCCACCGTCGCTGGACACGAGCTTGGAGGGACCGATGGTGACGCCCGGCTTTGGCACAGCATGGAGCGCCAGCCTGCGTCTTGGCTCGGAGGGCGAGCTCGAGGGATGGCTGGCGACTGCGCTGGAGCTCGCCGACGCCGCCGATGCCATGGCCCTGCGGGTCCATCCGGACGATCTGGACATCCGTTCCAAGGCCGACGGGTCGTTCGTGACCCACGTCGACCAGGCGATCGAGCGCCTTGTCCGGGAGCGCATCGCCGACAGCCACCCTGACCATGCCGTGGTGGGCGAGGAGTTCGAGGCCACCGGCGGCGGCGCGGCCGTGCGCTGGTACGTCGACCCCATCGACGGCACCCACAACTTCATGCGTGGCATCCCGCTGTTTGGGACCCTGCTCGCGGTCGAGCGCGACGGCGAGCTCCAGGTGGGCGTCGTGAGCGCGCCGGCCCTAGGGCGGCGCTGGTGGGCCCGACGGGGCGGACGAGCCTGGACACGGGACGCACCCGGCACCGCGGCCCGGGCCATCGGTGTCTCGGGCACCTCCACCCTCGGCGAGTCGCAGCTGCTGTATCGCTCCACCCTCGACATGCGCGGCTCGCGCGTCGCGGCGGGCTTCGAGTCGCTGCTGCCCGACGTTTGGCGAGAGCGCGCGTACGGCGACTTCTGGGGATATGCCCTGGTGGCCAGCGGCGCCGCCGAGTCGATGATGGAGCGTGACCTCCATGTGTGGGACGTCGCCGCGCCGTGGGTCGTGGTGGAGGAGGCGGGCGGGCGGATGACGGACTTCTCGGGGCGTCGCGACTGGTTCGCGACCGAGGGGCTGGCGACCAATGGCGTGCTCCATGACGTCATCCTCGAGCGTCTCGGCCAGGCGTCGCACGACTCTTGACAGGATGTCGTACAACTAAGGTCTGACAACCGAGACCGCCGAGAGGGGCGCCGGCTCGCGCATGGAGGGAGACTACACGTGGGGCGAGCGGCCGTGGCGGTCCGCGCCAGCCTGATGGACGCCATCCGAGAGCAATATCGGCCGGGCGACCAACTCCCGTCCGAGCCCGAGTTGGCTGCCGCCTATGCGGTCAGTCGGGCGACCGTCCGGGAGGCCCTGCAGAGCCTTGAGAACGAGGGCGTCGTGCGCCGGGTCCACGGCTCCGGCACCTTCGTCAACCAGGTGCAGCCTCGCGTGAGCGGCGCCCTCGACGTGGACCTCGGTGTCACGGAGGCGGTCCAGGCGGCCAACCAGCGTCTGGGCGTGCAGGTGCTACGGGTCGAGCAGACCGCCGCCCCCCGCGAGATCGCCGAGCACCTCGCCCTGCCGCCCGCGGGTCGCATCCTGCTCATCGAGCGGGTCATCCTCGCCAACGACCGACCCGCCGCGCTGGCGGTGGACGCGATCCCATCGCGCATCGCCCACGCGGCGCGGACCCCGTACCGCGATGGCTCGGTGTACCGCCACCTGGAGCGTGATTGCGGGATCGTCCTTGTGGGTGGCGTCGCGCATGTGAGCGCGGTCGACGCGGACACCCGGATGGCGCGCCTGCTACGGGTGGACGTGGGGGACGCCCTGCTGCGCATGGAGCAGGTCGAGCGCTCGGAGGCGGGCGACCTGGTGCTCTACTCGCTGGAGCACTATGTGCCCAGTCGCTTCGACCTGACGGTCCGGCGCACGCGCGCGACGGCGGGCGCTCGATGAGCCTGTCCACGGCCGACCCCGCGGACGCGACACCCTGGTTCGCGCCCTACGCCCGCCCCGGCCTCGCCGGCGCCAGGCCCTACGACGCCACCCACCACGACTTCGCATGGCAGCACCGCGAGCTCCATCGGATGATGTCCAACGAGTGCCCCCTGCCGCCGCCGCCCGTCGTGATCGAGGCGGTGATGGACGCCCTGCGCGACGGCAACCTCTATCCCAACACCGCGTGGGAGCTGCGTGATGCGCTCGCCGAGCGCAACGGCGTGTCTGCCGCATCGGTGATGCTGGGCAACGGCTCGACCGAGGTCATCGACGTGGTCGTCCGAGCGCTCGTCGAGGACGGCGACGAGGCTGTCATCCAGGTGCCCACCTACGCCTACTTCGAGACCCAGGTCCGCCTCCAGGGCGGCATCCCGGTGCTGGTGCCGCTCCGACCCGACCATGGCTTCGACGTGGACACGATGCTTGCCGCGGTCAACGACCGGACCAAGGTGCTGATGCTCTGCTCGCCCAACAACCCGACGGGCAACAGCATCAGCCGGGCGGACCTCGTGCGGCTGCTTGCCTCGGGCCTGCCCGTCGTGGTCGACCAGGCGTATGTCGAGTGCGGCTATGGGGAGGCGTTCGCGACCCTCGTGGAGCGTCATCCCAACCTGATGGTGGCCCACACGATGTCCAAGGCATATGGCCTGGCCGCGCTGCGGGTGGGCTATCTCGTCGCCGACCCGAGCCTCATCGACCTGCTGCTGCGGGTGCGCATCCCGTTCAGCATCGGGCTGCTCTCGGCGCGCGGCTGCCTCGCGGCCGTGCGCGACCCGGACATGCTCGAGGAGCGCCGGACATACATCAGCACGGAGCGCGATCGGCTGCTGACCGCCCTCCGGACCATGCCCAGCCTCACCCCATTCGAGTCGCAGGGGAACTTCATCCTCATCGATGTCAGCCGGACGGGGCGCACCAGCACCCAGATCGCCGAGTTCTGCAAGCGTGAGGGCCTGGTGCTGCTGCGGGCCGTCACGGCCCATGGCCTGGGCGATGGCCACATCCGGGTGACCGTGGGCCGGCGCGACGAGAACGACCTGTTCCTCGAGCTGCTGCGACGCGCCATCGATGTGCCGGTCGCGGCACGCTCGTCCGGGGCTTAGGCCCATGCCGACTCGCGCCGTGCTCGCGTTCGATGTCGGCACGAGCGGGGTCAAGGCCGTGCTCGCCGACCCGGACCGCGGCGTCCTCGCGTCGGTTGGGCGGGCGTACGGCCTGCTCACGCCCGCTCCGGGCTGGGTCGACCAGGACACGCTGGCCATCCGGGCCGCCATGGGCCGCGCCAGCCGAGCCCTCCTGCGCGCCGTCGACGCTGACGCTTCGGTCGAGGCGGTCGTGGTGACCGCCCAGATGTTCTCGCTCCAGCCGGTGGACGAGGCAGGGGAGCCCGTGGGGCCGATGCTCAGCTGGCTCGACCAGAGGTCGGCCGGTGCCGCCGAAGAGCTGGCGAGCCGTGTGTCCCAGGACGAGCAGGCGCGACGCTTGGGCAGTCGCATCACGGCCAAGGACATCGTCGCCCGGGCGCTGTGGCTGCGCGCCGAGGACGCCGATCGCGATACGAGGACCGCATGGCTCCTGGACTGCAAGGAGGCCATCGTGGCGTGGCTCTCCGGTGCGATGGTCACGGACCCGTCCGGCGCGAGCGCCTGGCGCGTCGCCAATCGAGCCGGGACGGCCTGGGATGCCGACGCCTGCGACCTCGTAGGGGTGGATCGGGCGCGCCTGCCACGCATCGCCCCCGCCACCTCGGTCGCGGGGGCGCTCACGCCCCGCGCGGCACGAGCCCTCGGCGTGGCGGCCGGCACGCCAGTCCTGGTGGGCGCAGGTGACGTGCCCGCGAGCCAGCTCGGCGCGGGTGCGGTGGGGCCCGGCAGGACGCACCTGTCGCTGGGCACCGCCGCCTATCTGGGCATCGATGCCGACGCCGACACCCGCGACGCTTCGGGAGCCCTCGGGCCGCTCGCGCATGTGCTGCCCGGACGGTGCCTCGTGTGGCTTGAGATCGCGACGGGTGGCGGGGCGCTCGCGTGGGCGCGCCGTGCGCTGGGCGGACCGAACGTCCTGTCATCGGGTCACCTCGAGCGGCTCGCGGCTCGCGTCCCCGGCGAGACCGACGACCTGCTGTTCGCGCCATGGCTGAGCGGCGAGCGGGTTCCCCTGTTCGACGACGCGGCCCGTGGCGCGTTCGTCGGACTGGGCCTGCGTCATGGTGCCGCGCACCTGGCGCGCGCGGTGATGGAGGGCGTGGCGTTCCAGGTCCGGTGGGCGCTCGCATACAGCGCGGGCTATGGCATCGAGCCCACCACCATCCGGGTGGTGGGTGGTGGGGGCGTGGGCAGCGTGTGGCTGGGCATCATCGCGGACACGCTCGGCCGACGACTCGAGGTGGTCGCAGCTCCCCAGGACGCGGCCGCCCTCGGCGCGGCCGCGATCGCCTTCAGGGGCCTCGGCTGGTGGGACGACCTCCGCCGCGTGGAGCGGCTGGTGCTCGTGGAGCGGGTGGTCGAGCCCGATCCGGCACGCACCGCTGGTCGCGACCGCCTGTACCCGCTGTTCCAGCAGCTCCATGGCGCGCTCCAGCCCACGAGCGCTGCGCTGCAGGGAGCGGTCGCCCGATGACCACGGCACGGCGGGGCGTGGTGTTCGACCTCGATGGCGTCCTCGTGCGCTCGGAGCACCTGTGGGAGGCGGGCTGGAGGGCATACGCGTCCCGCCATCGCGGCGTGTGGCAGGAGCGCGACACGCGCGCCTGCCAGGGGATGAGCGTGCCTGAGTGGGCCCGCTACCTCGCCGACCAGACGAGCCACGACCCCGACGACGCGGCGCGCGCCGTCATCGGCTCGGTGGTCGAGGCCTATCGTGCCGGCGGGGTCCGGTTGGCGGACGGTGCGCCGGAACTCGTGGCGGCGGCGGCGGAGCGCGGGCCGGTCGCGCTCGCGACGTCGGCCCCCAGGGAGGTCATCGAGGTGGTGATGCGCACGATGGGGCTGGCAGGGATGTTTGCGGCGGCCGTCTCGAGCGCGGAGGTCGCGGCGGGCAAGCCCGATCCCGCGGTGTACCTTGAGGCGATGCGACGAGCGGGCATCTCGGGTGGAATCGCCGTGGAGGACTCCAGCAACGGCATCCGGTCGGCCTCCCGAGCCGGCCTCACGGTGCTGGCGATCCCTGACCCCGCGTACCCCCTGGCCGCAGATGCCGAGTCGCTGGCCGACAGCATCCATGCCTCCCTCTCGGGGGTCCGCGCGCGACTCTCGGAGCTGATGGGCCTCGAAGGGAGGGCGTAGCGTGACCCGCATCCATGACGGCGAGCGAGGCTTCAAGGACCACTTCCTCGACGGTCTGGTCGCCGCGTATCCGCGATACCTCCGGCGCGTCCCGGGGGCATCGGCGGTGATGGCGGTCGACGCACCGATCGAGGGCCAGGTGTCGGTCATCACGGGTGGCGGCTCAGGGCACTATCCCGCGTTCGCCGGCCTGGTTGGACCTGGCCTGTGTCACGGCGCCGTGGTGGGCGACGTGTTCACGAGCCCATCGGCGACCCAGGCGTTCCGTGCCATCGAGGCACTGGACGGAGGGGCTGGGGTCCTCCTTGCCTTCGGCAACTACAGCGGCGATGTGATGCACTTCGGGCTGGCCGCGGAGCAGGCTCGCGCGGCGGGCATCGACACGCGTGTCGTACTGGTGATCGACGACGTGGCCAGCCGACCCGTGTCGGAGGCCGATGGGCGACGGGGCATCGCGGGGGGCTTCTTCGTGTTCCGCGCCGCGGCGGCCGCGGCGCGCAGAGGCGACGACCTCGACGGTGTGGAGCGACTTGCCCGACACGCCAACGAGCGGACCCGAAGCTTTGGCATCGCGCTGGCGGGATGCACCTTCCCCGGTCGGAGCGAACCGCTGTTCACGGTCGACCCGGGCACGATCGCCCTGGGGCTCGGCATCCATGGCGAGCCGGGCATCGAGACCGTGCCCTGGGTGCCCGCACGGGAGCTCGCGACCATCCTGCTCGACCCTCTGCTGCGCGAGCGACCTGCCGGCGCGACCCGTGCCCGGGTGCTCGTCAACGGCCTGGGCAGCTCCAAGTACGAGGAGTTGTTCGTGCTGTATCGCTCGATCCACGAGCGACTGCTGGCCGAGGGCGTGGAGCCCGTGGACGTCGAGGTGGGCGAGTTCGTGACGTCCCTGGACATGGCCGGGTGCTCGGTCAGCCTGTGCTGGCTCGACGAGCCACTCGACCAACTCCTGGGCACGTCAGCGGCAGCGCCGGGGTACCGGTCGGGGACGATCGGACCGACGTCCGCGACGTCCTCCCCCCGAACGGGTCGGTCCGCTCATCGGGCCGACCGACCGACTGCGGGCACCACGACGCCCTCGCCGGGCGCGCGAGCGGTCGCCCACGCCCTGGAGGCCGTGTCGACCGCCATCGGCGGGGCGGTGGACGAGCTCGGCCGCCTGGACTCGGTCGTCGGCGACGGCGACCATGGTGCCGGCATGACACGCGGGATCGAGGCGGCGGCCGCCGCCGCGGCCACTGCGACGACCGTGGCGACCGCGCTCTCCTCGGCCGGTGCCGCCTTCGGCGACGCAGCGGGCGGGGCGTCTGGAGCCCTGTGGGGCGCTGGTCTCCTCGCCATGGGCAGGGTCATCGGGGCTCGTGCGGCGCCCGGTGACTGCCCCGGCGTCGCGGACGTGCGAGCCGCCCTGGGCGAGGCGCTCATGGTGGTGCGACGCCTGGGTGGTGCCCAGGTCGGTGACCGGACCCTCGTGGATGCGCTCGCGCCGTTCGTGGACGCGTTCCCCGCAGACGCGCCCTCGCTCGCCGATGCCTGGGCGATCGCGTTGCCGTCGATGCGTGCCGCGGTCGAGGGAACCGCACGACTCGTGCCCCGGCGAGGCCGGGCGTCCGTCCACGGCATCAACGCGCTCGGGCACGTGGACGCGGGGGCCCGCTCGCTGGGCATCGCCCTGGAGGCAGTCGGGGGCGCCCTGGGGGGCCTCGGCCCGGCCACGGAGGGGGATCCATGAGCCATGAGCCCACCGGGATGGTCATCGCAGTCGGGGCGGACGGCCTGGGTCGGGCGCTGCTGGACGTCCTGGTCGGGGACCTCCGCGCGGACCCCAGGGTCGGCCAGGTGATCGACCTGGGCGTCCCGTCGGCAGACGACCCGACCGCGTATCCCCACGTCGGCATCGCCGCGGCCGAGGCAGTCGCGCGCGGCGAGGCGCACCGGGCGCTGCTCGTGTGCGGCACGGGCATCGGCATGGCCATCAGCGCCAACAAGGTGCGCGGGGTGCGCGCGGCCGTGGCGCACGACCCGTACTCCCTGGAGCGCTCGGTCCGCTCGAACGACTGCCAGGTGCTGTGCATGGGCGCGAACGTGGTCGCACCCGCCCTGGCCCGATCCCTGCTCGCGAGCTGGCTTGGCCACCGGTTCGACCCGACCTCGCCCTCGGATGCCAAGGTCGCGGTCATCCGGGCCTACGAGGCGGGCGAAGCGACCCAGGGCGCACCAGGGGAGTGACGTCGGCGGCGGTGCGCTGGGCCTGATGCTAGGCTGCGCCCGATGAGCGACGCTCTGGATCGTCGCGCCACGCGGGGGGCAGCCGATCCCGGCCTGCCGGGCCGCGTGTCGCGGGCGACGGCCCTCGAACCAACCGCGACGACCCACGCGGGATCGTGGGCGCCCGACGCCGGCCAGGACTCGAGCGCGCTCATCCCGATGGACGCACCGCCACGGCTCGCCATCTCCCTCGCCGAGGTCACGAAGGTCTATCCCAACGGCAAGCACGCCATCGAGGACATCGACCTCGAGGTGCCGGAGGGTGACTTCGTGTTCCTGGTCGGACCATCGGGGGCGGGCAAGAGCACGCTCATCAAGCTGCTCGTGCGCGACGAGGTGCCCACCACCGGCTCGGTGGTGGTCGCCGGCATCCCCCTCGACAAGATCCGACGCGGCGACATCCCCATGCTGCGGCGTCGGATCGGGATCGTGTTCCAGGACTTCCGACTCCTGCCGCGCAAGACCGTGCGCGAGAACGTCGCGTTCGCACTGGAGGTGACCGGCACACCCCGTGGGGCCATCCGAACCACCGTCGACCGGCTGCTGGCCCTCGTGGGCCTCACGGCGCAGGCCGACCAGCGGCCGGGGCAGTTGTCGGGGGGCGAGATGCAGCGCGCGGCCATCGCCCGGGCGATGGTCCATGGCCCCGAGCTGGTCATCGCGGACGAACCCACTGGCAACCTCGACCCGCTCATCAGTTGGGAGATCATCCAGCTGCTGCTGCGCATCAACGAGATGGGCACCACGGTCCTCATGGCCACCCACAACGCCGAGGTGGTGACCGCGCTGCGCAAGCGTGTCGTGGCGCTCGAGGAGGGTCGCATCATCCGGGACGAGGTGGGCGGCTATCACCGGGAGTACGCCTGATGCTCCACCTGGTGGACTTCTCGCTCCGACAGGGCCTCGAGGGCCTGTGGCGCAACCGGGTGATGAGCCTCGCGGCGACCGTGACCATGGTCATGATGCTGGTGCTGCTCGCCAGTCTGGTCATCGTCCTGTCGGGGATGCAGGCCGGTGTGAGCTTCATCGAGTCGAAGGTGGAGATCCGCGCGGAGCTCGCCGAAGGTGTCGTCCAGGAGCGCGTCGACGCACTCACCGCCCAGCTCGACGCACTGCCGGAGGTGGCCAGCGTCGACTATGTGAGCAAGGACGAGGCGCTCGAGGAGTTCCAGCGCCAGCGTGCGGAGGCTGGCGATCCGCCCATCACCGGCTACACCAGCAACCCGTTCCCGGCCCGCATCTCCATCAAGCTCGTCGACCCACGTCAGGCGGGCCAGGTCATGGGCGTGCTGGATGCGGTCCGCGGGTCGGTGGTCGCGAATGTCATCGACTCCCAGCGCACCATCGACCGTCTCGTCAGCGTGACCGCAAGCCTGCGCACCATCGGGGTCGCGGTGCTCCTGCTGGTGGGGCTGACGGTGCTGCTCATCGTGGTCAACACCATCCGGATGGCCCTCATGTCGCGCGCCCAGGAGATCGAGATCATGCGGCTCGTGGGCGCCTCGGACCAGTTCGTGCGCTGGCCGTTCATCGTCGAGGGGCTGCTCGTGGGCCTCGCAGGTGCGCTCGTGACGCTCGTCCTGCTCTTGCTCGCGTCCGGCCCCATCAGCGAGGTCGCTCGGGCCATCGCAGGTCAGGTACCGGTGGGATTCTCACGGTCCCTGACCCTCCAAGTGGTGAGCCTCGTGCTCCTGGCCGGGCTGGGTCTCGGTGGGGTCGGTGCCTGGATCTCGGTGCGCGCCTACCTCCGCACCACGGCATAGCCTTCCCGCCCCGCCTGGAGACACCGATGTCCTGGTCACCCCCGCCCGAGCCCGGGCCCCATGGCCCACCGCCGCTCACCGATGGCTGGGGGGCGCCGGTCCCTCCGCACGCGCCGGCTCCCTCCGGGCCGCCACCCGCCTCCCGCACGTCAGTCGTGGTCGCCCTGTTCCTGGTCGCGGTGCTCGCCGGGTCCGCGCTGTTCGCGGCCGGCTTCACGCTCGGCATCCAACAATCCCTCACCCCGGGGGCCGGCGAGTCCGAGCAGGAGTTGTTCGCGCCGTTCTGGGAGGCGTATCGGAAGGTCACCTCCGAGTATGTGGGCGCGTACGACCCCAAGGCCCTCGTCGAGGGCGCCATCCAGGGGATGTTCGGCGCCCTCGGCGACCCCTACTCCTCATACATGACCTCTGATGAGTACCGTCGGAGCCTCGAGGGCATCGGGGGATCGTTCGAGGGCATCGGCGCGACCATGGAGGCCCGTGGTGCCGACGGCTCACCGTGTGCCACGCTGGGCGACACATGCCATCTCGTGGTCAAGGGGGTCCTGCCCGGATCGCCGGCAGAGAAGGCCGGCCTGGTCGCTGACGACCGGCTCGTGGCCGTCGATGGACGAGCGGTGGACGGGGCGACCCTCGACGTGGTCGTCGACTGGGTGCGCGGCCCGAAGGGGACCGAGGTCCGGCTGTCCCTGCTGCGGGACGGTGGGCCGGTCGATGTGACCGTGACCCGCGACGTCATCGAGCAGCCGGTGATCCGCTCGAGCAGCCTGGCGGACGGGAGGGTCGGTCTCATCGGCGTGGAGGGCTTCAGCGACGCTGCCGCTGACGACCTCCGGGCGGCGCTCGAGGAGCAGCTCGCCGGGGGCGCCCGGGCGTTCATCCTCGACCTGCGCGACGACCCCGGCGGATACGTCGACGCGGCGCTCCAGATCGCGAGCCAGTTCGTGGGCAGCGGCCCCATCTACTGGGACCAGTACGCGGACGGCACGACCGTGGCACACGACGCGCTGGGCGGCGGGGCCGCGACCGACCCGGCCACCCCGGTCGTGGTGCTCGTCAACGGGGGCACGGCGTCGGCCAGCGAGATCGTGGCGGGGGCGCTCCATGACACAGGGCGCGCCACCCTCGTGGGTGAGACCACCTTCGGGAAGGGTACCGTCCAGCAGTGGCACTTGCTGTCGGGGGATGCGGGCGGCTTCCGTCTGTCGGTCGCGAGATGGCTGACCCCTGACCAGACCTGGGTCCATGGGGTGGGCATCACCCCCGACGTCGTGGTGGCGCCGGGCCTGCAGGGCGAACCCGACGCGCAGCTGGCGAAGGCGCTGGACATCGTGCTCGCGGCCCTCGACGGGGCACCAAGCCCATCCCCAGCGACGGGCGCCTCGCGGGCGCCTGCCCTGACGCCCACGACAGCGCCGTCGCCGCTCGCGTCCCCTCGCCCGGTCGGAGCGACCCCCCCGTGAGCTGGGTCGCACCCGGCGTGCCCATCGCGGGAGCCTCGGCCGCGCCAGCCGGGACGGGACACGAGCGGACCAACCAGGACGATGTACAGGACCTTGCGTCCCGGCGGCGATCGGGCTATGGTCGACGGGAACGAAAGGAGGTGATGTGCAGTGACGGACAGTAGCCAGCGCTGCACCACCTCGGAGGCGGCCCGCTAGTCGGAACCCTCCGGGTGGTGAACGCAGCCACGAAGCGCCGGCCCACTGTGGGCCGGCGTTCGTGCGTCCGGTCCCGCGCCTCACGCGCCTGATGCGCCCACCGCCCCACCACCCCGACCACCCTGGAGCGACACATGGGCGAGACCGTCGCCGTCAATCGGAAGGCACGTCACGAGTACACCATCGAGGACACCCTCGAGGCCGGCCTCGTGCTCACCGGGACCGAGATCAAGAGCATCCGCGCCGGAAAGGTGAACCTCGCGGACGCCCACGCCCGCGTGGAGCATGGCGAGGCGTGGCTGGTGGGCGCCCACATCGCCCCATGGGCCGGTGGCAACCGCTGGAACCACGAGGCGCGCCGCGACCGCAAGCTGCTGCTCCACAGGGTCCAGATCGACCAGCTGCTCGGCCGGGTCAAGGCCAAGGGCCTCACGGTGGTCCCGCTGTCGTTGTACATCGACGACCGCGGTCGGGCCAAGGTGGAGCTGGGGATCGCGCGCGGCAAGCAGCTCCATGACCGGCGCCGCGACATCGCCGACCGAGACGCGAGACGCGACATGCAGCGCGAGCTGGCGGACGTCGCCCGAGGCCGTTAGGCCTGCGACAGGCCACGACCACCGGTGGCCGTGCCGGGGTGCGGCAGGATGATGCATGCGGGTGCCGCGCGAGCATGGGGTGCTACACTTGGGCCTGCGTGGGGATGCGTGGTCTCGACAGGGCCGGATCCCCGGAGAGCGCGAGCCGAGGTGCCGTCAGGCCTCGTGAAACAGGCGGCAAACGAAGTAACTGGCAACCGCCAGCCTGCTCTCGCCTACGCTGCCTGAGGCAGCAAGGTGAGCGTGGAAGCAGCCTCGTCCTCGCGGGCTGTGGAAGCGTCATGCAGCGAGGATGCGTCCTTGGTCAGCGTCACGTAGTCAGGGACAAAGCCCGCAAGGGGACGTGACTGGGGTCCGCCACACGGTGCCAGTGCCGGTTGACGGATCCGACGACAAACCACTGGACACGCTCGTAGTGGTCTCCGGCTGAGGGTTCTGGACGGGGAGTTCGACTCTCCCCCATCTCCACCATGCGCATCGTCCCGTCGCGAGGCGCCGCATCATCGCGATGCCCAGCCGCGCAGGGTCGCGAGCCGCCCGCGCACCCGGCCGCCCGTGGCGCGCAGACGCTCGATGCCAGGGCGCAGCACCAGCGTCGCGACCGGTGGATGTCGCACCGGCACCCCACCGAACCCGCGCTTGAACGAGCTCAGGCCCTCCCAGCGAGGGTCCGCCGCCGAATCGTCGCGCTCGGTGACTCCGCACATGTCGAGTGACCGCGCGCCCCGTGCCACGCACTCAGCGATCACCCGCTCCATGACACCGTACGGCGCGTTGACGTGTCGCATCTCCGACTCCCGGAGCGACCCGGCGAACTGGTAGTACGCTCGGTCCCCCACCAGCCCAACCAGGGCGCCCGCGATGACGCGCCCTCTCCAGCGTCCGAGGCACACGAACGCCCGGTCACCCGAACTCGACGCGTATGCCGCCAGGAACTCGGGCGTCCGAGGCACGAACCCGCCACGCGAGCCCACGTCGCGCATCAGTCGATGGAGCTCGTCCACGAGGCCCGGCTGGTCCGCGTCGGCGACCTCGGTCGCGAGCCCTTCCCGGGTCGCGCGCCGGACCAGGTTCCGGGTGTCCTTGTCCCACCCGGTGCGAGAGGCTTCGACACCACCAACAAGGTCGAGCACGCGCGTCCCGGGCATCTGGACGTGGCGATCGGTCGCGCCGAAGCCCATTGCGGTGAGCACAGGGGTGGGATCGGCACCCATCTCGCCCGAGAGGCCCCGGCGCGGGTCCAGGAGGATGGCCGAGACCCCCGCGTCCGAGCACCATCGGCGCATCTCGGCCACGAGCGCCCGGACGGCGCCCATCTCCAGGGGCTGCGTCCCACGCTGCCACACGGGCCCATGCGCCGCGTACGCGAGCGGGTGTCCGAGCACGGCGCTGGTGGACTGCCATTGCACCGCGGCCGTGGCTCGCCCATCCTCGTCGGTCGCGACCAGCCGGTCCCAGCGCTCGCCCGTGGTGAGACCGGCCTCGGCCCATGCCCACGACTGGAGCGGGTCCGCGGTGGGGATGGTCGCGAGCAGCGCGTCCCACACGCCACGGTCCCTGGGTGGGGCCACCTGCCACCGTGTCGCGTCGTCCCGCACTCGCCTGCCTCCCCTCCGACCGATGCCCCGAGCGTACATGGACAGCCGTCTGTTGGCGCTGTTCGCGAGGTCCGGGTATCCTGCGCGAGCGTCGGGTCGTGGAGGAGCGGACGACGCAGGTCCTGCCGACCCCACGAGGCACTGGTCCCCGCGTGAGCCACCCATCGACACCCCTCGAACCGCCGAGGGGCACGACCTCGACCCCCAGCCGCCCTCGCTCGCGGCAAGCGACCGAGGTGTCGGGTCGCCTGCTCGCGCTGCTGCTGGCCGTCGTGGTGGGTCTCCTCGACGCGGTCCCGGGGGCGGCCACGGGCGACACCGCGCTGGCGCTCCCGGCCCCGCCGGACGCGGCGTGTGCCTCGGGCGTCCCGATGGTCGACACCACATTCGGGCGCAGCATCCTCACGTCCATCGTCACGGACGGCGACGCGGCCTGGGCAGTGGGAATGACCACCCTCTCCGAGGATCCCCGATATGCGCTCGCGGTCGAGTGGGATGGAGCTGGCTGGCCCGTGATGGCGATGCGCAGGCCGAAGGCGGAACAGGCCCTGTTCGCGGTCGACCGCGGGCCGCGGGGGTCTCTCTGGGCGGCGGGGTACCGATCCACGTCGGCGGGGTACCGGCCGATGCTCATGCGCCACACACGGGATCGCTGGGTCCCGATGCGATTGGGGGCCGCCGGCAAGAAGACCGGCGTCCTGACGGGCGTCGCCACAATCACCGAGGATGTCGTTTGGGCCGTCGGCTACCGCGGCGCCCGCGGAGGTCAGCGCCCGCTCGCCCTCCTCCACACCACGGAGGGCTGGTCCGAGCACAACCCCTCGCTCGCCGGCGGATCGGATGGCTCGCTCATGGACGTGGACTCGACCCCGGGCGGGGGGACATGGGCCGTCGGGTGGTCCAGCCTGCGGGGCGCCCCCCATCCCTACGCCGCCCACCGTGTGCGTGGTCGCTGGCGAGTGCTCCGGCCACCGCTTCGGCGGGCGTCCGAGGGCGTCCTCACGTCAGTCGCGGTGGAGTCGGACGGGCAGGTGTGGGCCGTGGGGTACGAGATCGCGGGCGGTCGATACGCCCCCATCGTGGAGCGCTGGACCGGGCGACGCTGGCGGTCCGTGCCGTTCCAGCTGGACGGCACGGATATCACGCTCTTGCGTGCCGTCCAGCTCGATGACCAGGAGCGACCCATCGTCGCGGGCACCCGCTGGGACCGGGTGACGGGTGGCTGGCGCGGCGTGGTGGGACGGTTCGCCGAGGGTCGCTGGACGGTCACCGACGCACCCCTGCTCGACGGTGGCACCGAACTGCGGGACATCGCGGGCGGTCCCGACGGGCAGGCGATTGCCGTGGGCGCGAACGGACGTCGCTCCCTCATGTTCGGGGTCTGCCCGAACGACACGCTGCACCCAGGCGTGCCGCCCCCGGTGGGCACGAGCGCTCCACTGCTGCCCGCCACCACCGCGGCCCCCACTGAAGATGCCCTCGCGCCCGTGCCCGAGGGTTCGCCCGCGGCCAGTGCCGCCCCGGGCACGTCCCCCAAGGCGAGCCGCCGTCCGGCGCGGCCATCGCCCCTGCCCAAGCGGCGCGGTGGCTATCGCGTGACGGCCCGGGACGTCGCAGCGTCGGTGGGTCTCGACCGCAAGGCGACCAGCACCTACGGCGGCGTCAAGTTCGACATCGACGAGGATGGGTGGCCAGACCTGCTCATCGGACGCCACTCCGACCCGGCGTGGCTGTTCGTGAACCGGGGTGCCCGCTTTGGGCTCGCCAAGGGAGTCTCGTTCCCCGGTGTCGACCGCCATGGCTGCACCGCGGGGGATGCCAACGGCGACGGGCGGACCGACATCTTCTGCGCGACCGGGGCCCTCCACGGGGCAGGTGTCAAGACCGACGAGCTCTGGATCGGGCGACCCGACGGTACGTTCCAGGACGAGGCGGTCGCCATGCGCGTCGCGGACCCGGTCGGACGAGGACGCCTGGCAACGTTCTTCGACCTGGACCACGATCGATACGCGGACCTGTTCATCGCCAACCGACCCGATCGGACCGATGGCCTGCCGTCACGACACCGGATCCTGGCGAACCCCAGGGGTCGGGGCTATCAGCCGCGCTCGGTGCTGGGCATCGACGCGGCCAGTGGCGCCGACTGCGTCGTCGCAGCCGACCTGGATCGCGACGGCTGGGAGGACATCGTGCTCTGCCAGCGAGCCACTGGTCGACCCGATGGGCAGGGCGTCCGGATCCTGCGCAATGTCAGGGGCCGCCTCGTCGACGTCACCAGCCGGGTCGGCATACCGACGGCGAACGTGGTCGACGCGGTGGTCACCGACATGGACGACGACGGTGTCCCCGACATCGTGCAGGTCACGCCCTGGGAGCTGCTCGTCCTGCTTCGGCGCGGCGACCGTTACGTCACGGGCTATCGCCGGACCCTGACGAGCGCCGTGGCGGCGGCGGCGGGCGACGTGAATGGCGACGGGGCGCCAGACCTGTACATCGTGCAGGGCACCATGGACAGAGTGGTGCGTGACCTGATGCTCGTCAACGGTGGGGGCGGCGACCGCTTCCGCTCCATGGACATCCCCCAGGCGCGGACGGGCTCCGCGGAGGACGTGATCGCCATCGACCACGACCGCAACGGGCTCGCCGACTTCGTCGTCCTCAATGGCCGGGGCTCGCTGCGGGCGGGGCCCATCCAACTCATCGCCTTCTACCCCACCGGCGCATCCCGCTCCGCGCGGAGGCGGGCAGGCCGCTGAGTCAGGTCGCGTCCGACTCAGGCCCTCCCCGGGCGATGAGCACGGAGCACCGGGCGTGGTGCAGCACGTCCCGTCCGACGCTCCCGACCAGCATCCGTCGCAGCCCTGTCTGGCCTCGTGACCCGAGCACGATCAGGTCCGTGGGCTCCGACTCCGCCCGCTCGAGGATGACGTCGCTGACGCGACCCTCGCCCATCACCGCGCGGGCGTCGAGGCCAGCCGCGCGCAGCCGCTCGGTCGTCTCCCGAGCGACGCGGGCGTGGGCGGAACGCGACGTGTCGATGGCCTCCGTCCAGGCATCCGCTGCCGGTTGCGCCATCCAGTCGGCCCCAGCCCACCACGGGTAGCTCGCGTCGGCGACCGAGAGCACCCGGACATGGCTCTCGCGAAGCACGGGCATCCGTTCGACGAGCCTCACCGCGGCATCGGTGGTCTGACTGCCGTCCACCGCCAGCACCACATCCGCGAGACGCGTCCCGCGGGCCACGAGCACAGGCGCCGGGCTGCGATCGACCACCTCGGCGGCAACGGACCCTAGGAGGAGCTGCTCCAGACCCGAGCGTCCTCGATGGCCGGTGACGACGAGCTCTGCGCGGAGGTCCCGGGCGAGGTCGGCAATGACCTGGGCCGGACGCCCCACCACGAGATGGCTGCGCACGTCCAGGCCCGATGGTCCCAGCCGGGTCACGGCCTCCTCGAGGATGGCCTTGCCCTCGTCCTCGAGCGCGGTGAGGAGGTCCGTCCCCTCGGCGGGGCCGAGGGCCGGACCAAGGCTCGACACGGCCACGGTCGGGTGTTGCACCACGTGAACGACGTCGAGGATGGAGCCGGCCGGCCACGCAAGGGCAGCGACGAGGTCAAGAGCCGTCCCGGCGGCGGCGGAGCCGTCGGTCGCCAACAGCACGCGCATGACGATCCCCTTTCCGGGACCGGCCCGATCCCGGTGCGCCCAGGACCGGACCGTCCCGGTGCCCAGTCTGACGCACGAGCGGGTGCGTCGGCAGTGCCGAAGGACCTGTCAGCGTGACAGATCGGACCCGGAACCGGAGGGTGGCTGGTCGCTGGCGCCTGTCCGGCCCGTCGGGCGCAGGGCACGACCGATGAGCGGGATCCGGCGGCCCAGGAGCGTCCCGCCCAGCACCAGCAGCGGCGTGAGCGCCAGGAGCAGCAGCGGTCGTGGCACGCGCGCCACGACGAAGCCCGTCAGGAGCCCTGCCGCGAAGGCGGCCCCCTGAGCGAGTCGCTCGTCGGGCGCCTGACGGACCTGGCCGTATGCGCTGGTCGCCGTGGATCGGCCGACCTCCAGCACGGTCGGCCCATGCGCCTGGACGATCGACCGAGCCGCCCCTGCCGCCTCACGCACCGCGGGGGTATGGGCCTCGACCGCCGAGCGTGCCGTCCCAGCCACGTCCGCGACCACCTCGCGCGCGCGCTGGGCCGTGCCCGATGCCCCATCCGCCATCTCGGTCGGGTCCACCGAGTCCTCGGTCCGCGTCGTGTCCATGCTGTCGTCCTCCGCGCTGGTCAGGCCACCCCAAGGACCCGACGGTACACCCCCAGATAGCCCTCGGCCATGCGTGCGGCCGAGAACCGCACGAGCACCGACCTCCGGATCGCGAGGCGGTCGAGCCCCGCCACGTCCTCGACCCGAGCGGCCAGCTCCGTGGCATCACGGCCGAACCAGCCGTCGACGCCCTCGCGCACGATCTCGGGGAGCGCCCCCACGGGCCGGCTTAGCACAGGCGTGCCGCAGGCAAGGGACTCGATGGCCACGAGCCCGAATGGCTCGGGCCAGGCACCCGGCATCAGGGTGGCGTGGCAGCGTGCGAGCAGCAGGTCCCGGTCCGCGCTCGACAACTCGCCCAGGTACTCCACGTCCGCAGTGCGCATCGCGGGCTCCACGACCTGCCGGTGGTAGTCGACCTCGGCCGCACCGGCTCCCACCTTGGCCGCCACGAGCAGGCGCCTGCCGGAGCGGCGCGCGACGTCGATGGCCTCCACGATGCCCTTCTCGGGCACCATGCGCCCCACGAAGCACAGCTCGTCCCCTCGCTCCTCGTCTGGGCGGAACGGCGCGCCACGCAGGTCCAGGCCGTTGTGGACCACGGCCGCCCACCATGGGCCCGGCTGCGTCGCGGCCTGGCTCGCGCTGATCGCCACGTGATGGCAGCGGGATGCGGCCAGCAGCTCCGCGGCCCCCGGCAGGTCCAGGCGGCCATGGAACGTGCTCACCACGGGCATCGCGAGCGCATCGCCAAGGACCAACCCGGCCCAGTCCACGTGGTTGTGCACGAAGTCGAGATCCGCGCTGGCCCTGATGACCGACAACTGCGTCGCCACGAGCCAGGGGAGGGCGCTGGCGCCTGAGGCACCGGTCGTGCGGATGGGCCCGGGCGCGGTGGGCCGAAGGCGCCCGGGAGACCCCGAGTCGCTGGTCGCGAACAGGGTGACCTCATGCCCTCGACGTGCGAGCTCCAGCGAGAGGGCGTGGACCACCCGCTCGGTGCCACCGTAGCCCGTCGGCGGCACTCGCTCGAAGGGAGGTGCAACGAGCCCCAGCCGCAGGTGGTCGGGGTCCGGGGCACGCACGAGCCGGCGCGTCATGCGGCGGGTGCAACTGGCGTGAGCCATCGTCCGTGGTCGTCCTTGGCGCGCGGGTCCGACGCGTCCCCACGGAGCATGACACACGGCGCCGGACGGTCGTCCCCGGGCGGGTGATGAACGACCGAGGGTGCGCGGACGAGCCGCGCGTCAGCGGATTCAGTCCGCTGCGCGCAGGACGACCACCCGTCGGAGGGGCTCATCCCCGATCGACTGGGTCGCGACGCCGGGCACATCACGCAGCGCGAGGTGAATCCAGCGCCGCTCCAGCGCAGGCATCGGCTCCAGTTGGAGCATCGTGCCGCTCTCGAGCACCCGCTCGGCCGCTCGCCGGGCGATCTCCCACAGCTGGCGCTCGCGACGGCCTCGATAATCCTCGACATCCACGAGCACGCGCGTCCATGCGCCCATGCGCCGTGACAGCATCAGGTTGACGAGGTGCTGCAGCGCCGACAGTCGCTCGCCCTTGCGGCCGATGAGTGCCCCGAGGGCCTCCTTCTCGGACTCGTCCGCGCCGGTCACGTCGATCTTGGCGGTGTCGCCCGTGGCGACCGCCACGCTCGCGCGATACCCCATCAGCCCCACCAGGCGGGACACGATCTCGGCGCCTGCGGCCAATGCCTCGGGAGTGGCCTCGGCGGCCTGAATCTCCTCGCGCTCCGTCGCCAGTGACGCACGGGCGCTTGCCACCTCGGCCGCCTCCCGCTGCGTCAACCCGGTGCCGCGACGGTCATCGCGACCAGCCCGACCACGGTCCCGGCCTCCACGCCGATCGTCCCGGGGGGCTCGGTCGGGTCGTGGGGCCCGTAGGGGGACGTGCTCGTTGGCCCCCATGACTGGCTCGGCTCCGACAGCCGGCGGCTGCTGTGGGGCGCGCTCGGTCGGTGGGCGCTCCCGGCCCCTGTCGCGCGGCCTCCGGTCCTCACGGGCCGGGCTCGGCGGCAGCGGCTCCGCGGCTGCGGCCGCCTTCTTGGGGGTAGCCCCGCCCAACGCGGAGCGCGCGGCCGCGATGATGCGCGCGGGCTCGGCGCCCATCCCCAGGACGCCCCTGCTGCCGGGCGTGAGAATCTCGAAGTCGAGGTCCGCGAGACCGGCCACCCCGAGGGCCTCCCGCGCGGCGCGGATGGCCTCCTCGACCGTCCTGCCCGTGAACTCCTGGTACTCGCTCATCGGCGTCTCCCTCGCCGGCTGCTCCGTTTCGCCGGCCTGATGGTGCCAGCCGCGCTATCGGCCGTCGAGCGTTTGGCGGACGGGGCGGGTGTGCCGCCGGTACCGCCGGGCTGCTTGCTCGTGGGCTCCGAGCGCGGGGTGAACTCCGGGACGGGGAAGCGCGGCGTGTGGCCCTGGGCGAACCCGGGGGTCCACCCGAACAGCGGGAACAGTCCGCCATACCCGTTGATCAGGAACTGCTGGACGATCGAGAAGATCGTGGTCGTGATCCAGTAGATGAAGAGGCCCGCCGGCAGGAACCAACCATAGACGAGCGAGATGAGGGGGAGGATCAGGAACACCCGCTGGGTGCTCCGCTGTTGGGGGTCGTCCGAGGGCGTGGTCATCATGCGCGTCTGGACGAGCTGGAGCAGCGCTGACACGAGTGCCAGTATCGACAGCCCGAAGAGCCCCGGGATGACCATCAGGAAGATCTCGGGCAGGTTGGCGGGCAGACCTCCGGGATAGAACTCGAGGCCGCTGCTGGTGATCTGGGGGAGCCATGCGAGCCACGGCACGTACGGGTCGATGCACGGCGCCAGCGGGTTCGTCGGGTCGTAGCACTGGACCGTCATCACGGGCTGCCCGAACACCGACAGCATGGAGCTGATGTTGGGCGCGGACAGACCCTGGCTGAACACCTGATACATGGGGAGCAGCAGGAACATCTGGAGCACCGCAGGGAGACAGCCCGATGCCGGGTTCACGCCGCGTTCCCGGTAGAGCTTCATCTGCTCCTCGGAGATCTTGGCCCTGTTCCCCTTGTACTTGACCTGGATGGCGCGCATCTCCGGCTGGATCATCTGCATCCGACGCTGGGACACGATCTGCTTGCGGAACAGCGGCACCAGGAGCAGTCGGATGACGATGGTCAGCGCGATGATCGCGAGGCCGACGTCGCCGAGGATGTTGTAGAAGAGCGCGAGGCCCATGAACAGGGCCTGGAACACGGGCGTGAAGGCCCACGCGACAAGACTGACCGGGTCCGCGCCGAAGGGTGCCGGGCAGAGATTGGGGTGGGGGGTCACGACCGGACTGGGGGTGGGCGCGGGGGTCTGACCGGGCAGGAGCGCCTGCTGTGACGGGGTGGGCGTGGCCGGCGGAGGGGTGGGGTTCGGGCAGGGCGCGGCAGTCGACGTGGGTGCCGGGGACGCGCCCGTGGGCGCGGGGGAGGTCGCGGCAGCTGCGGCTGGGCTCTCAGGGGCCACGAGCGGACTTGGTGCCTGCGTCGGCCCCGCGACCATCGACGGCGGCGGGGTAGGGGCGGCGGCAACGGGTGACTGGGCCATCGCCGGCAACGCGAGCGCGGCGAGCAGACCCAGGGCGAGCAGTGTCGCGGGCCAGGAACGGCCGAGGGTCCGACGCATGGCCCGCTGGCCCCTCATCTGCATCCGGTCACCGTACCGGGTCGTAGCCGCCGGGGTGCCAAGGGCCGCAGCGCGCGATGCGCCGTGCGCCCATCCAGGAGCCCCGCAGGAGCCCGTAGCGCGCGATGGCCTGCTCCGTGTAATGCGAGCAGCTCGGCTCGAAGCGGCACGCTCTGGGCATCCATGCGAACAGGACCCGGTAGGCGCGGATCAGCCCGATACCCAGGCGCCTCATGCCCCACCCGCCCGCTCATGGGCGTCAGCCTCCAGCAGTCGCTCCACGGTATCCCGGAGTTCGTCATAGCCCGCGACCGCCGCCGCCGGGCGACACACGACCAGGACGTCGCGAGCAGGGGCGCTGACAGGCCTCGCACGGAGGATGTGGCGTATCCGACGACGCACCCGGTTGCGCACCACCGCGGTGCCGACGCCCCTGCTCGTCGAGATCGCGAACCGGTCGTGATCGAGCAGGTTGGGTCGAGTCCGAATCGACAGCGAGCGATGGCTGCGGGCGCGACCAGCCGCCTGGAGCGCGGTGAAGTCGGCGCGCGCGCGCAGCATGACGAGTCGCCTCACCCCGGGCGCGTCCGTGTCGGACGTGCTCAGACGGTGAGCTTCCGGCGACCCTTGGCACGGCGGGCGGCAAGCACCCGCCGACCACCCTGCGTCTTCATGCGGGCGCGGAAGCCGTGCTCCTTGGAGCGGTGGCGCTTCTTGGGCTGATAGGTCTGCTTGGTCATCGGTGGGCCTGGGGGCTCCTGTGGTCGGCTATCGATGGGGGCGTGGGGTCTGACACCGCTCCCCTGGGTGACTCATTCTCGCAGGGCTGGTGTCGGGTGCCGATCGGCGACGGATGTCATGCGGACACGCCGCGGCGCCTCCACGCCCGGCGGATGATATACCACCACACAGGAGGCCGCGTGACCGACAGCAGACCCTTCCTCCCCCCGGGCAGCGCGACGATCGACGACCTCGGTCGGCTGGACCTGCGGATCGGCCGCATCGTCGAGGTGCGTGACTTCCCCGAGGCGCGCCGCCCCGCGTACCGCCTGCTCGTCGACCTGGGGGCGGGAGGCACGAGGACCAGCTCCGCGCGACTGCCGGGTACGTATCCCGACGCGCTGGCCCTGCTGGGACGGCTCGTGGTATGCGTCGCCAACCTCCCCCCGCGACGCGTAGCCGGTTTTGTGTCCGAGGTGCTCGTGCTGGGCGCCCTGCCGACGGACGGCCGGGTCCCACTCCTGGGCGTGGACGACGGCGCCGCGCCGGGGGATCCGGTGGGCTGACGGCGTGCGCCCCGGGGCCGGTCAGTGCGCGTGAGGGTGGCCGTGCGTGGTCGTGCACGATACCCCCATGGAGTATGTCCGCCAGCGGTTGCGACGGTCATCGAGGAGCGCTAACGTATGCCGCCCGGGATGGCTCGTTGGGCCGCCTGGGACCCTGCCGGAGCCCACCGGCCGGACGTGCTCGGCACGGCCGCGGGCTGGCCTGACAGGGAGGTCAAGCCGCCCTCGCTCGCGGGTCCGGGGGGCCCGATGCGCGAGCTGCGCGGGCGACGGGGTGGTGAGGGACGACGGCTATCGATGGATGCCAAGCAGGTCTGGCGGGCTGCCCTCGGTGAGCTCCAGGTCTCCCTCTCGCCGGCGAACTACGAGACGTGGCTCAAGGACACCGCGCTGGTGGCCGTCGACGACACGCTCTTCCGGGTCGCCGTCCCGAGCGGCTTCGCCAAGGACTGGCTGGAGAGCCGCTACCGGTCCCTGATCAGCCAGACCCTCGCCCGGGTGGTGGGCTACTCGGTGAACCTCGAGTTCGAGGTGCGCGAGGTCGCCCCGTCCGAGCGGGCTGACAGCGAGGACGTCGAGGAGCCCCCCGACCGGCGGGTGCGCCTGGAGCCGGGCAGGGTGGGCGGCCCCGAGGGCGGCTCGGTCAGCCTGAACCCCCGCTACACCTTCCGCACCTTCATCGTCGGTTCGGCGAACCGGCTCGCGCACGCCGCGAGCCTGTCGGTCGCCGAGCGCCTCGGCCATGCCTACAACCCGCTCTTCCTGTATGGCGGCGTCGGCCTCGGCAAGACCCACCTGATGCACGCCATCGGCAACGCGGTCGTGGCCCGCTTCCCGCGCAAGCGGGTCGTGTATGTGACCTCGGAGAAGTTCACCAACGACTTCATCACGTGTGTCCAGCAGGGTCGCTTCGACGACTTCCGAGCCCGCTACCGCAAGATCGACCTGCTGCTCATCGATGACATCCAGTTCATCGCCGACAAGGAGCGCACCCAGGAGGAGTTCTTCCACACGTTCAACGCCATCCACGATGAGGGCAAGCAGATCGTCCTGTCCTCCGACCGTCCGCCACGCCAGATCGCGACGCTCGAGGAGCGCCTCCGCAGCCGGTTCGAATGGGGCCTCATCGCGGACCTGACCGCACCCGACCTGGAGACGCGGATCGCCATCCTGCGCGCCAAGGCCGAGGAGCAATCGGTGGCCATCAGCTCCCAGGCGCTGGAGTTCATCGCGCGCAAGGTCGCCTCGAACATCCGGGAGCTGGAGGGTGCCCTCAATCGCATCGTCGCGTACGCGAACATGCAGGGCATGCCCATCAGCACCGACCTGGCGCAGGCAGTGCTCTCCAACGTGCTCTACAACCCACGCAAGAAGGCAGTCACCCCGGAGCGCATCGCGCAGGCGGTGTCGGAGTACTACGGCGTGGAGTTGGAAGCCCTGCGGGGCCAGAGGCGCGAGCGCGCCATCGTGATGCCGCGCCAGGTGGCCATGTACCTGATGCGCGCCGAGACCGAGGTGTCCCTGCTGCGCATCGGCGCGGAACTGGGTGGCCGTGACCATTCGACGGTCCTCCACGCCTGCGACAAGATCGATCGGGAGATGCAGGAGAGCGAGGATCTGCGCCGCGAGCTGGCCGCCGTGCGCGAGCTCATCTACGCGGAGTAGCTCCGACTCGCGGGCACCGTCTGGGGACGGGCACGGTCCGCGCGCCCGACGCGTGGACCGACGGTGGACATCACGTCCCGAGATCGGGGGTGACGGCTCTGGTGACAGTGGACATGCGCCCCCTCTCGCCCCGCGCGGGGTGGACCGACGAGGACCCGCTGTGGGCGCGATCGCCGGCCAACCCACGGTCGGCCTGTTCGAGCGCACGGGCCGCCCACGGCCGCGAGCCATCCGCCCACATCGGGTCGCGCGCTTGGCTCACTCTCGCCGCGGGCGAGCATCCACAGCGTCCACCGCATGATGACGGTGACGGGATGAGAAGATATCGAGTACGTACCGTCCAGAGGGAGTCATGACGTGAAGCTTTCCGTGATGCAGGAGAACCTGGCCCGCGGCCTATCGACCGTGAGCCGCGCGGTCAGCGGCCGCAGTTCCCTGCCGGTGTTGGCGAACGTCCTGCTCCGCACCGAGGACGCGGGCCTCAAGCTGACCGCCACCAACCTGGAGATTGGCATCGCATCCTGGGTCCCCGGACGAATCGACACCGAGGGCGCCCTGACCATCCCAGCGCGGCTCCTGACCGACGTCGTGGGTGGCCTGCCGTCGGGCGAGCGGGTGGACCTTGTGGCAGAGGGAGCCACGCTGTCGGTGCGAGCGGGCCGGTTCCAGACGCATCTGCGCGGTATCGACGCAGATGAGTTCCCGGTCATCCCCGCGGCAGGGGACCGGCCGACGACCCGCGTCAGTCAGCGAGTGCTGCGGAGGGCGCTCTCCGAGGTTGCATTCGCGGCTGCCAGCGACGAGGCCCGGCCGATCCTGACTGGCGTCTTGACCCGCTTCTCGGGCGAGCGTCTGACCCTGGCGGCCGCCGACAACTACCGCATCGCGGTCAAGACCATCGACATCCTGGCACCGGTCGAGGACACGAGCCTGGTCATCCCGGCGCGCTCCTACGTGGAGTTGATGCGCGTCCTCGCGGACACCGATGACCCGGTGGACATCATCCTTGCCCCTGCGCGCAGCCAGGTCATCTTCCATGTCGACACCATCGACCTTGTGAGCCGGATCATCGACGGCCAGTTCCCGAACTACCAGCAGGTCGTGCCCACGAGTCACTCCAGTCGGGCTGTCGTCGATCGAGACTCGCTCCTCAAGGCCGTCCGCCTGTCAGCGCTCATCGCGGCGGGAGCCGCGAACGTGGTGAGGCTGCGTGTGGGCGAGGAGGGGTCCGGTGTCATCACCATCGCGGCGGCGGCTGATATCGGTGATGCGGAGGGTGAGGTGGAGGCGGAGCTCCATGGGGACCCGGTCACCGTCGCCTTCAACGCCAGATACCTCGCCGAGGCGCTCCAGAACGTGGATGCGGAGCGGCTGACCCTCGAGCTCAACGGGCCGCTGTCATCGGGCGTCTTTCGTCCGACGGATGACCCGGACTATGTCCACGTGATCATGCCCGTCCGGACCCCGTCCTGAGAATCGATCATCTGAGCCTGCGTGGCTATCGGAGCTACGGCGAGCTGGAGGTCGACCTGCCGGCTGGACCGAACGTGGTGGTCGGCCACAATGCTGCCGGCAAGACCAACCTGCTTGAGGCGATGGTCGTCCTCAGCAGAGGGTCATCCCATCGGACCCAGACCGACCGCGAGCTCATCGCCTGGGGCGAGCCGCTGGCGCGCATCGAGGGTCGGGTCAGCGGCTCGCGAGCCGCACCAGACACGGTTGAGGTGGTCCTGCTGATGCCGGGTGCGGCATCGGCGGGGCGGAAGCGGATACGCGTCAATGGAGTCCCACGGCGCGCCGGTGCCCTGGCAGCAACCTTCAGGTCGGTGCTGTTCGCGCCGGAGGACATGCTCTTGGTCGCGGGCGGGCCCTCGCTCCGGCGGGCCAGCTTGGATACGCTCGTGACCCAGCTGGCACCCGGCGCGGCAGCGTCGATGTCCACGTACGCGCGGACACTGGTGCAGCGCAACAACCTGTTGCGACGCGTCAGGGACGGATCCGCCGCTCGCGATGAGCTCCGGTTCTGGGACGAGTCGCTGGTGATGGAGGGGGCGCGAATCGTGACGTGGCGCGCCCAGACCCTGGGGCGCATCGCCGAGCCTCTCGCGCGCGCGCACCGGGAGATCGCACCCGGCGAGGGACGCCTGATGGTGGTGACCATCACGAATGCCCCGCCCGTAGGGGGCGAGGGGGCTGAGGGCGCGCTCCGCCGGAGGCTCGCCGAGACCGCGGACAAGGAGCTCTGGAACGGCGCCACACTCATCGGCCCTCACCGCGACGACATCGCGTTCCAGTTCGACGGCCGCGACCTGGCAGGGTTCGCGTCACGCGGGCAGCAACGGACAGCCATCCTCGCCTGGAAGCTCGCCCAGCTCGACCTCCTCACCGAGGTCACCGGTGATCCCCCGTTGCTCCTCCTCGACGACGTGTTCAGTGAGCTCGACCCACAGCGACGGGCGCACCTCGTCCGACGCATCGGAGGGTTGCCACAGGCCTTCGTGACCACGACGGCGCTCGACGACCTGGACCCCGCATTGGTGCGTGCCTCGACCGCGTGGCGTGTCGAGCCTGGCCGCATCGGTCTCGTCGCGTGAGCCGACGGCCCATGCGACGGCTCTCGGAACTCCTGCCCGAGGCCGTCGCTGCCCTGGGGATCGCGGGGGAGCTGGCCGATGCGAGCCACGATCGGGCATGGGACTCGGTCGTCGCAGAGGTGGTGCCGGCCGCGGCCGGTCGGTGCCAGTTGGTGACCGCGGGCAGGTCTGAGCTCGTGGTGCAGGCTGCCGATGCCGCGACCGCCCAGGAGTTGCGGCTCCACGGCGGCCCGCTCCTGGACGCGTTCGGCTCGCACCTTGGCGGGGAGAGGCCGTCCGAGCTGCGCGTTGTGGTGCGCCCTGTCTGACGCCCACTTGTGTCGAGTCCTTCACACAGCGTTGATCGGGCCACCGCAGGTTCGGCAGTAGACTAGGCCGCCCATGGGTCCCCGCCTCGAACTCAAGCACGGCCTCATCCCAGAGGCTGACCGCCTGTCCGATTCCGCGGACGCGACGCTGGTCACGGAGCCTGCCACCGGGTCGAAGGTCCGATCCAAGGGCAACCTCTACCTCGTGGTCAGTTCCTCGCGCGTGGGCGGTCGGGCACGCGAGGCGACGCATCTGGTCGCGGAGACCATCCGTCGTGAGTACTACTACGACGAGTCGGCGGGTGTCCCGGTGTGTCTCGAGAAGGCGGTCAGGAGCGCGAACCGGAAGCTCCGCGGCAGTCGCGAGGGCAGTGGCCTCCCACCTGGTGGCATCGGTGTCGCGATGGCCGTCATCCGCACCAACGAGCTGTACGTGGCCACCATCGGTGATGCCGAGGCATACCTGGTACGAGCGGCCCGGCTACTGGTCCCCGACCACACCCAGCAGCCCGGTCTGCCAGCGGACGATTCGCTTCGCGTCGAGGTCTGGCGGGGCGAGATCGCGGTCGGCGATTCGCTCCTGCTCGTGTCACGCAACCTGACCGAGGTCGTGGGCACCGAGGAGCTCAAGAACGCGGTCGTGACCCTCCACCCCCAGTCCGCCGTGGAGCACCTGCACCACCTGTTCGTGGCGGCCGGTGGTGATGGTCCGGACGCGGTCCTGGCGGTGGAGGCGACGGAGCTCGCGCCCACGCGCGCAGACCGTCGGCTTGCGCCGGTCGCGGCGGGCACCGATGCCTTCGCGGAGATGCCGGGCGGGCCCATCCCGGGCGGTGACCAGGTGGCGGGCGCCGCGACCGCGGTGACGGGCGCGTTCGGGGGCGCCGCGACCGCGGTGACGGGCGCGTTCGGGGGTGCCTTCGATCGTCTGCTGGACCTGATGCCCCGCCGTGATCGGACCGCACGCAGCATCCCGTCCCGTGTCTCCCGGCGGGAGGCCCAGCGTCGCGGCGCGTTCGCGCTGCTGGGCCTGCTGGGGGTGGTGCTCGTCCTTGGCCTCGGCGTCTATCTGATGCCCCGCGGCAAGGAGGCCAGCATCAACACCGTGTCGGCCGGGGAGCAGGCGTTCCAATCCGCGACCGAGACAGCGAACGAGGGGGTCCGACTGCTGAGCGGTGACTCGGTCCAGGCGACGAGCCTGCTCCAGCGTGCCTGGCACGACCTGGAGAAGGCGATCGCGGCGGGCATCCCGGCCGATCGGACGGACCTCCTCCAGCAGCAGATCCGCGCGAGCCTCGACCAGTTGTACCGGGTCGGCGCGCCCAAGACCACGACCCTCTGGGAGTTCGACGACCCCACGGACGTCAAGGCGATGACCGTGGGGCCGGATGGCGGGGTCTACTTCATCGCCCCGGCCCGGGACGGGCGCGGCGATTCGGTGTTCCGCCTCAACCGGAAGCACAGCAAGGTCTACGAGATCATCAGGACTGGGGATGGCAGCAGAGGTCGTGAGATCGGGCGCCCGCGTCTGCTCGCGATGACCGCGCTCAACAGCCCGGTGCTGCTCATCGTGGACGACAACGGCGCCCTGTGGCGCTGGACGCAGTACGGGGACAAGGCGGACGGGACGCTCTCGTATCGGCGCACCGGCGGCGACGTGGTCTGGGGCGAGGACGTCCGCGACATCAGTACCCTCGTGACCCAGTTCAGTCAGGGCGTCTACAACGTGTACGTCCTCGACCCGGACATCGACCAGATCCTCAAGTACGCCCCCACCCTGGATGGCAACCGGTTCGACGCGCCCTCGAACTACCTGGTCACCAAGGATGAGAGTGTCGCGGACTACCTCCGGCTGTTCATCGACGGCAACCTGTACACGCTCACCACCGACAACGCGGTGAAGCACACGTCAGGCCGGAAGGCGGACTGGCGACTCGATGACCCGCCCGATGGGGGAGACCTGCGCAAGGGGCACCGGTATCGGCTCATCGATGGCACCGGGCCGGGTCGTCTGTTCGTGTACGACGAGCAGTGGGGACGGATCCTCGTGTTCCTCAAGAGTGACGGCTCGTATGTCGAGCAGTGGGCGACCGGCGGGCCGCAGCCATCGATGCAGGACGTGCGGGGGATGTATGCATCCCAGAGCGGCACGGCCCAGGCCCCGCGGACGCCACAGGTCGTGTGGGCCACCCCACGGGGCATCTTCCGGAGCACGCTCGCGCAGACGGCCGCGGACCTCTCGGCGACACGGGCCCCTGACGGCACCCCGGGAGCGGACCAGTAGCGGATCGGACGCGGGAGGGGCGAATGGGCATGACGTCTGGGGTGACCGAGGTGTTGGTCGAGAGCGTCCACGTGCATGCCGAGTCCGCCCAGCATGTCGTCCTGCTCCGGGAGCGCGAGGGTGAGCGGTATCTGCCCATCTGGATCGGGCCATGGGAGGCGAGCGCCATCGCCACGCGGCTCCAGGGGATGCTCCCCGAGCGCCCCCTGACCCATGACCTCTACACACGCACCTTGTTCGAGCTGGGTGTCCGGGTCCTGCGGGTCACGGTCAGCGACCTCACCGACGACACGTACCGTGCGCGCATCCTGCTGGAGCACCATGGCGCCGAATGTGACATCGACGCTCGGCCCTCGGACGCCATCGCAATCGCCCTCCGCGCCGATGCCCCGATCTTCGTGGCGGACGCGGTGCTCGACCGGGTGGGTCTGCTGCCCGGCGCGGAGCAGGACCGCCGACTGTCCATGTTCCGCGAGTTCGTGAACTCGCTCGAGTTCGACCTTGGGGGCGGTTCAGCCGAGCGCGACCCCTAGGTCCCCGTCCCCCCCGAGGGCCGGCTCGCCGGTGGAGAGCGCCTCCGCGGGGCGGAGCCACAGCGCGATACGCAGCCTCCAGAAGTCGCGCACCGCGCGTAGCACGACCCGTGGGTCGGCTCCCGAGGCCCGACCCGCTGGCCGCGGATGATGGGGGACGCCGACCTCCACGACGCGTCGCCGGGTCGCGCGCAGCTTGATGAGCAGTTCGGCGCTCAGGAACGCGCCCCCCGATGTGAGGCGGATGCCCTCGAGCGCCTCCCTCCGGAACAGCTTGCAGGCGCAGTCCACGTCACGCAGGCGCAGACCGAAGAACAGGCGCAGGCAGGCTCGGTAGGTGCGAGCGTAGGCGAGCCGGATCGCCGGGTCGGCCCGCTTGATGCGATAGCCAGCCACGACGTCGGGTCGCGCCGTCGCCGGGCCTGTCCCCGCCGACCCAGATCCCTCCATGCGGTCGAGCAGCAGGCCCAGGTCCGCGATGCGGAACTGCCGGTCGCCATCGGTGAAGCAGACCAAGGGATAGCGAGCGGCCCCAAAACCGCTTCGCAACGCGGCCCCGTACCCTCGGTTCGTCGGGTGATGGACGACCCTCACCGCATCGGGGTGCTCTGCGGCGAGACGATCGGCGATTGCCGCGGTGCCGTCACGGGACCCGTCATCGACGCAGATGATCTCGAATCGCTCGGCGAGGAGGGGGAGCTCACGAAGTGCCTCCTCCACGAGCGGCTCGATGTTCTGGACCTCGTTGTGGGCGGGGAAGAACCAACTCAGGCTGGCCACGCGGGGCGCGGTCACCCGTGACGGCGTATCGGCCGCCATGGGAGTCATCGTGAGGGACACGGGGGCATCGTACACGGGCGGTCCGATCGACCGCGTGGGCGCGTCGCTGACCGCTCAGCGTCGGGCGACCACGTGCCACACGTCCCCCCCGGGGACCCCGGGGACAGCTTCGAGGAGGAACCGCTCCCCGAATGGCGGCAGATCGTCGGCCAGTCGGATGAGGTACACAGGACGGCCCGCATCGAGGTACTCGTCGATGACGTCACGGAGGTCCCCCAGGCCCTCGTCGAGGACATCCCGGTCGTCGATGATGGTGATGTCCGGGCGCTCCCCTTGTGCCCATCGGGCGTACCACAGCGGGGTCGAGTAGCTCCACCAACTGATGACCACGGCATCCGGTGCCAGTCGAGGCAGGAGCGCGTCCACCCATCCCTGTGCCCGCGTGTCGCCGGACGCGTCCGCATCCTCGAAGCGCGTGGGCATCGGCACCAGGGCACCGCCGAGCAGCACGACCCCTGTGATGACGGCGATCGTCGTGGGGACCCATGGCGCAGGCGTCCCGCTCGCGAGGCGCCGTCACAGCCCGAGAGTGAGGTCCCAGAGCGCGTCGACCGCGACGCCCGCCCACACAACCGCCACCAGGATGGGCACCAGGTAGTAGCGCTCGATGTCGGCGTTCTCGTAGCCCAGCAGGAACCACACGGGGACGAGGAACCAGGGGACGGTCAGCGCCATGAGGCGAGGCTGGCGCACGATCCCCGCCCCGAGCCCCACGATCGCAAGGG
>DAOTUX010000149.1:0-1819 GCA_034436475.1 Chloroflexota bacterium | reverse complement strand
GGTCAGCCTGGCGGCGTCGAGCGCCTGGCGGACCAGGCAGGGGACGCAGTCCAGCGATGTCCTCATCGCGGCGTCGAGATGAGCGTCGGCCGGGTTCCGGTCATCACCGCGACGCGGTCGCCCGGAGCATCCATATGGCCTTCTCGTGGACCGCGATCCGCCGCGTCGCGAGATCCAGCGACGCAGGGTCGCCGACATCCTCCGCGGCACGCACGACCGCCTTGGCCGTCCGTACCACCGCTTCGTTGGCCGCGAGGAGGCGCCGCACCATCTCCATCGCCTCGGGTGCCCCGGCTTCGTCGGGGACGGAAGCCAGCTGCGCCATCTCGGCATACGAGCCCGGTGCCGTCGGGCCCAGGGCCCTGATCCGTTCCGCGATCTCGTCGACCGCTGCCGCCATCTCCAGGTACTGCTCCTCGAACATCAGGTGGAGCGACCGGAACTGCGGGCCTGCCACGTTCCAGTGGTAGCCGTGGGTCTTGAGGTACAGGGTGTAGGTGTCAGCCAGGAGTCGTGCGAGCCCGTCGGCCACGGTGCCTTCGACTCGTGCTGGGTTCGGGGTCGGGGTCGTTGCGATCACGTGTCTATCTCCAAGGCATCATGGGTCGGTCGGGCGACGGGAGCGTCGACGTGGATCCCAGGGACGCATCCGGCGCACGCTCGGCGAGCGGCGTCCGTCACCCGGCGATCCTCACCCGCCACCCTTCTGATCGGCTGGCCCGACCCGCGCGGCGGGCTGCCGCACGCGCGGGCCAAGCCATGGCTCGCCTTAGGTCGTGCTCGGCGACCGCTCGGCGCCGCGGAGCTCGATCAGTTCGGCCTCCATCCGGTGCATCTCGGTGCGCAGCTCCTCGAGCCTCGCCTCGAGCTCCTCGGTGGCTTGTCCCCGGTCGATCCGAGCCTGGCCCCGATGGCGCCGGGGCATCGGCCGTTCATACCCCTCGTACCAGTCCGGCGGGCCATACCAGGCCCGGCCGTACGGTCCCGGGTACCACGCTCCGCATCCGTGCCAGTCATGCCAGCAGCCCATGTCAACCTCCTTCGCCTCGCTCGAGGCGATCCGTGCCATCCAGGAAGGCGTCGATCAAGCGAGCCCGCTCGCGCATCACGGCCACCCACTCACCGAGCGCTCGCCGCCCCTCGTCGGTCAGGCGGTAGGTGCGCCGGGGCGGCCCGTCGTCGGTGACCCACACCGAGTCCACGAGGCCCTCGGCCTCGAACTCGCGCAGCGTGCGGTAGGCCATCCCCTCGTCGACCCCGCCGGGCGCGAGGCAGAGCTCGTCGAGCCGGCCGATCAAGGCGCCGCCGTAGGCCCCTCCCTCGGCCACCAAGCGCAGCAGGAACGGCTCGAGCCAGCGACCGCGCCGCCCGCCGTCGCGCACCCACCCCCGGTGGGCGTCGTGATGGTGGTGCGGGTGGGGGTGACTATCAGCATCCATATGCCAGTAGCATCCACGTGCCCGGGTCGAGCCGATAGGGCCGAAGGTCCCGAATCGCAGGGACCCACCCGATGCGGCCCCTGCCCTCATGCGCTGAACCGCAAGCGGGCTCGGACATCGCCGATGGCGGCCCAGCCCGTGCGCGCGGTGGCCCAGGCCAGGCCCGTGATCGTCAGGGCCGAGAGCGGCGACCCCGGGCCCGATGGCAACCCGGTCTACATCCTGGTCGGCATGCATTTCGACGAGGGTGTGCTCGACAAGGTGCGTCGTCACCTTGCAGCGTTCCGGTACCACAACGATGTCATCCGCGAGATGAAGGTCCAGCGCTGGGCGGACAAGCTCACGGCACCCGCGCTCCATCTGCTGCTGTACCTCGCGGA
>DAOTUX010000148.1:0-5494 GCA_034436475.1 Chloroflexota bacterium | reverse complement strand
CGCCGCTGCGCATGGACGGCTGGGCCAAGCTCTCCCGGGAGGCGGGCGACCTGTGGTACTGGGTCGCCGCGACGGTGCTGCTGGAGGGCGGCCTGCTGGAGGTCAACGGCGAGTTCAGCCCGCTCGAGGACGTCGACGGCTGGACCGAGGATGTCTCGGAGTCCTACGCCAACATCGTCCCGCGCGGCTTTGGCATCGACCCGGGCAAGGCCGCGTTCCTGGGCCAGGTGGCACGGACTCGGGTGGGGCCCGCCAACCCGTGGCTGGCCCACGGTCGGATGCTGCCACCGCCGGTGGTGGAGGCGCCCACCATCGAGCCGGATTGGTACGCCTACAACGCCGGCCAGGACCACAGCATGTACGACACGCGGGGCACCATGCGCGTGCCCAGCGTGCTTGCGCGCGCGTGGACGCTGGATGGGCGGACCGCCTGGCTGGTGGCCAACGTGAGCGACCAGCCCCAGGCGGCGCGCATCGACGGCGTCGAGGTGCGCCTGCCCGCCCGTCACATCCGCCACCTCGAGCCCTGAGCACAGCCACCACCTGAAAGGAGCCCTCGCCCGTGGACCGCTTCGAGACCCTCGTCGGCAGCCCCCTGTCCGGGCTGCCCATGCTCCGCGACAGCGCCTCCCGACGCGCCTCGAGCTGGGACCGCACCGGTGGCAACGACGACCGGCTGCACATCCTGCCCGGTCAGGAGGCCGTGCTCGCGGACATCGCGGGGGCGGGCGTGGTCCGTCACATCTGGGTCACCATCGCCTGCGACGAGCCCGACTTCCTGCGCAAGGTGGTCCTGCGAGCGTGGTGGGATGGGGAGCCCGAGCCATCGATCAACGTCCCGGTCGGTGACTTCTTTGGCGTGGGTCATGCCCAGACCCGGAACTTCAGCGCCCTGCCACTCCAGATGAGCCCCGAGGACGGCAAGGGCTTCAACTGCTGGTTCCCGATGCCCTTCGCCAAGGGCGCTCGCATCACCGCGACCAGTGAGTGCGCGAGCGCCGAGGTGCTGTTCTACTACTACGTGGACTACGAGGAGCTCGATGCGCTGCCCGAGGGCCTGGGCTACTTCCATGCCCAGTGGCGCCGGCAGGACCCCACGGACGGCATCAGCGACGCGGGCGTCCCCAACGAGGAGCACGAGTTCGGCGGCACCAACACCACGGGCGACGGTAACTACACCATCCTCGAGGCGCGGGGACGCGGCCACTATGTGGGCTGTCACCTGGACATCCACAACCTGCGTCGCACGCGTCAGTGGAACTGGTACGGCGAGGGCGACGACATGATCTTCGTCGATGACGAGCCCTTCCCGCCCAGCCTCCACGGCACGGGCACCGAGGACTACTTCAACACCTCGTGGTGCCCCACCCAGGAGTACAGCGCGCCCTATCACGGCATCACGCTGCCCGGCGGGCCCAACTGGTCGGGCAAGGTCTCGCTGTATCGGTATCACGTGGAGGACCCGGTCCGGTTCCGGAGGTCCATCCGGTTGACCATCGAGCACGGGCATGCGAACAAGCGCTCGGACGACGTTTCCAGCACCGCCTACTGGTACCAGACCGAGCCCCATGAGCCGTTCGGTCTGCTGCCGGTGGACCGTCGTCTGCCGCGCCCGGACGGCGAGGGCTCGGAGGGCCTCGAGGGGCCGTTCGCGAGGCAGGCCTGGATGACCGAGGCGGACATCGAGCCGGCGGACACGAGCGACGCGTGAGCCGCGCCTTCACCGACCGGCATCGGGTCGTCGCGTTCCCGCTCGGCGGGATCGGGACCGGCAACGTCTCGCTCGGCGCGCGTGGCGACCTGCGCGACTGGGAGCTGGCCGACCGACCGGCCAAGGGCAACCGCTCGCCCAACACATTCTTTTGCATCCGCGCCCAGGTCGGCGAGGGGCCCCCGGTCACCAAGGTGCTGGAGGGGCCCGTCCCACCGCCGCACGACCTGTCCCACGGCTATCACCCCAACACGGCGGCCGGGCTGCCGCGCTTCGCGCGCGCCACCTTCACCGGGGAGTACCCCATCGCGACGGTCGAGCTGGAGCACCCGGACGTCCCGCTCGACGTGCGGCTCGAGGCGTTCACGCCGCTCGTGCCGCTCGACCCCGACGACTCCGGGATCCCGGGGGCGGTGCTCACGTGGCGCCTCCGCAGCCGCGCGACCGAGCCCGTGGCGGTGACCCTCGTGGGCTCCCTCATCAACCCCATCGGCGGCCTGGCCTACGACGGGTTCGGCAACCTCGCCGCCGGGGGCCTGGGCGGCAACCGGACCACGGTCCGTGACCAGGACGGCCTCCGGGGCGTGTTCCTGTCGAGCGACGCCGTCCCACCCGACGACCTGCGCGCCGGCGACCTGACACTGGCAACCACCCACCCGGAGGTGACCATCGCGCCCGCCTGGATGCGAGGCGCGTGGTATGACTTCCTCCAGGCGTTCTGGGACGACCTCGTGACCGACGGGCTGCTGGAGGACCGGGGATATCCCATGCCCAGCGAGCCAGGCACCACCGACACCGCGTCGGTGGGCGCGCTCGCGACCCTCGCACCGGGCGAGTCGGTCGACATCCGGTTCCTGCTCGCGTGGTCGTTCCCCAACCGCACCAACGCCTGGTGGCCGGACCCCGCCCGCCCTCGGACCCGCAACCACTACGCCAGCCGCTTCGCCACGTCCTGGGATGCGGCCCGGTACCTGGTCGCCGAGATGCCGCGCCTCGAGGGCGCCACCCACCGCTTCCGTGACGCGCTGTTCGGGAGCACCCTGCCCGCGGAGGTCATCGACGCGGTCTCCGCCAACATCGTGCCGGTCCGCTCCCAGACCTGCTTTCGGCTCGAGGACGGGCGCTTCCTGGGCTTCGAGGGCTGCTTCGACGACGCGGGCAGCTGCGAGGGCACCTGCACCCACGTGTGGAGCTACGCCTACACGGTGTCGGCGCTGTTCCCGTCGCTGGAGCGCGAGGCCCGGCGCATCGAGTTCGCCGTCGAGACCGACGACACCGGCTACATGAGCTTCCGGACGCATCGCACCTTTGGCACCGAGTTCGTGTGGCCGTGGGGCGACCAGCGGCCGGAGCCCGCCATCGACGGTCAGATGGGCAGCGTCATCCGGGTCTGGCGCGAGTGGCGCCTGTCGGGCGACCGCGCCTGGCTCGAGCCGCTGTGGTCGGGCATCGGGCGTGCCATGCGCTTCGTGCGGGGGCACTGGGACACCGATGGCGACGGCGTCCCCGATGGGCGCCAGCACGACACCTACGACATCGAGCTGTACGGGCCCAACCCACTCTCCGCGGTCTACGTCCTGGCCGCCATCCGGGCGTGGGAGGAGTTGGCACGGGTCATGGGCGACGACACCGTCGTGGCGGAGGCTCGGGCATGGTTCGAGCAAGCCGCGCCACGCACCGACGCCCTGCTGTGGGACGGCGAGCACTTCGTCCAGCGCATCGATGACGTCGACGCACATCGCTACCAGCACGGCACCGGCTGCCTCTCCGACCAGCTCCTGGGACAGCTGCACGCGCGCCTCCTGGGTCTGGGCGACCTGCTGCCCGCGGAGCATGTTCGCTCCGCGATCGGGGCGGTGTTCCGGCACAACTTCCGACGCGACTTCCGGGACCATGTCAACGCCCAGCGCACGTACGTGCTCAACGACGAGGCTGGCCTGGTGCTGTGCACCTGGCCCAAGGGCGGGCGACCCCGGCTGCCGTTCGTCTACTCCGACGAGGTGTGGACGGGCATCGAGTACCAGGTCGCGTCCCATCTCATCGCCGAGGGACTCGTGGACGAGGGCCTGGAGGTGGTGCGCGCCGTCCATGCGCGCCACGACGGCATCCGACGCAACCCGTGGGACGAGGTGGAGTGCGGCCACCACTACGTCCGGAGCATGTCCAGTTGGGCCTTGCTCCTCGCACTGAGTGGCGCGACCGCGGATGTCGCCACCGGCACCCTGGGCTTCGCGCCACGCTGGTCCCATGGGGAATTCCGCTGTCTGTTCACCGCGGGCACGGCCTGGGGCAGCTATCGCCAGCGGGTGACGGACGGTGTCATCGAGGCAGCGATCGAGGTCGCGGGTGGGGTCTTCGCCCTGCGACGCCTGCGTCTGGGGCGCGCGCCCGCCACGGGCGCCGACATCGTCGTGACGCTCCACCCAGAGCGCGGCGCCGCCACGGTCATCCCCGCTCGGGCGAGCCTGACCGGTGACACCCTGGAGGTCGAGCTGGATGGTGCCTGCGACCTGGCGACCGGCAGCACCCTGCGCATCACCTGACGTGACCTCGAGGGCGCCGAGGCCATCACAGCCACCGATGCATCGGCGCGGTCCGACCTGGGCGACTCGGGCGCGTCCGACGTGGCGACGTCCAAGGACACCTGCGTCGCGGAGGCCGTCCGGCACCCTCGGCAGGCGTGACTCGTGCGCTCGGGGGTGCGCGCCGGGTCTCGCCCGACTGCAACCCATTACATCTGCTCGCGGACCACGGCGACGTGTCCTCACGAACGGATAGCTGGGGTCTTGACGAGGATGATGGAATGGATTACGCGACACGGACTGGAGGAGAGGTCCGGCGGGTTCGTCCAGCCTTCCGAGGGAGGAGTCGGTCGATCGTGAGCGCAGACGGCCCGGACGTGCCCGGCGTGGCTGATCCCGGCGAAGGTGAGCTGACGCGTCCCGTGATCCTGGCGATGCGCGGCATCACCAAGCGGTTCCCGGGCGTGGTCGCCCTCCACGATGTCTCGCTCGACGTCCGGGCCGGGGAGGTGCACGCCCTGGTGGGCGAGAACGGCGCGGGCAAGTCCACGCTCATGCGCATCATGAGCGGCGTCTACACGGACTACGAGGGCACCCTGGCCATCGACGGCGAGACGGTGACGTTCCAGGACACGCGCGAGGCCCAGGACGCCGGGGTCGCGATGATCCACCAGGAGCTCAACCTGGTCCCCGAGCTCACGGTGTACGAGAACATCTTCCTGGGTCGTGAGCATCGCAACCGCCTGGGGGTGCTGGACCGCGCGTCCATGCGTCGAGCCTCGCGTGCGCTCATGGCCCGCCTGGGCCTCGATATCGACAGCGACCGCGTGGTCGACCGGCTGCGGGTCGGGCAGCGCCAGCTGGTCGAGATCGCCAAGGCATTGGGGCTCGACAGCCGGATCATCGTCATGGACGAGCCCACGTCGGCTCTCAGCGACACTGAGGTCGAGCATCTGTTCGGGGTCATCCGTGGCCTGCGCGAGCATGGCGTGGCGATCATCTACATCTCGCATCGGCTCGACGAGATATTCGCCATCGCGGACCGCGTGACGGTCCTGCGCGACGGCAACGTGGTGGGCTCCGCGCCGGCCCGGGACCTGACCCGCCAGCGACTCATCAGCCTGATGGTGGGGCGCGACCTGGAGGTCCTCTACCCCAAGGCCGCGGTGGAGCTGGGCGACGAGATCCTGCGGGTCGAGGGGCTCACGTACGTCGAGGGTCGTCGGCGCGTGCTGGACGACGTCTCGCTGTCGGTCAGGCA
>DAOTUX010000147.1:0-10692 GCA_034436475.1 Chloroflexota bacterium | reverse complement strand
CTTGACGGCGGTCACGGTGCCCGGGAACCGGTTGCGCGCGCTCTGGGCCACGATCGCCCGATCCGCGCCGCTCCGACGACGCTCCGCGAGGAGGCGGTTGACCTCGCCGCGCCCGATGACGCGTTGCCCGCCGCTCGTGCGCTCCGCGAGCAGTCGGCCGCTCTCGATCCACCGGCGGAGCGTGTCGGTGCTGATGCCGAGGGCCTCGGCCGCCTCGCCGATCCTCAATCGATCCTTAGGTTTCGATGCTGTCATGCGGCAGATGGTACCGCGTCTGCAAGCGTGTGCCTCGGTCCCACCAACATGGCGACACGGGCCGGGCGTGGGTCAGCGACGGGCGAGGTCGTGCGCGCTCCCCGGGTCCAGGAGCCACGTGGCGGTGTCGAGGCGCGCCAGCCTCGCCGGGTAGGTCGCGATCGTCGGGTCGCCCTCGAGGACGGCCGCGACCACCGCCGCCTTGGCCGCGCCACCCACGATGAGGAGCACCGACCGTGCCGTGGCCACGACCGCCGGATGGAGCGTCACGCGCGGGACGGACGGCCCGATGTGCGTGGGGGCGGGGATGGGCATCACGACCGGCGCGCCCGAGGAGAGCGCGGCGCTGCCCGGGAACACGGACAGCACGTGCCCATCGGGGCCCATGCCCAGGAGCAGCAGGTCAAGCACCGGCGCACCGTCAGCATCGCTCGGCACGATCGCGAGCTCGGTGGCGTACCGTCGAGCGGCGAGGGATGCCGCGTCCGGGGCCGTCGTGTCGATCGCGGCGAGCATCGGATGCACCTGGGCTGCCGGCACCGGCACGCCATCAGGCCCAAGCAGCTCCCGGAGCGCGAGCCCGCCGTTCGAGTCGCCGTGCTCGAGGGGCACCACCCGATCGTCACCGAACCAGAGGTGGACCCGCGACCAGTCCAGGCCGGCCATCCGCCGCGGGACCCGCAGCTCCCGGTACAGACCGCTCGCGGACGAGCCTCCGGTCAGGGCCACGTGCGCCGCCCCTCGCTCGCCGATGGCGCCCGCGAGCGTGGCGATGAGCAGGTCCGCGGCAGTGCTGGCGAGCGCCTCGGGACCGGACGCGACGAGGATGCGGGGTGTGCCGTCACCCGCGCGAAGCGGCCTCATGCGGTGCCCGCCGCGCTGGCACCGGTCAGAGGGGCCGCGCCGGGTGTCGGTGGGACCAGGGACGAGGTGAGCCTGACGGCCTGCTCGAGCGCGAGCTGGAACACCGGGTCGTGCCCGGACCGGTCGAGCGCCTCGGCGAGGAAGGGTGTCTCATCGAACGGGTCGAGCCTGGCCGGCCGCCTGGCCACCGGGGCCCCGTTCCAGTCCGCTGTCGCGAGCAGGTGGTCGGCTTGTCGGGTCACCCGAACGCGCAGCGCGGTGTGCGCCCGCGTCGCCTCGAGGTCCACACGCACGAGCGAGCCGGTGCCTCGCACGGGCCCATCGATGGTGGTGCCCACTGGTCGCAGCTCGACTGGGATCGCCCGGCGACCGCTGCGCAGGGTGCCCCGGAACGCGCCGTCCCCCGTCTGCTCCAGCGGCTGCTCCACCTGCCAGTCGAGCATCGCGCCCAGCCACCCCAGGAACAGCGCGGCGCGGCTCAGGTGGGTCACGCTGCCGGGGCGGGCGACGTCCACGCGGACCGAGGTCAGGCGACGCAGCTCAGGCTGGAGGAGGGGATGGTCGAACAGGCCCGCCAGCAGCTCTCGCCAGAGCTCGAGACGCATCCACGCGATGTCGTGGATGACGTGGCCCTGGGCGACCGCCTGCGCCATGCCCACCAGGCGCGCGGCGCCGTCGGCCCGGAAGCCACCCGAATCGATGAGCACTCGGTCGCACGCCTCGGCGAGGTCCGCGAACACCGGGCTCCCGAAGGGGGCGTCATCCGGCCACCACAGCACGGCCGGGAGGTCGTGGATGGTGAGCGGCGCGACGGTGGATGCCAGGTGCTGGGCGAGCTCGCCGCCCAGCCGCAGCACGATCTCCTCGGTGCAGATCTCGGTGGTGCCGCGGGGCGGGACATGGCACGTCGCGTCGATCCGCGCGTCGAACGCGGCGGGCCCATCGGGATCGCCGGGTGCCAGGATGATGGCGCGGGACGGATGTCGACCGGCGAGCGCGATCACCGCGGCGGTCGCGCGAGCACGGGTCTCCTCGGTGGGGGCCACGACGACGAGCGTCAGCACGGACGTGCGGGTGCGGACCTTGAGCGAGCGGGTCTCGGGCTCGGCGTCCGCGAGGCGGGCGGCGATCCTGGGGTCCCCCCGGTGGTGGGCTCGGGCCCGCTCGGTGGTGCCGGTGGACGCGGCCCGCTCGGCCACCACCCCCCAGATCCGGGACAGCTCCTCGACCGTCTCGGCGATGCTGGTCGCGCGGACCTGCCAGCGCGCGTCGGCGCTCGCGGTCACACCGCTGTCGACCCGGCCGTTCCCCGCGCCGCCCATCACAGCCGCCGCCAACGCCGGTCGTCTCGCTCCATCAGGCGCTCGGCGGCGTCAGGCCCCCAGGTGCCCGCCGGGTAGGGCTGGATGCGGCCTTCCGCGGCCTTGCCGCCCCTGGGTCTGGTGGTGGTGGCCGCCTCGGCATCCCAGCGCGCCCAGGTCGTGTTCAGGGGGGCCACCAGGTCCCAGGCCGCCTCCACCTCGTCCGCGCGTGTGAACAGCGAGGCATCGCCCAGCATCGCGTCCAGGAGCAGGGTCTCGTACGCCTCGGGCGCATCGGTCAGGAACGACGACCCGTACGTGAAGTCCATGTTGACGCTCCGGACGTCGAGCCCGAGACCCGGCACCTTGGCCGCGAAGCGCAGCAGGATCCCCTCGTCCGGTTGGATGCGCATGGCCAGCAGGTTGGGCTCAGGCTGGGTCATGGACTCCCGGAACAGCATCAGCGGCGGCTGCTTGAACTGGACCGCCACCTCCGTGGCGCGTCGTGGCATGCGCTTGCCCACGCGCAGGTAGAAGGGCACGTCCGCCCAGCGCCAGTTCTGGACCTCCAGGCGCAGCGCCACGAAGGTCTCGATGGTGGATGCGGCGTCCACCTCGGGCTCCTCGCGGTACCCGGGCACCTTGTGGTCGGCGAGCCAGCCTGCCGTGTACTGCCCGCGCACCACGTCCTGGCGGATGCGGGCATCGGTCCAATCGGAGTCGATGGCGCGCAGCACCCGCACCTTCTCGTCACGCAGCGCGTCTGCCTCGAACGCGATGGGTGGCTCCATGCACACGAGCGACAGCAACTGGAGCATGTGGTTCTGGAGGATGTCCCGGCTGGCGCCCGCCTGCTCGTAGAACTCGCCCCGACCCTCGACCCCCAGCTCCTCGGCCACCGTGATCTGGACATGGTCCACGTACCGCCGGTTCCAGATGGGCTCGAAGATGCCGTTCGCGAACCGGAACACCAGCAGGTTGCGGACCGTGTCCTTGCCCAGGTAGTGGTCGATACGATAGACCTGCGACTCCTCGAACACCCGCATGACCTGGTCGTTGAGTTCCCGGGCCGAGGCGATGTCGTGACCGAACGGCTTCTCGATGACGATGCGGCACCACCCGCCACCGCGTGCCAGGCCCACGGTCCCGATGTTGGCCACGATGGAGGGGTACGCGGCAGGCGGCGTCGCGAGGTAGAACAGGACGTTGGAGCGGGTCCCTGCCGCGGCATCCACCTGCTCCAGCCGCTCTGCCAGCGCCTTGTAGCTCGCGGGGTCGCCGAAGTCCCCACGCTGGTAGTGGATGCCGGCCGCGAAGTCGTCCCACAGGGCAGGCTCGACCGGGTTACGGGAGTGCTCCTCGACCGAGGCGCGCATCTCGCGACGGAACTCATCGTCGCTGTAGGGGCGGCGGGCGAAGGCCAGGATGCCCGACTCCGGCGGCAGCAGGCCCGCCCGCCGGAGGTTGTACAGGGCGGGCAGGATCTTGCGATGGGCGAGGTCGCCGGTGGCCCCGAAGATGACCATCTGGCAGGGGTCCGGGATGCGCTCGAGACGCGTCCCGATGCGCAGCGGGTTGGCGACGCTCGCGGCGTCGACCATCTCGCCGTGGACCATGTGCAGCTCTTCGTCCTGCGCGGCGCGCCGATGGGTCATCCGGGCGCCCCGGCTGACGACGGGCGCCTTGGGTGCCGCAGGGGGTCGCTGCCGCGCGCGGGCCACGCGCTACTCGCTCTTCACCGCATGGCCGCCGAACTGCTGTCGCAGCGCAGCGGTCACCTTGGCGCTGTACGACTCGTCCTGGCGGCTGGCGAACCGGGCGAGGAGCGAGAGCGTGATGACGGGCGCCGGCACATCCAGGTTGATGGCCTCGCGCACCGTCCAGCGGCCCTCGCCCGAGTCGGCGACCCAGCCCCTGATGTCCCCCAGGTCCTGGCCATGCTGCTCGAAGGCGAGCCCCGCCAGTTCCAGCAGCCACGAGCGGATGACGGTGCCGTGCTGCCACGCCTTGGCCACGCCCGCGAGGTCGAGCGGGAACTCGGACGCATGGAGGATCTCGAAGCCCTCCGCGTACGCCTGCATCAGGCCGTACTCGATGCCGTTGTGGACCATCTTGGTGAAGTGGCCCGCGCCCGATGGCCCGGCATGGATGTAGCCGTGCTCGGGGGCGAGCGACCGGAAGATGGGCTCGAGCGGCTCGACGGCCTCCCGGTCACCACCGACCATCGTGCCGTACCCATTCCTGAGGCCCCAGACGCCACCCGAGATGCCCGCGTCGACAAAGCGGATGCCACGCTCGGCCATCAGCCGATGCCGCCGCTGGGAGTCCCGGAAGTCGCTGTTGCCGCCATCGACGATGGTGTCGCCGGGTCGCAGCAGCGCGGACCACTCTTCGAGGTTCTGCTCGGTCGCGTCCCCTGCGGGGACCATCAGCCACACGATGCGCGGGGAGGGGAGCTTGGCCAGCGCGTCCTCCGGTGTGAGCGCACCATCGATGCCCTCGGTCATGATCTCCCGCACCTTGTCCGGGGTGCGGTTGTAGGCGACGACATGGTGGCCCGCCTGGTGGAGGCGGCGCGCCATGTTGGCGCCCATGCGTCCGAGGCCGACGATGATCAGGTCCACGCTTCGAGGCTCCTGCTGTCTGATGGCGGGGGTGTGACGGCGACCCGCTTAGGGCCGCCCCGGAGAGGCGGACGGTCGTCCATCATCGATGGACCTCCCGCACGCGGCGCCCGATCTGTCCGATGGTCACCCGAGCGCCCGTCGGAGGAGTGCCCCGAGCTCGGCCAGCCCGGCATCCGGGTCGTTGCCGAGGTGGACGCGCAGACACGGCAGCCCATGGCTCGCGAGCGACGCTCGATCGCCCAGCGCCTGGGCGTCGATGAGCACGCCGAACGTCTCGTCGCGTCCCGGGATGGGCACGTCCGCGGGGTGGCTCGCCACCACCTGGAGGAAGCAGCCTGATGGCGTCCCACCCTTGTGGAGCTGCCCTGTGGAGTGCAGGAATCGTGGGCCGTATCCCAGCGTGGTCGCCCTGCGCGTGCCGTCCCGCAGCAGGCCCTGGAGGGAGCGCAACTCCTCGGTGCGCGACGACGTGGGCGCGAGGTACGCCATGATCGCGTGGTACCCGGTCTCTCCCGCCCGTCCCAGGTGCGCTCGCAGCACGGCCTCGGCCGACGCGCTCGCGTCGGTCGCAAGGGTCCCATCCCCGAACAGCCGCAGGCTCCCGCTCACGGCCACGGGCTCCTCGGCCGGGAACGCGCCGTGGCGGCGATGCTGGTCCAGGGCCTCTCGCGTGTTGGTCTTGGACTCGGTGACGTTGGGCTCGTCGAAGGGGTCCACCTCGAGCACCGCGCCCGCCAGCGCGGTGGCCACCTCCCAGCGCACGAACTCCCCCGCGACCCACGAGCCGCCCTCGAGCGTCAGGTCGATGACCGGATGCCCGGCGTCGACGAGCGCGGCGACGGCGGCATCGGTGGCGGCGAGGTGTGCGGCCCGCCCAAGGCGCACGAAGACCCGGTCGGCACCGTACACCCCGGGCGCACCCAGAGGCTCGCCGTCCACGGGCACGATGCCCGTGCCGCGCTTGCCCGTGGACTCCGCGATGAGTTGCTCCAGCCAGGCACCGAGGGGCGCCAGGTCGGGCTCGATGATGAGGGTGAGCTTGTCCCGACCCGCCCGCGCCAGGGCCCCCATGGCGGCGCCGAGCGCGAGCCCGGGGTTGGCGGGCTCGTCCAGGAGGCAGCGGGCGAGCATGTCGCGCGCGTCCTGGAGCAGCGCCGTGAGGTCCAGGCCCAGGAGCGCCGCCGGCACGAGGCCCACGTAGGTCAGCGCGGAGTACCGACCACCCACGTCAGACGGGTTGAGGAACGTCTCGCGGAACACATCACTGTGGGGGATCGCCGCTAGGCTGGCGCCCGGGTCCGTGATGGCCACGAACGAGTCGCCCGTGGCGGTTGCTGGGAAGCGCCCCACCCGATGCTGCGTCGCCGCCCAGTGGTGGGCGAGGAACGCGAGCGACTCGGTCGTGGTGCCGGACTTGGTGGCGATGATGCGGAGGGTCGCGGCCGGGTCGCCCCAAGCGTCCATCGCCGCCACCGCCGCCGGGTCGGTGGAGTCCAGCACGGCCACCGGGGTCCCGTGCGCGGAGCGTGGCAGGACCGCTGCGAGGACCTCGGGCGCGAGCGAGCTGCCGCCCATGCCGCACACCACGGCATGGGTGAAGCCGGCCTCGCGGATGCCGCCTGCCCATGCCTCGAGCTCGGCGACCTCGTCGGTGAAGGCGGCGGGGGCGTCCAGCCAGCCGAGCCGGTTGCTGATGGTCGCCGCGACGTCGGGGTCCGTGGTCCAGAGCGAGGTGTCCCTGTCCCCGAGACGGCTGGCCCAGCGCTCGCCCACCGCACGCTCGATCGCCGCCCCCACGACCCGTGTGAGGTCAGCCGGCGCCCGCAGTGTGAGACCCATGTCGGTCATGCGTGTCGACCCTGGATGCCCGGCGCCTGGTGCCCGAACGGCGCCGAGATGACGCCACGCACGTCACCTGCCAGCACCCCGCGCGCGACCGCGGTGATGTGGCCGGTCGAGAACCCGAACGCCGGGAACAACTCGCCGGCGGGTGCGGAGGCCCCGAACCGGTCGATCGCGATGATGGCCCCCTCGGGTCCCACCCAGCGGTCCCAGCCCAGTGAGACCCCCGCCTCGATGCCGACGCGCTTTCGCATGTCCGGCGGCAGGACGCTGTCCCGATACGCCTGCGGCTGCGCCTCGAAGCGCTCCCAGCACGGCAGTGACACCACGCGCGCCTGGACACCCGCGACGCTCAGCTCGTCCCGCGCCCCGATGGCGAGGGACAGCTCCGAGCCCGTCGCGACGAGGATGACGTCTGGACGGGTCCGTTGACCAGCGGCGTCGACCGCGTCCGCCAGGACGTAGCCACCCCGGGCCACGCCATCGGCGGCCAGGTCCGCGGTCCCCGACAGCACCGGCACCTTCTGGCGCGTGAGGGCGAGGGCCACGGGGCCCTGCCGCTCCTCCACCGCGACCCGCCACGCGGCGACCGCCTCGTTGGGGTCGCCCGGCCGGATGAGCGTGAGGCCGGGCATCGCGCGCAATGCCGCGTAGTGCTCGACCGGCTGGTGGGTCGGGCCGTCCTCGCCGAGGCCGATGGAGTCGTGCGTCCAGACATACACCACGTGGAGCCCGGACAGGGCGGCAAGGCGGACAGAGCCGCGCATGTAGTCCGAGAAGGTGAGGAAGGTGGCCACGTAGGGCAGCAGGCCGCCGTGATAGGCGATGCCGTTCGCGATGCCGCCCATGCCATGCTCCCGAACCCCGAACCGCACGTTCCGGCCTGCCACGTCGGCAGTCAGGTCCTGCTCGCCCTTGAGGTCCGTGAGGTTGCTCTCGGAGAGGTCCGCGGCACCACCGAACAGTTCCGGCAACGGCTCCCTGAGGGCCTGGAGACACGCCTGCGAGACGTTGCGCGTGGCCAGAGCCTCCGAGCCGTCCGCGTACCTGGGCAGGTCGGCGTCCCAGCCCGCCGGGAGGTCACCGGCGATGCGCCGGCGCAGCTCCGCGGCACGCTCGGGGTGCGCGGCCGCGTACGCCGCGAGGCGCTCGTCCCATGCCGCGGCCAGGCGCTCCCCGACGGGCACCGCCTCACGGAACGTGGCGAGCGCGGCATCGGGGATGAAGAAGGTCCTGTCCGGGTCCCAGCCGTACGCCTCCTTGGTGAGGCGCACCTCGTCAGGCCCGAGTGGCGACCCGTGGGCCTTCTGGCTGTCCTGCTTGTTGGGTGACCCATACCCGATGTGGGTGCGCACCGCGATGAGGCTGGGTCGGTCGTCCGCCCGCGCCGCGTCGATGGCCCCCTCGATGGCGGCCAGGTCGTTGCCGTCCGCGACGCGCTGGGTGTGCCAGCCGTACGCGTCGAAGCGGGCGAGCACGTCCTCCGACCAGGCCATCGCCGTCGGCCCGTCGAGCTGGATGTGGTTATCGTCATACAGCAGCACCAGCCTGCCCAGGCGCAGGTGGCCCGCCAGGCTGGCCGCCTCCGACGCGATGCCCTCTTGGAGGTCGCCATCGGAGCAGATGCCGTACGTCCAGTGGTCGATGACGGCGTGCTCGGGCGTGTTGAACTCGGCGGCCAGCCGCCGCTCCGCGATGGCCATGCCCGCCGCGCTGGCGAAGCCCTGACCCAGGGGGCCGGTGGTCGCCTCGACGCCCGGGGTCGGCCCGAACTCGGGGTGCCCCGGGGTCCGGGAGCCGAACTGCCGGAAGCGCCGCAACTCCTCGAGGGGCAGGTCGTAGCCCGTGAGGTGGAGCAGGGAGTACAGGAGCATGCTCGCATGCCCCGCCGAGAGCACGAACCGGTCGCGGTCGAACCAGTCGGGCCGCGTCGGCGCATGGCGCAGGAAGCGCGTCCAGAGCACGTACGCCATGGGCGCCGCCCCCATGGGCGCGCCGGGATGCCCGCTGTTCGCCTGCTGGACGCCGTCGATGGACAGGGTGCGAATGGTGTCGACCGCGAGTTGGTGGTCGACCGCGGTGGGGACAGGGGATGTCATCAAGGCTCCTGACAGAGGGTTCGAGCGGACCGGCCGCGAGCCAGTGCTCCGTATGATAGGCAGAGCCCCGACATCGGATCGCTTGTGAGGAGGCGCATGGCCCGACTGCCTCGCCGACGGGATGCCCCGCGACCGGCGCCCATGTCGGCGCCCTCGCTGGTGGTGCTCGGCGACCTGATGCTCGATGTGGTCGCACGAGCGGAGGCCGGGCTGCGTCCGGGCTCCGACGTCGAGGGCCTGGTGCAGTTCCGTGTCGGTGGCTCCGCGGCGAATGTCGCGCGGGCGTTCGCGCGCCTGGGAGGCACCGCGACGCTCATCTGCGCGGTCGGCCGGGACGGCTGGGCAGGACGCCTGGTGGCCTCCATCCGGGCGGACGGCGTCAGGGTCCACGCGGTCCGCGCGAGTGGCGCGTCGGGTCGCCTGCTGGCGCTGGTCGGGACAGATGGCGAGCGGACGTTCGTGACCGAGCGGGGCGCGACGGACCGGATCGGGCCGACCGACCTGCGCGCGTCATGGTTCCGGGGTGCCGGGGCGCTCCATGTTCCCGCGTACGGGCTCATCCGGGACGACCCATACGCCACCGCGCGTCATGCCGTGGGACTGCTCCGCGAGGCGGCCGTCGCGGGATGCGGGCTCGTGTCCGTCGACCTCGCCTCGTACGGACCGTTGCGGGACCTCGGCGTCGCCGTCGCCAAGCGTCGGGTCGCGTCCCTCGCGCCGGACGTCCTGTTCGCGAACCACCGCGAGGCTGCCGCGATCACGGGCAGACGCGCCCACCTCGTGCCACTGCTCGACCTGGCGCCCGTGGTCGTGGTCAAGGAGGGGGCGGGCGGCTGTCGCGTGCTGTGGCGCAGCGATGCGGAGCCGGGCCGGCTGGAGGTGGCGACGGCGCCCATCGCGGCGTCTGACACCACGGGCGCCGGCGATGCCTTCGCGGCGGGGTTCCTGCGGACGCTCATGACGAGCGAGGCACCGGTGTCCGGGACCGTCCTGCGACGGGCCGCGCTCGCGGGCCATCGGAGCGCTGGTGACCTCCTTCGTCGGCCGAGGCCGACGCTGTCGCTCTAGTCGCCGGTCGCGACCCGCTCCTCGAGGGTGGTGGGCTCCGCGCCCATGGCTCGGATCTCCGCGATGGGGGTGCCGTGCCGTGAGATCCCGATGACCCGCCCGGACTCCACCTTGCGCAGGATCTCGCTCAGCTTGGCCTTGGCCGCATAGGTCGAGTACGTGTCCGTCACGCGGTGCATGGTCTGTCTAGTTTGAGTCTGACTAGTCAAGTTCGGGATGGCGGTAGCTGCGAGCCCCGGGGCTGTCCGGCCTCCCGCCGACCGCTGGTCATGACATCATGGGGTGCCGTAATGTCACACTCCCTGCTGTCCCTGACCCCGGAGGTCGCCCGGGCGCTCGCCGACGGAGCGCCCGTGGTGGCGCTCGAGTCGACGCTCATCACGCACGGGCTACCCCACCCGGACAATGTGGCCGCCGCACGTCACGCCGAGGCCGCGGTCCGATCGGGGGGCGCCATCCCGGCCACCGTCGCGCTCCATGACGGCCGGATCCTGGTGGGCCTGGATGACGCGCAGCTCGAGGACGTCGGGCTCGCCCGGGGCGTGCCCAAGGTGTCGCGCCAGAACCTCGCCGCCGTGTTGGGGCATCCCGGATGGGCGGGCACGACGGTCTCCGCGACGATGATCGCGGCTCGGC
>DAOTUX010000146.1:0-4394 GCA_034436475.1 Chloroflexota bacterium | reverse complement strand
TGACCGGCTTGGCACCAATGCCCAGGAACATGTCCGGGCGGAGCCCCCGGAACGTCCGGACGAGGGAGGCGAGGCTGCGAACATCACGGATGGGGTCTATGCCCGTGCGTTCGATAGGAGCACGCTGGTAGCGGACACCCAACTTAGCGAGCGCCTCGCGCGCCCCCTCGTCCTCCTCGGGGGCCATGGCAACCACCTCATGGCCCGCGTCGGCCAGCAACTGGAGGAGGTCGCCCCGAAACGCCACGACGTAGCTGGCCATCTGGCCGATGACCACGATCCGCATCGTCAGCGATCCGGGGTGACAGGCCCCTGCTCGCGATACCAGGCGACTGTCCGCTCGATGCCCTCGCGGAACGGCACCGAGACCTCGTAGCCGAGGTGCTCGCGCGCGAGCGTGATGTCCGCGAGGGAGTCGTGGATGTCACCGGCGCGCGGCGGGCCGAAGTGGGGCTCCACGCGGCGACCGGCAGCAGCGCAGATCGCGTCCAGGAGGCCGACGAGACTCGTCCGCTCGCCGCACGCGACGTTGCACGTCAGGTGGCCCACAGCAGGCACTGTCGCCGCACGGATGTTGGCGTCCACCACGTTCTCAACGAACGTGAAGTCCCGGGTCACATCTCCCGTGCCGAAGATGGTCGGTCGACGGCCGCTGAGCACGGCGGTGACGAACAGGGGGATCACCGCCGCGTAGTCGGAATGGGGGTCCTGGCCAGGCCCGAACACGTTGAAGTACCGAAGGCTGACCGTCTCGATGCCATGGAACCGTCCCAGGGTATGGAGGTAGTGCTCTGCCGCGAGCTTGCTGGCACCGTACGGCGACTCGGGTCGGTTACGCATCGATTCGACGCAGGGAAGCCGCTCCGGCGTCCCATACGCCGAGGAAGACCCTGCGAATACCACGCGGCGCACTCCGGCCCGACCGGCGGCGAGCATGACTGCGATAGTGCCACCGGCGTTGACCTGATCGCTGATCATGGGCGCGTCGAACGACCGAGCGACCGATGCGATGGCCGCCTCGTGGAGCACGACCTCGACACCTTCCATGGCCTCGTCGAGGGCCGCCGCGTCCAGGATGGTGCCCTCGACCACCTTGGCCCGGTCTCGGACCGCATCCAACCGCTCGCGGAACCCCGTGGAGAGGTCGTCGATGACGCTGACCTCGTCACCACGGGCCATGAGGCCGCGGACGAGGTGATGGCCGATGAACCCGGCGCCGCCGGTGACGAGGACCTTCACTGGCATGACTCCTAGTGGTCGACCGGCGCGAGGTGTTGCGGCAGGGTCGCCCGCCCGGCCGTTTGAACGGGGGCGCCTCGAACAGCCACGGAGGGGCCGGCAGAACCACATGGTATCGTCAATGCTCGTGGCGCACGGCCCGGCGTCGCCTGCACATGTGCGGATCGAGCGCCGGGTTGCGGCGCGGTCCGGACCCGACCGCCGTTGACCGTGGTCCGACCACCTTCCCCTTCCCATCCTCGGAGGTTCCGGAAACCCTTGGGCGTGTGTCGGTGACGATGTCGGAGCGTCGGGCGTTCTCGCTGGCGTCGGTCGGTCGGTCGGCATTCTTCCTGGCTGGGAGCACGGCTCTCGTCCAGGTCATTGGCCTCCTGCGGGAGACCTACCTTGCCGCGGAGGTGGGCGTCTCCGCCCGCCTGGATGCCTTGATCGTTGGTCTGGCGCTGCCTCTGGTGGTGTCCTTCGTGCTCACGTCGGGTCCCCGCACGGCCATGGTGCCCACGTATCTCGACCTGCGGCGCGACGACCCGCGCGGCGCTCGGCGGGTCGCGGGCATCGTCATCACGTGGGTCGCGATCGTGGGCGCCCTGGCATCGCTCGTGCTGTTTGCCTGCGCGGGCCCGTTCGTGGACCTGACCGGCCCTGGCTTGGACGGGGCGAGCAGAGAGGCGGGCGCTGGGTACCTACGCATCGTGGCAGGGACTACGTTCATCATTTGTCTCCAGGAGGTCCTCTGGGCGGTATGCCAGGCCGAGGAGCTGTTCCCTCAGATCGCTGTCGCACAACTGACCGGCCCACTGGTGACGCTGATCATCATGTTCGCGCTGTGGGATACCGCGGGTCTGGATGGGCTCGCGTGGGGCAGCGTGGCCGGACCAACTGTCAGCCTCGCATTCCTGCTCGTCGCCGTCGCGCGACGAGGCATGCTCCCGATTCCCGGCTTGTTCGCGAGAGGCCTGGGTCTGGCGCCCATGCTCCACCACGCGCTCCCGCTGACCGTCAGCGCGTCCATCCTGCCTCTCAACGCGATCATCGACCGAGCGATCGCGTCGCTGGTGGCCCCGGGGGCCATCTCGGCGCTGCGGTATGGGGACTCCCTCGTCAAGGCACCGATCGCGGCGATCAGCCCCGCGTGGGGGTCCGCGGTCTACCCGGCGCTCGTGCGGTCACGACGGGAGGAAGGCGTGGAGGTTCTCGCTGTGGTCGCCGGCCGCACCCTCCGATACACCGTCGCCGCCTTCATGCCCATCGCGTTTCTGACGGCCGCCGTCGCGCCCATCGCAGTGTCGACGCTGTACGGTCGCGGCCAGTTCGACCAGCGGGACCAGCTGCTGGTGTCGCAGGTGCTGGCCCTGTTCGCTCCGCTCATCGTGACGCTGATGGCGCAGCAGGTGGTCGTCGCATCGCTGAATGCGCAACGGCGAGGCATCGTGTTGCTTGCCGCGGGTGTGCTCCAGGTAGCTCTCAACACTGTGTTCGACCTGATGCTCGGCTTCACCCTGGGCGTGCTGGGCATCGCCCTCGCATCCACCCTCGCGACCGGGCTCGTCGTCGTGTTCCAGTTCGTGGGCCTTCGAAGGAGCGGACTCGACATCCCCGTTCGTCCGCTCGTGCGAGGACTTGCCTTGGCGGCCGGTGCGGCCCTGCCTGTCAGCCTCGCCATCGCCGCGCTGAGTTGGTGGGGCCCGCCGCCCGCGGACACCGTGGTTGGAGTCGTTCTGCTGCTGGTGTATGGCGGCGCAGGCTTGTTCGGGTACGTGGGTGTGGCCATCGCGCTCGGGTACCGCGAGCCACGCACGATCGCGGAGGCGGTGACGCACCGCGCGCTCCGTCTGGTGCCACTGGGGCGGACACGTTCACGCTGAGCCCAGCCGCCGAACGGGCGGGCGGCTGGGCATGGCGCCCCATGCGGACGTTCGGCGCCCCACGGCGGCAGATGTCTCATGGGCGCGCACCACGACTCCGACTATAGTATCGGCCCGGTGGCCCGGGAGGGGGGAGGGCCATCGAGCTCCGGGTCGCTGCGACGCGGTCGCACGGTCCGGAGGCGTCCGCCAGTAACGCCTGACCGGCAGCCGAGCAGGCCCAGGCCCGATAGGAGTCCCCGAGTTGGAGCTAGGTCGGCAGGTCGCGATCGTCAAGCGGTGGTTGCCGTTGTTCATCGCCGGTGCGCTGCTCGCGGGCATACCGGCCTTCCTGTACGCGAGGTCACGGGAGGCCCAGTACGAGGCCACCGCGCGGTTGATGGTCACCACGAGCGCCAACGCAGGTCCTGACGATGTGGCTGTCGCAATCCACCGCGCCGCTGACTTCGCTACCCTGGCGGGAACGCGCGAGTTCGCTCAGGCGGTCATCGACCGACTTGGTCTCCAAGAGTCGATCCACTCCCTCCAGGCCCGGCTCTCGGCCACGGCAGCGGCTAACACGGCTCTGCTGACCATCACGGCTCGTGATGGGAATCCAGCGCACGCTGCGGAGCTTGCGAACATCGCCACCGAGCTCCTGGAAGAGCAATCGTCCTCGGCGGGCGGCAGGAACCTCGCGGCCGATGTCGCCGGGCGCCTCGCTGCCATCGACGCGCAGATCGAGACGACAACGGCGCGCATCGACCAACTGAGCGCGATTGCGGACCCTACGACGGCCGAGCAGGCCGAGCTGGTGACTCTGCGGGCGCTCCTGTCCCAGCAGTTCGGGGACTACGCCGCGTACCTGGCGCTCTCTGCCAGCGTCGGCTCCGGTCAGTTGACCACCATCGAGGCGGCCTACCCGCCCTCCGATCAGGCGGGCATCGGGACCTTCTTCCTGACCCTGCTCGCGGCGCTCGTGGGCGTGTTCCTGGCCTCGATCGTGGTGTTCGTGTTGGCCTGGCGGCGCGATGCGCTGTACGGCGCGCAGGACTTCGAGGAAGTCCTCGAGGTGCCCGACCTCGGCTTGGTGGAGGAACGGACGAGCGACGTTCGGCGCGGTGGCATGGCACGGTTGATGGCCGCCCGCTCGGCGCGTGTGGCGGCCACGTTCAGGTCCATCCGGGGTGCCATCACGATCGCCACCGCCGAGGTGGGCTCCCCCTCGGTGCTGGTGTGTTCGACGACTGCTGAGAAGACCATAGTCGCGGCCAACCTGGCCATCTCGTATGCCGGCTTCTGCTTGAAAAA
>DAOTUX010000145.1:0-33677 GCA_034436475.1 Chloroflexota bacterium | reverse complement strand
CATCGGTGCGCACGCTCAGGATGTCCAGAGGGAACGTGGAGACGCGTGTGACCAGGGCGCGCGTGCCATCCTCGAAGTCGAGACCCGAGTCGCGCAGCAGCGCGATCGTCGGCTCGAGCATCCGGCCCTTGTTGGGGATGGCGAGCCTGAGCCGGCCCGGGTCGGTGATGTTGGAGAGCGCCGCGCCGAACGCGGTCACAGTGGCCTGGCTCATAGGGTCGGGTTCGTGCCTCGGGTGGATGGGTGACGGGTGGTCGGGTGCCGGAGCGCGGGCTGGGCGGGTGCGATCGGTCGATGGATGGACGGGTGGAGAGGCGACAGGGGCCGCCAGTGGCTGGCGCTCCCCAGCGGCTAGCGCTCCCCGGCGGCGACCCCCGCGCCGCGCGCGAGCGCCTCACGATAGCCGCCGGTGCCGTGATGGAGCCATTGTGCGATGCGCGTGATGGTCGCCGTGCTCGCACCGGTCTCGCGGGAGATGTCGGCGTAGTGCCGGCCCCGCGACAGCAGCTGCGCCACCTGCCAGCGCTGCGCCATGTCATGCAGCTCTCGGATGGTGCACAGGTCGCGCAGGAACCGGCCGGCCGCGGCCGGGTCGGGGAGCGCGACGATCGCCGCGATGAGGTCATCGATGGCCGCATCGCGCCAGTCGGTGGTCTCAGCAGTCATGCGGGTGTCCCTCCGCGGTGTGGTCAGGTGCGTGGCGTGCGGTCGGCGTGGCATCGCGTGCCAACCACAACATGCTAGCATGACATCATGCTAGCATGGTAGCAGAGTGATTGACATGAGCAGATTCGTGGCACCTGACCCATACGCCATGTCCGCGCATGCGGAGCAGCAAGCGGCACAGCCAGTCGCCCGATGGGACGCGGAGGCACTCGGCGCATGGAGCTGATCCCAGCAATCGACCTGCTGGACGGCAGCGTCGTGCGCCTGGCGGAGGGAGCCTATGACCAGGTGACCCGCTACGACCAGCGGCCCACCGAGGTCGCACGTCGATGGGAGGCGCTCGGGGCGACGCGCATCCACGTGGTGGACCTCGAGGCCGCGAGGACGGGTGACCGCAGTCAGTCGCACATCGTGCGCGCGATCATCGACGCCGTGGGCATCCCCTGCCAGGTGGCGGGTGGTGTGCGTGACGTGACCACCGCGACAGACTTGGTCGCGGCTGGCGCGGACCGCGTGGTGATGGGGACGGCTCTCGTGCGGGACCCGGGTCTGGCACGCACCGTGGTGTCCGCGATCGGTGCAGGGCGCCTCGTGGCAGCGGTCGATGTCCGTGAGGGCCACGCGCTGGGCAGCGGCTGGACTGCGGACGCCGAGCGGCGGCCGGCGACCGATCTCGTGAGGTCGCTCGCGCAGGATGGGGTGCAGCTGTTCGCGGTCACGGCCATCGCGCGCGACGGCCTGATGACCGGGCCTGACCTCGAGCTCCTTGATGCGGCTGCCAAGCATGCCGGTGGCCACGAGCGGGTCATCGCGTCCGCGGGCGTGTCCTCGCTCCAGGATGTCCGCACCTTGTCCGAGCACGCGTTCGCCGGCGTGATCCTGGGCCGCGCGCTGTACGAGGGACGGCTGGACCTGGCAGAAGCCCTTGCGATGGCGCGGCCCTGAGGGGCAGGCGTCGGCGCCGGCAGTGCCCGAGGCTCCCCCACGCGCCTCGGTCGCAGGCCGCGGCTCCCGCCCGGATTCGGGGCAATCGGACGAAGCATGCGTCGACGGGCGCCCGCCCGGCCGCTCCAGACCCTCGGTCCTCCGTCGCGCGGCCCTGATTCCGGGCAGCCCGACCATGCACGCATCAGTTCGGCGCGGCGGCCGGGGCGTCATGGGCACCGCCGACCGTGATCCCTCGTCCGTCCGCCCGAAACCAGGGTGAGGCGCGCTGCCGGCCAGCCCTCGGGTGCCCGGGCGTCGGCCCCCGGCTGATCGGCCAGCCCTGGGGCGCCCGGGCGTCGGCCCCCGGCCGATCGGTCAGCCCTCGGGTGCCCGGGCGCGGATCGCCCCAGGGCTCAGTGGCCCGCGGCTGCGAGCTCCTTCTTGTGGGCGTCGATCACCTTCTGGGCCACGTGCGCCGGCACCTCCTCGTAGTGATCGAGGGTCTGGCTGAACCGACCGCGACCACCTGTGATGGAGCGCAGCTCGGTGGCGTAGGTGAACAGCTCCGCCTGGGGCACCTGCGCGCGGATGACCTGGGCGCCATCCTCGGCATCCATGCCCAGCACCCGCCCGCGTCGCGTGGAGAGGTCGCGGTTGACGTCGCCCATGTACGCCTCAGGGACGCGGACCGTCACCTCCATGATCGGCTCGAGGAGCACCGGCTGGGCCTCGTGGATGCCTTGGCGGGTGGCCATGGACGCGGCCTGTCGGAACGAGATCTCGTCCGAGTCCACCGTGTGGAACGAGCCGTCGTAGAGCGTCGCCTTGAAGTCGATGACCGGGTAGCCCGCCACGGGACCCTTGTCCGCCACGTCCCGGACGCCCTTCTCCACGCCCGGGAAGAACTGGCGCGGCACCACGCCGCCCACGATGCGCTCGGAGAACGCCACCCCGCCCCCGGGGTTGGGCTCGATCTCCAGCCAGACATGCCCGAACTGGCCCCGTCCGCCGGTCTGCTTCTTGTGCCGGCCCTCCACCTTGGCGGTCCCGCGGATGGTCTCTCGATAGGGCACCCGGGGTGGGTGGACCACCACCTCCGTGCCGAACTTGCGCTTGAGTCGCTCGGTGGCCACGGCGATCTGGTTCTCGCCCTGTGCCCACAGCAGCTCCTCGCCCGTCTCGGTCTGCCGCTCGACACGGATGGTCGGGTCCTCCTCGACCAGGCGCCCGAGGCTGGTGGACAGCTTGTCCACGTCCGCCTTGGAGGCGGGCTCGATGGCAACGGGCAGTGTCGGTCCCGGGAACACGATGGGCGGCAGTGTGAACGGGCGCTCCCTGGACGAGAGCGCGTCACCGGTCACCGTGTGGGACAGCTTGGCCACGGCGCCGATGTCTCCGGCATGCAGCTCGCTGACGGTCTCCTGTTCCTTGCCATGCAGTCGGAGCACCTGGCCGATGCGCTCCTCCTCGCCGCGGGCCGCATTCCACACGTGGTCATGCGACTTGATGGACCCGGACCACACGCGGAACAGCGACAGGCGGCCCACGAACGGGTCCGCGGAGGTCTTGAAGACCTGGACCAGCAGCGGGCCGTCCACCTCCGGGGCCACCTCGACCGGCTTGCCGGCCCCGTCGATGGCGGACACCGGCCCCTCCTCCGCGGGGGAGGGGAGGTAGCGCACGATGGCGTCGAGCAACTCCTCGATGCCGATGTCCCGCACCGACGATGTCAGCAGGACCGGCGCGAGCACGCTGTCACGCACGCCCTTGTGGAGGCACGCCTCGAGCTCGGCGTCCGAGATGGCCTCCCCCTCGAGGTATTTGGTGAGGACCTCGTCATCGGCCTCCGCCGCGGCCTCCAGCAGCTGCTCGCGACGAGTGGCGACCTCGGCGACCAGGTCGTCGGGGACGGGGACCTCGTGACGCTTGCCGTCCTCGTGGACCCAAGCGCGCCCGTGGACCACGTCCACGTAGCCCCGGAACGCATCCCCCTTGCCGATGGCCACCTGGAGCGGCGCGATCTTGCTCCCGAACTCCGCGCGCAGCGCGTCCACGGCCGCCATGGGGTCCGCGCTCTCGCGGTCGCAGCGCGTGACAACGAAGAGGGCCGCCCGTCCCAGCGCGCGGCCCTGTGCGATCGCGTTCTCGGTGCCCGCCCCGATGGGCGAGCCGGCGTCCGTGGTGATGAGCGCACCATCCACGGCGCTGAAGGCGGAGATCAGCTCGCCCACGAAGTCGGCATAGCCAGGGGTGTCGATGATCGTGATGCGATGGTCCGCGTGGTTGAAGGTGGCGACCGCCAGGGACAGCGACAGCTTGCGCTTCTGCTCCTCGGGCTCCCAGTCGAGGCTCGCGGTGCCATCGTCGACACGGCCGGCTCGGGCGATGGCACCGGTGGCATGGAGCACGTGCTCGGCGAGGGAGGTCTTGCCGGAACCCGCCTGGCCGGCAAGGACAAGGTTGCGAAGGCGCGCGCGGTCGTCTTGTGGCACGAGGGCCCTCCTCCGACGTATGTGTCCGGAGGTCCGGTCCTCGGGCAGACCAGGCTCCGGTCCGAGGTCGCTGTAGCCCGGCCATCATATAGAATCGGCCGCGATGTCCGGACATTCCAAGTGGTCCCAGATCAAGCGCCAGAAGGGCGCCAACGACGCCAAGCGCGGCGCGGTGTTCACCAAGATCGCCCGCGAGATCGCCATCGCGGCACGCGCGGGCGGCCCCGACCCTGACGCCAACTATCGGCTGCGCCTCGCGGTGGACAAGGCACGCTCGGTGAACATGCCCGCGGACAACATCAAGCGGGCCATCGAGCGGGCGAGCGGCGGCGACAAGGCGGAGCAGTTCGAGGAGATCGTGTACGAGGGCTATGGCCCCGGTGGGGTGGCCATCCTCGTTGAGGCCGCCACCGACAATCGCAACCGCACCGCGGCAGACGTGCGAGCGATCTTCACCAAGGCGGGTGGCAGCCTCGCCGGGTCGGGCGCGGTCGCCTGGCAGTTCGAGCAGCTGGGGCTCATCAGTGTGCCCCGCGAGGGCACGGACCCCGACGACGTCGCCCTGGCGGCCATCGACGCGGGCGCCACGGACGTGGACACGGAGTCAGACCCCATCGAGGTGAGCACCGATCCGGCCCAGCTGGAGGCCGTGCGCAAGGGCCTCGAGGCCGCGGGGCTCAAGATCGAGTCCGCTGAGCTGACCATGCAGCCCAAGTCCACGGTGGAGGTCGGGGGGCACCAGGTGCGCCAGAACCTGCGCCTCGTGGAGCTGCTCGAGGACCACGATGACGTCCAGCGCGTCACGGCGAACTTCGAGATCCCCGATGACGTCCTCGCGGAGGCCATGGCCTGAGGTGATCGTCCTGGGCATCGACCCGGGGACCGCGAGGACCGGCTATGGCCTGGTCCGGCGCGACGGGTCGCGACTCCAGGCGCTCGACTTCGGGTGTCTCGAGACCGTCCCGGACAGGGAACTGCCGGAGCGGCTGCTGCTCATCCACCAGGCAGTGACCGAACTCATCGCAGAGCATCGGCCGGGGGTGGTGGGCGTGGAGCGGCTGTTCTTCAACAAGAACGTCCAGACCGCGTTCGCGGTGGGCCAGGCACGTGGCGTGGTGCTGCTCGCGGCGGCGCAGGCGGGTCTGCCGGTGTACGAGTACGGCCCGCACGAGGTCAAGATGGCCGTCACGGGCTATGGCAAGGCGCCCAAGGACCAGGTCCAGCGGATGGTCCAGATGATCCTCGGCCTGTCCGCGATCCCGCATCCCGACGACGCGGCCGATGCGCTCGCAGTCGCGGTGTGTCTCGCCAACGCCTGGCGACCGGCGGCCTGAGCGCATGATCGCGTCGCTGGAGGGCGTCGTCACCTCCGTCACCCCCGACGGGGTCGTGCTCAAGGCGGGCGGCGTGGGCTATCGGGTCTTCTGCGGCCCCTCGACGCTCGCGGCGCTCTCGGTTGGGCAGAGGGCGGAGCTGCACACGCACCACCTGGTGCGCGAGGACCTCCAGGCGCTGTATGGCTTCCGGACGCCCGAGGAGCTGGGCTGCTTCGAGCTCCTGACCACGGTGTCTGGCGTGGGGCCCAAGGTGGGCCTCGCCATCGTCTCGTCGCGCCCGGTGGCCGACCTCCAGCTGGCCATCCTCCAGGGCGACGAGGCGGTGCTCACCACGGTATCGGGCGTCGGCAAGCGGCTGGCGGGCCGGATCGTGCTGGAGCTTCGCGAGAAGGTGGCTGCGGGTGGCGCCATCGCGGCAGGCACGGCCGGACCGGGTGCGGTGGGCTCCGCCGAGACCGAGGTGGTGGGTGCGCTCCAGGCGTTGGGCTACACCGCGGGCGAGGCACGGGATGCCGCGAGGAAGGCAGTGGCCGCGCTCCCCGCCAGTGCCTCCCTCGAGGATCGCGTCAAGGCAGCCCTGGGGGTCCTGCGCCAGGGCTGACGGTCAGGTCGGGCGGGCCGTGGGCAGTCCCAGGAGCTGCGCCCCCTCGAGCATCCGGAGGTCGTAGCTGACCACGGCGACGAGGTCGTCGCCAAGGGACAGCGCAGCCGCGAGGTGGATCGCATCCAGCGAGCGCAGGATCGCCGGGTCTATGGTCGCGGCCGCGTCCAGGAGCCGATCATCGACATGGATGAGATCGAGCCCCGCGAGGATGGCCCGCGCGGCGACCGACGCCGCGGGTCCCGTCGATCGGACCGCGCGGGGCACCTCCGTGCGGGCGAGGGCGCAGGTCGTCCGGCCCGGTCGCTCCCGCAGCCAGTCCCGCAGTGCCGCGGAGTGCTCCTCGACCACCACGAGCTTGACGATCGCCGAGGAATCCAGATACGCGGTGGGCTCGCTCACTCGTCGCGCATCTCGCTGACGCGCGCCGATGGGGGCCGCGTGCCGGGCGGCAACGGCACGGGATCCACGAGCAGCAGATCCGAGGTCGCGCGAGTCACTCGGCCATCCCTCACGAGGGCGTCCATGCCGGTCCGGGTCACGGGGACCAGGCGCGCGACGAGCCTCCCGCGCTCGGTGACCTCGATGGTCTCGCCGGCCGCAACCCGCCCCACGTACCTGCTCGCGTGCTGGCGCAGCTCACGCACGCCGATCCGATCCATGTGCTACATCGTAGCATGCAGCAACCACTGGCGAGGGCCGCTTCCTCGTGAGTCGCCGGGCGCATGATCGGGCCGTCAGGACCGCGGTGCGCGCACGCCCGGCGGCAGTCCGAGTCGTGGCGCGCATGGGAAGGCTGATCATCGGCCTCCCGAGTCGTGGCGCGCATGGGAAGGCCGATCAGCGGCGTCGAAGGACGCCCGATCGGCCTGATCAACCGTTGGGCGGATGACGGCCATTGACGGACGCTGCTGGCCGCGCCGCCTGATCGCTCCGTCCATTGCCGCTCTGTCCGGGCTGGACAGGTGGAGGACCGTCCAGCGCGAGCACGATTCGACCCTCTCCGGCCACGACGGCGAAGTCACGTCGGTCGAGGGTGAGCACGCGTCCACCTGACCGTTCGGCACAGGCAATGACGCAACGCCCGATCCAGTTCGTCGAGCAGGTGCACCGTCGTCGTCCGCATGCCATATGCACGCTCCGGAGCCATCACCGAGACAGCCTGGTCACCGGCGTCTCACGCCGGCGTGGGAATCGCCGTCAGGGGACCTCGATGGCGCAGTCCAGGCCCGACACATGAGCGAGGCGCTCGTCAAGGGTCAGCAGCGTGGCGCCCAGGGCTTCTGCCAAGGCGACGTACATCGCGTCCCACGATCGGACCCGCTCCCGAAGCTCCCACGCCCGCGCCAGGAACGGGCGATGCCCGTACCGCTCGCCGGGCCAGTCGCGCAGATCGTCGACCGCCTGGCTCGCGGCAGTCGGGTCGAGCCTGCCGAGCATCCGGTCGCGCCGGATGATGCCGAGCACCTCCACGTCGATGACGTGCGGCGCTGCGAGGTCCTGGTCCAGGATCAGCCGCGCTCGGACGCGTTCTCCGTCGGGGGTGTCCGCGACGACCGAGTAGAGGCAGGAGGCGTCAACGACCAGCATCGGGCCATGGTCCGCGCATCTCGTCGAGTGCTTCGATGATCTCCGTGCGTGTGACCCGGGACGGCCGACGGCGTGTCCGCTCCAGCCACTCCTCGACGGTGGGGCGCGCTGCCAGCCGTGCTGCCTCTCGTCGCAGCAGGTCCGGCACAGTCAATCCCGCAGCACTCGCCCGTCGGCTCAGGGCGAGGTAGACGTCGTCGTCGATGTCGCGAATCTGGATCGTGCGTGGCATGGACGCACCATAACATGCGTCTGCGCATGGGGCTGGCCCGGACCGGTCCGGGCGGGCGCCGGGAGCGGACATCGAACATCCGTTCACATCGGGCCCACGGACGTGCTATCCTCGCGGTCCATGGAGGAACCCCGCTTCGCGGCGGCCGGCACGCTGCTGGACGAGGACGTCACGGAGACGAGCCTCCGGCCCCATCACCTCGCCGAGTACATCGGCCAGACGACGGTCAAGGACAACCTGGCCATCCTGCTCGAGGCCGCCAAGCGGCGCGGGGAGGCGGCCGACCACGTGCTGCTGTACGGGCCGCCCGGCCTCGGCAAGACCACGCTCGCCAACATCGTGGCGCGCGAGCTGGGCGTGGACATCCGGCCCACCAGCGGCCCAGCCATCGAGCGCCCGGGCGACCTCGCGGCGCTGCTGACGGGGCTCGATGAGCGATCGGTGCTGTTCATCGACGAGATCCATCGCCTCTCCCATGCCGTGGAGGAGATCCTCTACCCGGCAATGGAGGACCTCGCGATCGACGTCATGATCGGACGTGGGCCCAGCGCCCGCAGCCTACGCCTGACGCTCAAGCCATTCACGGTCATCGGCGCCACCACGCGTGCCGGCCGCATCAGCGCGCCCCTGCGGGACCGGTTCGGGGCCGTCTATCGGCTGGAGTACTACGGCGAGGACGAGCTCGCGGAGGTCGTGCGTCGCTCGGCGGGCATCCTGGGCGTCGCCATCGAGCCTGAGGCGGTGACCGCGATCGCACGCCGGGGGAGGGGGACCCCACGCATCGTCAACCGGCTCCTGCGCCGCGTGCGCGATCACGCGGAGGTGCTGGGTGACGGGCGGATCACGCCCCAGCAGGCGGAGGCCGCGCTCGTGGCCATGGACATCGATGACGAAGGCCTCGACACCACCGACCGGCGGCTGCTCGCGGCGATCGTCCAGAAGTTCGGCTCGGGACCCGTGGGGGCCGCCGCCATCGCCGCGGTCATCGGCGAGGAGGTGGACACCATCGAGGACGTCTACGAGCCGTTCCTGCTCCAGCTGGGCTTCCTCGACCGGACGCCCCAGGGCCGCATCGCCACCGAGCGCGCGCGCGACCATCTCGCCAGGCTGGGCTACGACATCCCCCCGCCGAGACGTGTGGAGCGCATCGACCCCGGCCTGTGGGACGGCGTGACCGCGGAGGGGCGCTCGATCGGGGACGTCACGACCGAGACGCCCGCGTGACCAGCGCCACCCCGACCGCCACCGATGGCATGGCCATCGTCACCCATGGCCTGACCAAGCGCTACGGACCCCGCCTCGCAGTCGACGGCCTCGACCTCGTCGTGCCTCACCGCAAGGTGTATGGCTTCCTGGGCCCCAACGGCTCGGGCAAGACCACCACCCTGCGGATGCTGGTGGGCCTCATCCGACCCACCGCGGGATCCATCGAGGTGCTCGGCGAGCCGTACTCCTGGCGCGACAGGCAGCGCCTCGCGCGCACCGGCGCGCTCATCGAGACCCCCGCGTTCTACCCCTACCTCTCGGGTCGCGACAACCTGCGCGTGTTCGGCGCCACGGGGCCCGCGGCCTCGCACTCGCGTCCCGACGAGGTGCTGGAGGCGGTCGGCCTGACCGACCGAGCGAAGGACAAGGTGCGCACCTATTCGCTGGGCATGCGCCAGCGGCTGGGCATCGCGCTCGCGCTCCTCTCGGATCCGGACCTGCTGCTGCTCGACGAACCGGCGAACGGCCTCGACCCGGCGGGCATCGTGGCGATGCGCGAGCTCCTGCGCTACCTGACGAGCCAGGGCAAGACCGTGCTGGTGTCGAGCCACATCCTGCCCGAGGTCCAGCAGCTCGCCGACGTGGTGGGCATCATCGACCGCGGCCGGCTGGTCCGCCAGGGCAGGCTGGACGAGCTGCTCACGAGCGGTGCCCAGGTGCGCGTGCGTGTGGCGCCGCACGAGGTCGCGGGCGCGCTCGCCACCCTCGCGCCCATGGGCGCCCCCAGCGAGCCCGAGCTGGTCGCCGGGGCCCCGACCGGCCGGTTGGTCGTGCGTGTCCCGGTCGAGCGGGCCGCCGAGGTGAACCGCCTGCTGGCCGAGCGCGGCATCTACGCGAGCGGCATCGAGGGGACCACAGACCTCGAGTCGGTGTTCCTGTCGCTCACGGTGGGGACCGGCATGGACGTCATGGAGGCCGCCGGGCCGCCAGCCGGCTGGGGACAGCCGGGGCCCACCCCATGATCCGCCTGGTCGGTGCCGAGCTGCTCAAGCTCCGAAGACGCTGGGCGAGCTATGTCGTGCTCGCGGTCCTCGTTGTGCTGATGGCCGTGGTCTACCTGCTCATCGGGGCGCTCAGCGGCCGCGGGTCGGGCAGCACCGGCGTCGGTCTCATCCTGCGCTTCCCCAACGCATATGCCGTGATCAACCAGTTCGTGTTCGGTCTGGGCAGCCTGCTCGCGGTCGCCTACGCGGCCGCCATCGGGGGCGCGGACTGGACCTGGGGTGTCCTGCGGGTCGTGGTCGCGCGTGGCGAGGGCCGTTCGCGCTACGTCCTCGCCAAGGCGGTCGGGATCGCCATCGCGCTCGTCGTCGGCGTCCTCATCGCCTATCTCGCGGGCATCCTGCTCACGCTCATGGCGGCATCGATCGCCTCGACATCCGCGGGCTCCATGGTCGGCCCGCGCGCCACGGACACGCTCTGGATGTCCCTGGTCCTGGGTTCGTTCGTGCTCCTCCAGCGGGCGGCCATCGGCTTCGCGGTGGCGGTGCTCACACGCAGCCAGGTCGCCGGCGTGGTGGTGGGCATCATCCTGTTCCTGGGGGAGTCGATCCTGGCCACGATCCTGACGGTCATGTCCCTCGGCAGCTCGTTCGGCAGCGATGGGCTCTCGCCGCGTGACACGCAGTGGTACCAGTTCCTGCCCTTCAGCATCGGCGACAGCGTCCTGAGCGCGGCCGCCTCGTCGCTGCCCAGTGACCTGTCCGAGGCGCTCCTGCGCCCGGTGCCCCTGGAGCAGGCGCTGGTGGTGACCGGGGTCTATCTCGTGGTCGCGCTGGCCGTCGCGTCCCTGGCCACGGAACGGGCCGAGATCGCGTGAGCATCGTTGGCGCGCCGGTCCGACCGGTGACGTTCCGGGTCACGACACCCCCCGCAGCCGACGACAGCACGCGCGCACGGACGGGCGTCCTGGCCACGCCCCACGGCGAGGTGCGGACACCGGTGTTCCAGCCTGTGGGCACCAACGCCACGGTGAAGGCGCTCGATCCGGACGACCTGCACGAGGTCGGCGCGTCGATCATCCTCGCCAACACCTATCACCTGGCGCTCCGCCCCGGGCACGAGCGGATCGCGCGTCTCGGCGGGCTTCATCGGTTCATGGGCTGGGACGGGGCCATCCTGACCGACTCCGGTGGCTTCCAGGTGGTCAGCCTGGGCGCGATGCGTCGTATCGACGAGGACGGCGCCACCTTCCGTTCGCACCTCGACGGCTCCCCCCAGCGGTTCACGCCCGAGCACGCCATCGCGGTCCAGGAGGCCCTTGGGTCGGACATCGCGGTGTGCTTCGACCAGCCGGTGCCGCCCCACGCATCGTCCCGAGCCGAGGTGGCGGACGCGACCGCGCGGACCCATCGCTGGGCGGAGCGGTGCCTCGCCGCGCGCCGGCGGCCAGACCAGGCGCTGTTCGGCATCATCCAGGGCGGCCTCGAGGCGGACCTCCGGGCCGACTCCACCCGGACGCTCGCGGCGCTGCCGTTCGACGGGCTGTGCATCGGCGGTCTCGCGGGCGACGAGACGCCCGCCGAGCGTCGGGCCGCGCTGGACGTGGTGGTGCCGCTGCTCGCCGATGACCCGCGGCCGCGCTACCTGATGGGTCTCGGCTCGCCCATGGACATCCTCGACGCGGTGGACGCCGGTGTGGATATGTTCGACTCGGTGCTGCCGGCACGGGTCGCTCGCAACGGCACCCTGTGGGTGCCCGAGGGTCGTCTCAACCTCCGCAACGCTCGCTTCCTGGACGATGGCGCGCCCGTCCAGGAGGGCTGTCGCTGCCGGCTCTGCCGGGCGTTCTCACGCGCCTATCTGGCGCACCTGTTCCGGGCCGATGAGTTGCTCGCCTATCGGCTCGCGACTTGTCACAACCTGACCTTCCTCCTAGACTTCATGGCCAGCATCCGGGCCAGCATCGACGCCGGGACCTTCCCACGACTCCTGCGTGACGAACGCGCGCGCCGTGCGATGGCCCTGGGCAGGGGCGCAGGAGCCATGGGTGACACGCAAGGTGGCACTCATGGCGCCTAAGGTCCACGTCATGCAGGCGCAAGGGATCGTGAAGTCGCGCCGACGATACTGGGCGGCGCCATGTGGAGGCACGCACGACCATGGCAGGCAGAGTCCCCGCCCGCCGCGAAGTCAAGAAGAAGCCGAAGGCCGCGGCCAAACAGCCCCGGCTCGAGTCGCTGCTCGATTCGCCACCGCAGTCCGTGGAGCTCATCAAGCCCAAGCGGAAGCCGCGCGCGGAGAAGGACGAGAGCGAGGAGTAGCCCCGGGCCCATCGAGCGGCGGGACTTCGGTGACAGCCCTGGAGGTGTACCAGCCATGAGCATCACCGGAACCGCCGTCGACGGGACCGATCGGAGCGCCACGGAGCGCGCCTTGGACCGAGCGGCGGGCGAACGGACCAAGGCGGTCGATGCGGCCATCCTGTCCATCGAGAAGCAGTTTGGCCGTGGCTCGATCATGCGCCTCGGCTCATCCGAGCGTCAGGCGGTGGAGGCGATCCCCACCGGGTCGATCGCGCTGGACCTGGCACTCGGCGTGGGCGGCATCCCGCGCGGCCGGATTGTGGAGATCTTCGGCCCCGAGTCGTCGGGCAAGACCACGCTCTGCCAGCACGTGCTCGCCGAGGCGCAGCGTCGCGGCGGGGTGGTGGCGTTCATCGATGTCGAGCATGCGCTCGACCCCAGCTACGCGCGCGCCTGCGGCGTCAACGTGGATGACCTGCTGGTGAGTCAGCCGGACACCGGGGAGCAGGCGCTGGAGATCACCGAGACGCTCATCCGCTCGGGCGGCATCGACTGCGTGGTCGTCGACTCCGTGGCGGCCCTCGTGCCCCGCGCGGAGATCGAGGGCGAGATGGGCGACTCCTTCGTGGGCATCCAGGCACGGCTCATGAGCCAGGCGCTGCGCAAGCTCACGGGAGCCGTCAGCCGCTCCAACTGCGCGCTCGTGTTCACCAACCAGCTGCGGGAGAAGATCGGGGTCATGTTCGGCAACCCCGAGACCACGCCCGGCGGCCGTGCCCTCAAGTTCTACGCCAGCGTGCGTCTGGACATCCGGCGCATCGAGACCATCAAGTCGGGCACCGACTCCATCGGCAACCGGGTGCGTGTCAAGGTGGTCAAGAACAAGGTCGCCGCACCCTTCCGGGTCGCCGAGTTCGACGTCATGTACGGGGAGGGCATCTCGCGCGAGGGCGGCCTGCTGGACGTGGGCGTGGCCTCGTCCGTGGTCACCAAGACCGGTGCCTGGTTCACCTACGGCGACACGCGCCTGGGCCAGGGTCGCGAGCAGGCCAAGGAGTTCCTGCGCACCAACCGGGACGTGGCCCAGCAGCTCGAGTCGGAGATCCGGGCCAAGGTCGCCACCATCGCGGTCCCGGTGGAGGGCATCAGCGAGGCCGAGTAGCCCGTGGGCATGGAGGATCGGCCGCGCGCGGGGGCGCGTCGCCAACGGCGGGCCGCGGTCTCCGACCCGGACGTCCTGATGGCCGCTGCTGCGGCACTCTTGGCGGCACGTCCCCGGAGCGTCACGGACATGCGTCGGCGCTTGACCGCGCTCGGATATCCGGCGGGCCTCGTGGACGACACAGTCGCGCGGCTCGTCGAGCTGGGCTATCTGGATGACCAGCGGTATGCCGCGGCTTGGGTCGCCTCGCGCGACCGCTCGCGCCCGCGCGGCAGCGCTGCGCTCCGTCGCGAGCTCGCGGGCAAGGGCATCGCACCAGAGGTCATCGCGGTCGTCCTGGCCGATCGCGACACGAACGCGGGCGACGCCGCGGGCATCGACGACATGGCCGGTGCCCCGGTGGACGTCGCGGTAGCCCGACGGCTCCTGGCCAGCCGACGGGCCAGCCTCGAACGCGAGCCGGACCCACGCAAGCGACATCAGAAGGCGTACGCCCTGCTGGCCCGCCACGGCTTCGACCCCGAGGTCTGCGCGGAGGTCGCGAGGAGCCCTGGCTGGCGAAGCTGACTCGCGGTCATCCTCGAGACAGGCCTGTCCGAGCCCAGGTAGTATGTTATGCACATGTTCACGGAACGAACACAGGTGCTGCTGTCGCCCGAGCAGGCTGAGCGCCTGAGGCGTATCGCTGAGCGTCAGGGCCGCTCGGTGGGGGCGATCATTCGCGACGCCATCGACGCGTATCATGTCCCGCCGCGGCGCACCAAGCAGGAGATCATCGACTCCCTGTTCTCCCTGGACGCACCGGTCGACGACTGGGAGGTCATGAAGCAGCAGATCCTCGCCGGCGCGTTGGGTGAGCACTGGGAGCCGGGCTGGGAGCCCACCCTGTATCCCCGCGCGGGTGATGACGCACCACCGTGACCGTCTTCGTCGATACCGCCGTGCTCATGTACGCAGGTTGGCCGGACCATCTCCTCCGGCACTCATGCCGGGCCGTGGTGGTCGCCATTGGGGCGGGCACGATCAGCGCGGTCACCTCGACCGAGGTCATCCAGGAAATCCTGCACCGCTTCGTCTCCATTCGGCGTCCGGAGCGAGGCATCACGATGGCGCGCGACGCCTTGGAGCTGCTTGGCCCCGTCCTCCCGGTCAGCCACGCTGTCATGGCGCGCATCCCAGCCCTGGTCGAGCGCTATCCGGGCCTCGCCACGCGCGACCTGGTCCACGTCGCCACGTGCCTCGAGGAGCGCGTGGGCACCATCGTCACCACGGATGTCGCGATGCGCCGCGTGACCGAGGTCCGCTGCGTCTCGCCGGCAGAACTGGTCGCCACCTGAGGCCACCAGGACGCCGGGGACGCGTCGGTTTGCAGGCGACCCCGATCCGGACTAGGCTTGCCGTCGGAACACACATCCGCGTCCATCCCGCCACCAACCACCGGGTCGCTCGGTGCGCGGTCCGGGACGGCGTCGCACCCAGGCCAGACCCGGCGCCCATGCCCTGACGGCTCGTGGTCCACGCATCGGCAACGTGCCCTGCGTGACCTCCCCGACCGGGATCCCTGGATCAGGCCGGACGGAGGGACCATGAACGATCTCATCGCCGTGGCAGTCCTGCTGCTCGCGATCGCCGGCGGTCTCGTCGCGGGCTTCCTCGCTCGGGGCATCGTGGCCGCGCAGTCGGTCAAGGCGGCTCAGGACAAGGCCGGCCGCATCGTCGCCGAGGCACGCGCCCAGCAGAAGGAGCTCATCCTCCAGGCGAAGGACGAGCAGGTGAAGCTCCAGCGCGAGCTGGACGAAGAGGGACGCGCCAAGCGCTCGGACCTGGCCAACCTCGAGCGTCGGCTGCTCCAGCGGGACGAGCAACTCGACCAGCGTGCCGACATGCTCGAGGAGCGCGGCCGCAAGCTGCTCGGTCGCGAGCGGGAGTTGGACACGCAGCGCGAGGGCCTCGCGCGTGCCCAACAGGACCAGGTGCAGGCACTCGAGCGTGTCAGCGGGATGTCCGTGGACGAGGCGAAGGCCGCGCTCATGGAGGCCGTGCGAGAGGATGCCGAGCATGACGCGGTGCGGCTCGCCCGGGCCATCGAGCGCTCGGCGCGGGAGGGCGCCGAGGACCGGGCACGGGACATCGTGGTCACGGCGATCCAGCGCGTGATGGTCGACCACACCGCGGAGATGACGGTCTCTGCCGTGCCCATCCCCTCGGACGAGATGAAGGGTCGCATCATCGGGCGCGAAGGACGCAACATCCGGGCCCTGGAGCAGGCGACCGGCATCGACCTCATCATCGACGACACGCCCGAATCGGTGCTCATCAGCGGCTTCGACCCGGTCCGACGCGAGGTCGCGCGGCTGGCCCTCACCAAGCTCGTCCAGGACGGTCGCATCCATCCCGGGCGCATCGAGGAGGTCGTGGCCAAGGCGCGCGCCGAGGTGGACCTGTCGATCAAGCAGGCCGGCGAGGCCGCGGCGTACGACACCGGGGTGCCCGGGCTGCCGCCCGAGATCATCCGCCTGCTGGGGCGCCTGCGCTATCGGACCAGCTATGGCCAGAACGTGCTCAAGCATGTCATGGAGACGGCCCGACTGGCAGCGGTCATCGCAGCAGAGGTCGGGGCGGACGTCGCCCAGGCCAAGCTGGGCGGCCTGCTCCACGACATCGGCAAGGCGGTGGACCACGAGGTGGAGGGCCCGCACGCCGCCATTGGCGCCCAGATCGCCCAGCGACACGACCTGCCGCCCAACGTGGTGAACGCCATCGCGGCGCACCACCAGGAGGTGGAGTACACCTGCGTCGAGGCGCCCATCGTCCAGATCGCGGACGCCATCAGCGCCTCGCGACCGGGTGCCCGCGGCGAGACCATGGACACCTATGTCAAGCGGCTCGAGGACCTCCAGGCCATCGCGGACAGCTTCCCGGGCGTCGAGCGCTCGTTCGCGGTCCAGGCGGGTCGGGAGGTGCGCATCCTGGTGCGTCCCGAGGAGATCGACGACCTCGCGTCGATGCGCCTGGCGCGGGACATCGTCAAGAAGATCGAGGAGTCCCTGACCTATCCAGGACAGATCAAGGTGACTGTCATCCGCGAGACGCGGGCCGTGGAGTTTGCGAAATAGCCGTGCGTGACGCTCGGGCGCGCGGCGCCCGGACGCTCGCGGCTGACCTGCTGCCGCCGGTCCCGCTGCGTCCCATGGGCGGGATGCTGCGGGTGCTCATGATCGGCGACGTCATCGGCAAGCCCGGTCGCCTCGCGCTGGAGCGCTCCCTGCCCGGGCTGCGCGACACCCGCGGGGTGGACCTGGTCACCGCCAACGGCGAGAACCTCGCGGGCGGCATGGGCCTCACCATGCCCACGGCGCGCGCCCTGTATGACGCGGGCGTGGACGTCATCACCAGTGGCAACCACATCTGGGACAAGCGCGAGATCATCGCGGACCTGGACCGGGACGAGCGGATCCTGCGACCGCTCAACTACGGCACGGCCGGTGTCCCGGGGCGCGGCTGGGGTGTCTTCCACGCCCATGACGGGACCGAGGTGACCGTCGTGTGCGCCCAGGGCCGCTCGGCCATGATCCCCATCGACAACCCGTTCCACGAGCTCGACCGTCTCCTCGACGAGGCTGCGGACGAGCTGCCCCCGGTGCGCCTGGTCGACTTCCACTGCGAGCTCACGAGCGAGAAGAACGCGTTCGGGCTGCATCTGGACGGGCGCGTCAGCGCGGTCGTGGGGACCCATACCCACGTGCCCACCGCCGATGAGCGCATCCTGCCGAGGGGCACCGCATACGTGAGCGACCTGGGCATGACCGGCCCTGTCGACAGCGTCATCGGGTTCGACCCGGGCACCGTGCTGCCTCGCTTTCTCACCGGCCTGCCCACGCGCTTCGAGGTGGGCACGGGGCCGGTGGTCCTGAACGCGCTCCTGGTGGACATCGACCCCGTGACCGGCGCGTCGACCGGCGTCGAGCGGATCAGGCGCATCATCGAGGTCTGATGACCACGCTCGCCCGGAACCGGGTGGACCTCCACTGCCACAGTCGCCGCTCCGACGGGGCGCTGGAGCCGCTCGCGCTGTGGCGCGAGATGCGAGGATGGGGTCTCGAGGTCGCGGCGCTCACCGACCACGACACCCTCCAGGGGTATCGCGAGCTCCGCGCCGCGGGCCTGGGCGACGGGACGTCGGGGCCGCGGCTCATCCCGGGTCTTGAGATCAACACCGTCGGGGGCCGCCACCAGGGCCTGCCGGACGAGGGCCTGGGGCGTGCCGCGGGCGAGCTGCACATCCTGGGCTTCGGGGTCGACGTGGACGACCCGGCCCTCGAGACCGCACTGGCGCGCCAGCGTGACGCCCGGCGGGCCCGCATCGACCTGACGCTGGAGACCCTGCGACGCCTGGGCATGCCCGTCGACCAGGAGTTCGCATCCCTGGCTCTGGAGCCGGATGCCGCCCGGGGGCGACCCCACGTGGCCGAGGCGCTCGTGCGCGCGGGTCACGCGACCGACGTCAGCGACGCGTTCGCGCGGTGGCTCGCGTGGGGACGGCCCGCGTTCGTGCCCCGTCAGGGGATGGGGCCCCGCGCCGCCATCGAGACGATCGTGGCCGCCGGTGGCATCGCCGTGCTCGCGCACCCGTCCGAGGCACCCGACCACCCACACGACGTCCAGACGCTTCGCGACTGGGGCCTCGGGGGCCTGGAGGCCCACTACCGCGGCTTCGACGCGCCGACCGTGGGACGGCTCTGCGACCTCGCGGAGCGGCTGGGCCTGCTCATGACGGGGGGCTCCGACTTCCATGGCCAGGACGACGACTATCGGTCGGTGCAGCGCCTGACCATGGTGCCCGACCGCGTCGGGCGGGCGCTGCTCGAGGCCCTGGCCGCGCGCCCGCGCAGCCTGGGTGTGGCGTGACCGCCCGGTCGCTCCCGGTGCTCGATGGCCTGGCCGTCACGGCACGCCCGCCGCGACCAGGGCCGGTCACCGACGAGCGCGTCACGGAGTTCGTGACCGACGACCAGGTCCTGCCACGCTTCCACGTGTGGACCCTGGGCTGCCAGATGAACCAGTCCGACTCCGAGGAGATGGCGGGGGCGCTCCGTGCGGCAGGGTGTGCCGAGGCGCCGGACATGGCGTCGGCAGACCTCATCGTCATCAACACCTGCGCGATCCGCGAGCAGGCGGAGCAGAGGGTCATCGGGCGCATGGGCGCCCTGGCGCGCATGAAGTCGGCCAACCCGGGCCTGCGGGTCGTGCTGACAGGCTGCTCGGTGCGCGCGGACGGGCTGGTGAACCTGCAGCGCCGATACCCTGCCGTCGACCTGTTCCTGCGGCCGGACCAGGAGCCCGAGCTGGTGGCACGCCTGGGTCTGGACTCCCCGACCGCGCCGGGTCAGGCGCCCCGGGACGCGAGCCTCCAGCGGGTGGGCCGGCTGATGGCGGCGACAGCCGACAGGCTCCCCGGCACGCGGGCCGCCGCCGTGGCGGCGGGGACCGTGGCGCGCGGCAGCAGGAGCCACGCGTGGCTGCCCATCATCTACGGCTGCGACAAGACCTGCACGTACTGCATCGTGCCCTTCAGCCGGGGCCCCGAGCGGAGCCGGCCCTTCGACGACGTGCTCGCCGAGGCGGCCGCACTCGCGGACGCGGGCGTGCTCGACGTGACGCTCCTGGGCCAGAACGTCAACTCCTATGGCCACGACCTGCCGACCGACCCCCGGTTCGGCGCGGTCCGGCCCAGGCGCCATCTCGGGCGCGAGCTCGCGCTCGATGGCCGCCCGGACATGGCGGAGTTGCTACGTGCCATCGACGGCATCCGGGGACCCGATGGCGCCCCGCGCATCCCGCGCCTGCGGTTCGTGACGTCCCACCCCTGGGACCTGTCCGAGCGCCTCATCGAGGCCATGGCGGCGTGCCCGTCGGTGTGCGAGCACCTCCACCTGCCCGTCCAGGCGGGTGACGACGCGGTGCTCCACCGGATGGGCCGCCAGTACACCGTGGGGGCGTACCTGGAGCTCGTGGCACGGCTGCGGGACGCGATCCCCGGCATCGCGCTCACCACGGACGTCATCGTGGGCTTCTGCGGCGAGAGCGAGGCCCAGTTCGAGGCGACCCTGGAGCTGCTGCGCCGCGTGCGCTTCGACGCGGTCTTCGCGGCGGCCTTCTCGCCCCGACCCGGCACGCCGGCGACCCGCCTCCCGGACGACGTGCCGGCCGATGTCAAGCGCCAGCGCCTCAACGCGCTCCTCGCGCTCCAGGAGGGCATCGGGCTGGACCTGAACCGGGCCTGGGTGGGGCGCACGACGGAGGTGCTCGTGGACCAGGTCCGCCCGCCACGCTCCCACGACCATGAGGGCGAGGCACCAGTGCGCCCGCGGGTGGCGGGTCGCAACCGGGAGAACAGGCTGGTGCATCTCGACGGCGGCCCCGAGCTCGTGGGCCGGCTGGTCATTGTGGAGGTCGACCACGCCGGGCCCTATGCGCTGGCCGGTCGACTGGTGGGGGAGTGCGCCTGACGGGCACCGGGCTGCCGCCTCTGGTCGTCATCGCAGGCGCCACGGCCTCGGGCAAGACCGCGCTCTCACTGGAGCTGGCCGCCCGGCTTGGCGCCGAGATCATCAGTGCCGACTCCCGGCAGGTGTACCGCGGCATGGACATCGGCACCGCCAAGGTCGACGCCGCCGAGCGTGCCCGGATCCCGCATCACGGCCTCGACCTGGCCGACCCAGATGAGCCGTTCACCGTCGCCGACTTCGGACGTCACGCGCTCGATGCGCTGCGCGGCATCGCGGACCGTGGCCGGCTGGCCATCCTGGTGGGAGGCACGGGCCTGTACCTGCGCGTCGTCGCGCGCGGGTTCCCGCTCGACCGGGTCGGCCATGACCCCGAGGTGCGCGCCGCGGTCGAGGCGCAGCTGGCGGAGGATGGCCTTGGCGCACTGGTCGCGGAGCTGCGACGGAGCGCGCCGTCGGTCGCCGAATCCATCGACCTCGCCAACCCCCGGCGCGTGGTCCGGGCGCTCGAGCGCGCCCGCCTCGTCGGGGACGCGCCGCCGCCCGCCCCGGTCGGCTACCCGGCAGCGGTGACGTGGCTGGGCCTCGCCGTCGACCCCGAGCGTCATGCCGCGGTCATCGAGACCCGGGCGCGCGAGCAGTTCGCCCGGGGACTGCTGGACGAGGCCGCCGCCCTCCGTGAGCGCTATGCGGAGGACCTCCGCGCCTTCGGCGCGATGGGCTACCGGGAGGCGTTCGACGTGCTGGCCGGGCGCTCCACCCTGGAGGAGGCGATCGCGAGCGACGCACAGCGCACACGGGCCTACGCGCGCCGCCAGCGCACGTGGTTCCGCTCCGAGCCAGGCATCCACTGGCTGCCGCTGGGCCGGGGACGGCTCGATGCCGCGCTCGACATCGCCCGGACGGCTCTCCGAATCCCGTGAGCGTATGATGACGTTCATGTCATCACCAGTCGAGTTGGGACCGCCGAGTAACGCCTCGCAGCGGCTCTGATCGGTGTCGGCGCAACGCTGCGGGGCGCACCCAGTGGTCCGCCAGTCCATCTCGATGCCCGAACGCTTCGGAACGGCGACTCCTTCACCTTCCTGACGACGTTGGGCGCGCTTGACATCCTCGGAACGCCGGCGGCCACCGACGGGTACCCAGACCTCGCCCGCTCCGCGGTCACGCGGTCCGTGGCGGGACATGCCGTGCGTGTCGCCTCGATCGATGACCTGATCAGGATGAGGCGTGCCGCCGGACGTACCAAGGACCTGCTCGCCCTCGACGAGCTCGGGGCGCTGCCAGCGCGGCTGGACGCCGAGCCGGTCGCGGGCTGAGCGCCACGCGATCGTGGGCGCAGCAGGGAGGTAGCGGATGAAGGCGGGCATCGTCATCAACGTGGGCGACCCACTGGCGCAGGTCGAGCTGGCGGCCCGTGCCGAGGCGGCGGGCTGGGACGGCGTCTTCACATGGGATGCCATCGCCATCGGGGACATGGACACGTACGACCCGTGGGCCCTGCTGGCGGCCATGAGCCTCGTCACCTCGCGGGTGACGCTGGGCGCCATGGTCTTCGCGCCCACGCGTCGCCGACCTTGGAAGATGGCCCGCGAGGCCGCCACCATCGACCACCTGTCGCAAGGCCGGCTCGTGATTCCCGTGGGGCTCGGCGCGCTGGAGGACCAGGGGTTCGGCAACGTGGGTGAGCCCACGGACAACGCCGAGCGCGCCGCGATCCTTGATGAGACGCTGACGATCCTCGACGGGCTCTGGTCGGGGGAGCCCTTCACGCATGTCGGCGCGCGATACCGCCTGGGGCCCGTGACATTCCGCCCGCGGCCCGTGCAGCGACCGCGCATCCCGATCTGGGTCGCCGCTCGCTGGCCGAGCGAGCTGTCCATGACGCGTGCCGTGCGCTGGGACGGGGCGGTGCTCCAGACCGAGGACGTCGCCCTGGTCCGGGGGGCCGCGGCGCATGCACGAGCCCGGCGCGCGGAGGCCGGTCGGCCCGAGCCCTTCGAGGTCGTCGTCCAGGGTCGGACGCCCGCACGCCCGTCCGCCGCCGCCGCGGTCGCGCGGCCGTACGCGGAGGCGGGCGCGACCTGGTGGGTCGAGGCGGAGTGGGAGCACGCGACCCCCGCTTCGGTGGCCGATAGGATCGCTGCGGGGCCTCCACGGGTATCCTGACCCGATGCCCGACGCCCTCATCGATCTCGCGCCGCCCGTCGAGCGGGCGTTCCTCATCGCCGTCGACACCGGCGACGACCCCGGATGGGACGCACAGGACTCGCTCGCGGAGCTGGCCAGCCTGGCGGACACGGCCGGGGCCGACGTCGTGGGCGCCGAGTGGCAGAACCGCCGTCACATCGACCCCAACTGGTACCTCGGCAAGGGCAAGGCACAGGAACTCGTCGCCGCCAAGGCCGAGACCGGGTTCACGCTCCTGATCGCGGACGACGAGCTGAAGCCGATGCAGCAGAAGGCGCTCGAGGAGCTCCTGGGCATCAAGGTGCTGGACCGGAGCGGCCTCATCCTGGACATCTTCGCCCAGCACGCACGGACCCACGAGGGGCGCCTCCAGGTGGAGCTGGCCCAGCTGGAGTACCAGCTGCCACGCCTGACGCGCCTGTGGACCCACCTGTCACGCACCCAGGGCGGCATCGGCTCCCGAGGGCCCGGCGAGAGCCAGCTGGAGACGGACCGTCGCATCATCCGCGCCAAGGTGAGCAAGCTCAAGGAGCGCGTGGAGCAGGTCCGCCAGCAGCGCGAGACCGCGTCGCGGGCGCGCGACCGGCGCCTCGTCCCGACTGTCGCGATCGTGGGCTACACCAACGCCGGCAAGAGCTCCATGCTCAACGCCCTCTCGGGCCAGGAGGCGGCGCGGGCCGAGGACCGCCTGTTCGCCACGCTCGACCCTACCAGCCGGTCGGTCCGGCTGGGGGAGGGGCAGTCGGCCATCGTCACCGACACGGTGGGCTTCATCCACAAGCTGCCCCACCAGCTGATCGACGCCTTCCGCGCGACGCTCGAGGAGGTGGTCCGCGCGGACGCGCTGCTGGAGGTCGTCGATGCCTCGGACCGGCACGCCCCCGAGCACCGCCGCACGGTCCAGCAGGTGCTCGACGAACTGGGCGCGGGCGACAAGCCGCGCCTGGTGGCCCTCAACAAGGCGGACCTGGTCATGGACGGCGGGCCGGATGCGCCGCCCGCGCCGATCGTGGACGGCGCGGTCATGGCGTCAGCGGCCACGGGGTTCGGGCTGGACCTGGTGCGACTCCGGCTGGCGACGCTGCTCGCCGAGCTGTGGGAGGAGGTCGATGTGACCCTGCCCTACACGGAGGGGGAGCTGTTGGCCCGGGTACGGGAGCGGGGCACGGTGGACATCGACTATCGGGCCACGGATGTCCGGGTGGTGGGACGCGTGGTGCCCTCGCTGGCGGGCGAGTTGCGGGCTGCGGCCGCCAGGGCCGGGGCGCGCTCGACGGAGCCTGTCGCCGGCTGACGCTCGGTCGGGCGGGTTGCGCCCGTGCCGCCGTGGCGGGAACCATGGGCAGCCCTGCGTCGTCCGGACGGGGAAGCCATCGCCCCGCCAACGGGGCCCCCACGGAGGCGCTCCCATGAACCGTCGCACCACCTGGCTCAAGTCGCTCGTCGTCGGGGCGCTCGCCCTGTCGCTGCTCGTGCCCGCGGCAGCGCTCGCCCAGGGTGCGTCATCCTCGAGCGGCGGCCCCGACCAGCCCGTCTCGGCCACCGCAGGGCCAGCGCTCCCGGACGATGGCGCGATCCCGGTCGTGCCCGAGGATGGGCTCGTGGACGTGCGCACCCAGGGCTGGGACCACATCACCGTCGCGCCCGACGGCCGGACGCTCACGGTGTACTTCTGGGCGGGCGTCCAGGACTGCTACGGCCTCGCCGGCGTGACCGTGGACCAGACCGGGGATGTCCCAGTCATCCAACTCCAGGTCGGGACGCGCCCGGGCGCCGGGGCGTGCATCGACTTGGCGCAGCTGTTCAGCACGACCGTCGTCCTGGAGACGCCGATCCTGGGCGGCGGCCTCGTCTGACCGCCGTCCGGCGCGAGGCACGGGTCCGGGGGCCGCGCTCGGCCGCCGGACCCATCATGCTGGGCAGGGCGCCCGACCCCTCGAGCCACAGGAGGCCGATCCAATGACCCCGACCCGTCGCCGCCGTGCTCGCACCGCGAGCACGCTCATCCTCACCATCGTCGCCCTGGCCATGACCCTCGTTGCCGCGGCGCCGACGGTCGCGCAGGACGCCGCGACGCCCGACCCCGGACTCACCATGGACCCGGGGACCCCCGGCGAGCCCGGCGAGCCCGGGGAGCTGCCGGAGGTCCCGTCGGACGACGGCGCGACGCCCGCCGTCCCCGAGGACGGTCTCACGGACATCATCGAGACCCCGTGGGACCACATCACCGTCGCGCCCGACGGCCGGACGCTCACGGTCTACTACTGGAGCGGCGCGGAGGGCTGCTACGGCCTGGCGGGTGTCGAGGTGGACGCCACCGGGACGGCCCCCACGATCACCCTTCAGACCGGCATGCGCCCGGGCGTCGAGGTCTGCATCGCGATTGCTCAGCTCTACAGCACCCAGGTCGTGCTCGACGAGCCGATCGTGGGCGGCGGGGCGGGGTGAGCCTGGCTGCCCCAGACCCCGGATCCCCGGTGGGCCTACCATCGGCGTGATGCCACGCGACCACGCGCACCCAGACAGCGCACGCGCCCACGCCACGCAGCCTGGGCCTGCATGGGGCCTGCGGGCGACGACGTCGCCGTCGCGCCAGGACGGGCATCGGGTATGAGCGACACCCGCCCATCGGCCCCGGGGGCGCCTGGCATCGCGCCCACGTGGTCGAGCAGCGCCAAGGACGCGGTCGGCACGTCCGTGGTGGCGAGCCGCGTCTGGTTCACGGTGGGCCGTGGGATCCTCGACGAGGTCTACTGGCCGCGCGTGGACCGGCCGCAGATCCGGGACCTCGGCTTCATCCTGGCCGACGGGGCCGGCTTCTGGAGCGAGGTCAAGCGCGACGCCGTGCATGAGGTCCGTTACCCGACGCCAGACGTCCCCGCGATCACCGTCACCCACCGTCATGCCCAGTACGTGCTCACGCTGCGCATCTGCGTCGATGACCACGCCGACGTCGTTCGCATCGAGGCGGAGCTGACCGACCGCCGGGAGGGCACCGCGATCACCCGGCAGGGGACCCCATTGCGCCTGTACGCGCTCGTCGCGCCACACCTGGGCTCGACCGGCCTTGGCAACCGCGCATGGGTTGGCACGTACAAGGGTCGACGGATGCTCTTCGCCAGACGTCGTGACTCGGTGCTGGCGCTGGCCGCCGAGCCACCCCCGACCCGGTTCTCCGTGGGCTACGTCGGCACGTCCGACGGCTGGCAGGACTTCGCCGCGCACGGGCGCATGACCTGGGAGCACGGCGCCACCGCCGAGGGCAACGTCGCGGGCATGCTCGAGCTGGATCTGCTCGACGGCAGGTCGGAGCTCGCGCTCGGCTTCGGCACGCGCTTCGAGCAGGCCGCCCTCCAGGTGAGCGCCACGCTCGCGGAGCACTTCCGCAACGACTGGGCCGGGTATGTCGAGGCGTGGACCGAGTGGGGGCGGACCATCACGCGGCCCCCATCCGTCCTCGACGAGGCCGAGCGCCAGCTGTACCTGATCTCGGCCGCCGTGCTCCGGACGCATGAGGACGCGACCGCGCCCGGGGCCACCGTGGCGAGTCTCTCGGTCCCGTGGGGGGCCACCACCGACGCGCCCGGCGGGTACCACCTGGTCTGGTCCCGCGACCTCGTCGAGACGGCAGGCGCGTTCGTGGCCCTGGGCAGCGGGCCTCGGCCCAGCGGACGCTGGCGTACCTGGTGGCGACCCAGGAGCCCGACGGCCACTGGGCGCAGAACCAATGGGTGGACGGCGGGGCGTACTGGGGCGGCATCCAGCTCGACGAGGCTGCCTACCCGATCCTGCTGGTGGACGCGCTGCGGGGTGTCGAGCCCACGCGGGCGCACGCGATGCGCCACGCGCCGACCGAGGGGCTCGACCCGCCCGAGGCGCTCGACCCGCCCGAGGGGCTCGACGACCTCCTGACCGAGCGGGCGTTGGGCCAGATGGTCGCCCGGGCCGCCGGCTTCCTGGCTCGCACGGGCCCCGCCACCGCCCAGGACCGCTGGGAGGAGGTCCCGGGTATCACGCCCTCGACGCTCGCGCCCGTCGTGGCGGCGCTGGTCGTGGCGGCAGGGTACCTGCCGGAGCCCGCCGCGAGCTACTGCCTCGAGCTCGCCGACGACTGGAACGCCTCGATCGAGGACTGGACGTATGCGACCGACACGCCACTGGCGACCCAGCATGGCGTGGCTGGCCACTACGTCCGGATCGCGCCCATCGAGGTGGCCGCCGGCGCACCCATCGCGAGCACGATCCAGATGCGCAACGTCCCAGCGGAGCGCTCGCTGGTCCCGGCGGTCAGCGTGGTCGGCACCGACTTCCTGTCGCTCGTCCGGTTCGGCCTCCGGAGGCCCGACGACCCGCGGATCCTGTCGAGCCTCGTGGTCGCCGACACGCTGCTCCGCACCGAGACGCCCAGCGGGCCGGTCTGGCACCGCTACAACGGCGACGGCTATGGGGAGCACGAGGACGGACGCGCGTATGACGGGACCGGCATCGGGAGGGGCTGGCCGCTCTTGGTGGGCGAGCGCGGCCACTACGAGCTGGCGGCCGGCCGGGACGCACGCCCCTACCTCGAGACGATGCGCCGGATGGCGTCGATGGGCGGCATGGTCCCCGAGCAGGTGTGGGACGGCGCCGACATCCCGAGCCATCGACTGCGACTGGGCCATCCCAGCGGCTCGGCGATGCCCCTGGTCTGGGCGCACGCGGAGTACATCAAGCTCGCCTGCTCGATCGCCACCGGCTATCCCATCGACCGCCCGGAGGCGGCGTGGCGGCGGTACGGCGGCGTGGCCCCCGAGTCGGTCCGTGCCACATGGCGGTTCGCGACCCCCCGGGCGAGCATGCCCGCGGGGCGCCGGCTCCGTCTCGAGGTCCTTGCCCCGACGCGCGTCCGCGTGTCCCTCGACGGCTGGCGGACATGGGCGGACGTCGATGGCCGCGATACGACCCTTGGGGTGTGGGTGGTGGACGTCGAGGGCTCCGAGCAGGTGGGGGCCGGCGGCGCCATCGACTTCACGTTCTGGTGGCCCGACGCGGGCCGCTGGGAGGGTCGGGACTTCCGGGTCGCCGTCGATGGGACGCCTGGCGCAGGGCAGACGTCATAGGCCAGCCGCCCGGCGAGGGGTCCGGCCGCGTAGGCACCCTCCGCGACCCGCGACGAGCCGCTGGCCGATGGGCGCCTGTCAGTCGCGGGCCTCGCGCTCGAACCAGCGGTCTGCCGCCCGGAGCCGCGCTGCCAACTGCTCCACCGTGGCCGCCTCGATGCCCCGGATGCCCACCGCGCGGTTGAGCTGGCCGTTGATGACCGCGTGGGACAGCCCGGTGACCCGCGCGATGTCGCGCACGCCGTTGGCGTTGGCCTGCCGCAGCGCATCCTTCTCCTGACGACGCGTGCGCCCGCCCGCGACGGGCGCGCGAGAGGCACCGGCGACCGGGGGAGGGGGCGCGAGGTCCACCTCGATCGAGGCGTCGGGGCGGTCCTCCCAGTCGTCGGGCAGCGCCTCCAGCCATGGCTGCCAGCCCGCTGAGCCCGCCAGGGGCATGGCCGAGAGGGCCTCGAACATCGATAACTGCTCGGCGCCGCGGTCGAACCGGACGGGCGGCCGTCGCTCGCACTCCGGGTCACCGGCGCCATCCCAGCGTGCGTCCCGACGCGGCGAGTGGCGCCGCAGCTCGGCGATGGTCGAGGCACGCAGTCGCAGGCGCGGGTCGTCCGGGATGTACAGCCAGGCGCGCTGGTCGCGGATGCCGGGCACCCAGCGCACGAACCGACCGACCGCCTGCCGGAAGAACAGGTCGGTCGTGGTCACGGTGGCGTACACGCCCACCCGCAGGCGCGGGATGTCCACGCCCTCGGAGACCATCCGGACGGCCACGAGCCATGGCCCATCGGCCGCGGCGAACCGCGCGATGCGCCCGGACGAGTCGGGGTCATCCGAGGTCACCACGACCGGGCGCTGCCGGAAGCGCCGCTCCATCAGGGCCGCGATCCCCCGCGCATGGTCCTGGTCGATCGCGATGACGAGGCCACCAGCGTCAGGCTGGTGGCGTCGGAGGTGGTCGAGGCGCGCGACCGCCTCGCCCAGCACCGTGGGCATCCAGTCGCCATCGACCGACAGTGCCGTCCGCAGGCGCTGGTTGGCCAGCTGCGCGGCCAGCGGGTCGTCGAAGGTCGCCTCGTGGACCTCGCCGTCGGGTGCCTGCCACTCCATCTGGCCACCGGTGCGCGGGAAGTAGATGGGCCGCACCACGCGGCCGTCCCGGAGCGCGTCGCCATAGCCGTACTCGTAGTCCGGCACGGCCTCCAGGGCCTCGTAGCGCACGAACGGGATGGCTCGCGTGTCTGACCGGAAGGGCGTGCCCGAGAGGGCGAGACGACGTGCCGATCGGCCGAACGCCTCGCGCAGCGAGTCACCCCAGGCCCGGTCGTCACCCGCATGATGGACCTCGTCGAGGATCACCAGGGTGTCCCGGGCGAGTGGCGCGATCGCGGGAGCGCTTGCGGCCACCTGCTGGTAGCTCGTAACGACGCCATGCATGTCCGTCGGCAGCGAGCCCGCCTCCGGGGTCCACGCAGGGTCGAGATGCAGCTCCATCCGGCTCGCGGCCTGCGTCCACTGGACCTTGAGGTGGGCCGTCGGCGCCACGACGACCAGGCGGGCGGGCCGCTCTGCCAGGGCGGTCCGGATGGCCGCGAGCGCGAAGGTGGTTTTGCCGGCACCGGGGGTGGCGACCGCGAGGAAGTCGGGACGGTCGGTCGCCCGATAGCGCTCGAGGGCGGCATGCTGCCAAGGGCGCAGACGGACGCTCCGGGACACGCTCAGGCGGGGGGTCGAGGTTCCGTGGTCATCCAAGGAGGAGAGTACTGGATGGTGCGAGGATTGCTCATGAGTAAGTCGGTGGTCGGATCACGCGATTGCCTGGCTGCCCGGGCTGTCGACGGCGCCTATTGATGGGCACGGGTCGATGATGGCGACGCAGATCGGTGACGGAGAGGTGCGCGCTCCGGCAAGATGAGGGAGTCATGGAAGAAGTAACCCTGCACGGATGACCCCCGCGTGCGCGGGGCCGACTACTACGCCCCGACCTACTACGTCAACGAGTACGGATGACCCCCCGCGTGCGCGGGGCCGACTCTGCCATCCTGTCGAGCGCCTTGGACGCCGCCGGATGACCCCCGCGTGCGCGGGGCCGACATCCGATCGTATTCGTCACCGGTCGGAACGCCACGGATGACCCCCGCGTGCGCGGGGCCGACTGGCGCAGCTGCCTCTCCACGGTCGAGCCGTCCGGATGACCCCCGCGTGCGCGGGGCCGACGGGCGGCAGCCAGTCGGGCTCGGTCATCTCGGGGGATGACCCCCGCGTGCGCGGGGCCGACCGCGGGCTGCGCGAGAACTGGTCGCGGATGACCGGATGACCCCCGCGTGCGCGGGGCCGACGCGACACGGTCCCGGGCCGGCGGGTCAAGCGCCGGATGACCCCCGCGTGCGCGGGGCCGACTTCAGCAATAGGATCCGCCACAATGACTCTCGACGGATGACCCCCGCGTGCGCGGGGCCGACCCCGACGGGCACGGCGGCCCGCACTACGACCCGGGATGACCCCCGCGTGCGCGGGGCCGACCGGGGGAGGGCCAAGAGTCCTCCCCCACGACTCGGATGACCCCCGCGTGCGCGGGGCCGACGGCGCGAGATGGTGGCCGACGTCGGCCGCTACGGATGACCCCCGCGTGCGCAGGGCCGACCGCCACGTCAGCCACGGCCAGACGACGATCGCGGGATGACCCCCGCGTGCGCGGGGCCGACTCGGTGTAGGACGTGCTGTGCGGGCCGTGGATGGGATGACCCCCGCGTGCGCGGGGCCGACGAGGCGAGGGGACTCGAACCCCTTCAGAACTGCGGATGACCCCCGCGTGCGCGGGGCCGACTTGGCGCTCGTGTCGATCGACGCCGGCGACAGCGGATGACCCCCGCGTGCGCGGGGCCGACCAACCGGGGCCTCCCCAGGGGCGTCACCTCGAGGGATGACCCCCGCGTGCGCGGGGCCGACAGGGCATGAACGCTTTCCAGCATCTCGCCGTACGGATGACCCCCGCGTGCGCGGGGCCGACATGGTGGTGAGCAGCGCGTTCGCCGAGTCCTGCGGATGACCCCCGCGTGCGCGGGGCCGACAGGTAGGCGGCGAGCTCGGTGGTGTCGCCGAACGGATGACCCCCGCGTGCGCGGGGCCGACTCCGCGCATCGCTCGGGCGTCGGCATGGGCTCGGGATGACCCCCGCGTGCGCGGGGCCGACAAGACGCAGTGACGATCTCACCGAAGTTGGAAGGGATGACCCCCGCGTGCGCGGGGCCGACGCCACGGTCGGGCCGCGGGCGCCGCACCGCCACGGATGACCCCCGCGTGCGCGGGGCCGACGCGCCCAGCGTCCGCGCGCGGTGCCTGAGCTTCGGATGACCCCCGCGTGCGCGGGGCCGACTGGTGTCAAGGGCATGAACGACCTGCCCATGCGGATGACCCCCGCGTGCGCGGGGCCGACGCTTCCTACACGTTCATGTCCGCCTACCGGCTCGGATGACCCCCGCGTGCGCGGGGCCGACCCCGCCGACGTGCTGGCCGACGCGATGGCGTCGGGATGACCCCCGCGTGCGCGGGGCCGACGCGGTCCGCTCGTAGAGGCGGTCGATCTCATCAGGATGACCCCCGCGTGCGCGGGGCCGACGGTCCTCATGGAGAACGTCCCCGGCCTCCTCAGGGATGACCCCCGCGTGCGCGGGGCCGACGCGACGGTGGGGAGCCTCCGCTCGTAGCGGTCGGGATGACCCCCGCGTGCGCGGGGGTGACTGCGATCGACCGCATACGCTCGCGACCAACCAGGGATGACCCCCGCGTGCGCGGGGCCGACCGCGCGGGCTGGCAGCGCGAGCGCCTCAACCACGGATGACCCCCGCGTGCGCGGGGCCGACGCACGTCGCCACGAGCGCGCAGTGGTCGTCCGCCGGATGACCCCCGCGTGCGCGGGGCCGACCGCAGCCGGTCCACCAGCGGCCTGTTGGCCCCCGGATGACCCCCGCGTGCGCGGGGCCGACATCCCGAACTGGGCCATCCACCGGACGACGGCGGGATGACCCCCGCGTGCGCGGGGCCGACTCGGCACCGCGTCCTCGGGCGCGGGCCAACTCCGGATGACCCCCGCGTGCGCGGGGCCGACTGGTGCTCGAGGTCCACCTTCCACCGCATCGGCGGATGACCCCCGCGTGCGCGGGGCCGACGGCTCGTCGCTGGACTCCCGGCTGCGCGTCGCCGGATGACCCCCGCGTGCGCGGGGCCGACGTGCGCCTGGCATTCGACTCGGACCCGGCCGTGGGATGACCCCCGCGTGCGCGGGGCCGACGTCTCGAAGATCGCAATGATGCTCGCATGGTACGGATGACCCCCGCGTGCGCGGGGCCGACCCGACGCAGGGCCTGACCGTGTACCGCTGCATCGGATGACCCCCGCGTGCGCGGGGCCGACGGCGAGGTCCGCCTCGGTGATGCTCATGCCCCAGGATGACCCCCGCGTGCGCGGGGCCGACCAACGCTAGGCACTCATCAGTGGTGCGCGCACCGGATGACCCCCGTGTGCGCGGGGCCGACAAGACCGCGGAGTGCATGGCGCTCCGGCGCGCCGGATGACCCCCGCGTGCGCGGGGCCGACTGGTGCTCGCCCCACGCCGGTCCGGAGCTCCGCGGATGACCCCCGCGTGCGCGGGGCCGACCCCTGCGCCACGGAGCCCACCAGGCCGCCCTTCGGATGACCCCCGCGTGCGCGGGGCCGACTCGGTATACAGCTTGCCTAGCAACTATGCCGAAGGATGACCCCCGCGTGCGCGGGGCCGACGGTAAGGTCTGCTAGCGCAGTGGTGGCAGACACGGATGACCCCCGCGTGCGCGGGGCCGACCTCATCGTCGCAGTCGCAGTCATCGTCATCGGTCGGATGACCCCCGCGTGCGCGGGGCCGACTCGGTCGTGTGGGTGGACACCGTGACCGCGGACAGGATGACCCCCGCGTGCGCGGGGCCGACCCCGGTTCGCTCATCCCGGGGATGACCCCCGCGTGCGCGGGGCCGACTGCTGGCGGTTGTGGCCCGACGGCCCGTCGTTCGGATGACCCCCGCGTGCGCGGGGCCGACGCATCCTCGACAGTGACAAAATCACTGTGTCCCGGATGACCCCCGCGTGCGCGGGGCCGACGTCACGACCGCCACGGACGGCAGCGGCGTCAACGGATGACCCCCGCGTGCGCGGGGCCGACATGACGCCCGTGTCGGTGCCGCTGGACCGCTTCGGATGACCCCCGCGTGCGCGGGGCCGACGCGACCAGCGCGCTCAACACCATCCAGCTCGACGGATGACCCCCGCGTGCGCGGGGCCGACTGGGGTCGGGCGTCATGATGGTCGTCTCCTTGCGGATGACCCCCGCGTGCGCGGGGCCGACACGATGTAGCCGGCGGTGGCCGAGCCGTCCGCCGGATGACCCCCGCGTGCGCGGGGCCGACAGCAGCTACCCCGACCACAGCCGGGGCATCCTGGGATGACCCCCGCGTGCGCGGGGCCGACGGTCGGTCATGCCGCCGCCCCCGGTACGTAGTGGGATGACCCCCGCGTGCGCGGGGCCGACCCGGTCTCCTCAGTTCCAATGCCGGCCGCGACCGGGATGACCCCCGCGTGCGCGGGGCCGACTTTGAACCGTCGAGCCCCAGGTTCTGCCACGTCGGATGACCCCCGCGTGCGCGGGGCCGACCACGGGAAGCCCTTCTTCGTCCTCCCGCTGCTGGGATGACCCCCGCGTGCGCGGGGCCGACTGGGCGAGCTTCTCCAACTGCTCCTTGCGGCTGGGATGACCCCCGCGTGCGCGGGGCCGACTCGTGGTACAGGTCGCCCATGCCGCCTCCGCCCGGATGACCCCCGCCTGCGCGGGGCCGACCATAGTGGCCGGTTGATCGCCCGGGGGTCGTCCTGGATGACCCCCGCGTGCGCGGGGCCGACGCGTGGACGGCCCTGTAGATGATGCGGGCCTGCGGATGACCCCCGCGTGCGCGGGGCCGACGACCGCCGTCGGCAGGTGTTCAGCCAGGCGCGCGGATGACCCCCGCGTGCGCGGGGCCGACGACGGCTCGCCGTTCGCGATGCAGAACTGCCTGGGATGACCCCCGCGTGCGCGGGGCCGACCGGTCGAGCATCGCCACGAGGATGCTGGTGGTCGGATGACCCCCGCGTGCGCGGGGCCGACTAGGGCGGGCTCACGAACGTGTCATCGACGGGAGGATGACCCCCGCGTGCGCGGGGCCGACCCCACGCGCGCGCCACCATGACCGACGGCGAGTGGATGACCCCCGCGTGCGCGGGGCCGACTCCGGATGCGACTTCGACCTGGGCTCGCGCCGGGGATGACCCCCGCGTGCGCGGGGCCGACTAGCCGCATGGC
>DAOTUX010000144.1:0-4810 GCA_034436475.1 Chloroflexota bacterium | reverse complement strand
ACCCGCGCTCCGGAGTCGCTCCGCGAGCTCCGCGTCGCGGGCCTCCCCGGGCAGGTGGTCGCGCAGGTAGCGGGCGGCCGCCCTCGCGGACCCCACGCCTCGCTCGATGAGCAACGGGTGCGACAGCGCCGGGTCGAGGTTGGCCCGGCCATGACGGAACACCTCCGGGACCTGCGCGAGCCGGCTCGTCGCGGCGTCCACCAGGTCCTGCTCGGGTCGGAGTCGGTGGAGGAACAGCAGGAAGATGCCATCGATGGCCGGCTTCACGTAAGTGAGCGGATCGCGCTGCCAGCCCCGCCAGTCGGCCATCACCAGGCGTCCCCTGAGCGTCGCGATGGCCAGATCCCGGTCGATGCGCTCGTCGGTGGTCAGACCCTCGTCGCCGATGGCCGAGAACCGTGCCAGGAAGTCGGTGGCATCCCGGTCGCGCTCCGCGAACCCCTCCGCGGACACATCGTCCATGCCCGCGTCGTAGTCGGTCAGGCCCAGCGCGGACGCCGTGACGGGCGACAGCTCGAACTCCTCCTCGAGGAGTTCGTCGACGAGTGCCGCGAGAGCGGCCCCGGGTGCCGAGTCCTGGGTCATGCGGCCTTCTGATCCACGTACCGGCAGCGGGGCGCGATGGGACATCGGTCGCACTCCGGGTTCCGGGCGTGGCACAGGCGCCGGCCATGCGTGATGAGGCCCACGTGAGCGGGGTACATCTCGTCCGCCTCCAGCAACCCCAGGAACACCTCGTGGGCCTCGTCCGCGGTCATCTTGGGTGGCACCAACCCGATGCGCAGCGAGACGCGCTCGATGTGCCGGTCGACCGGCATGAGCGGCAGGCCGAAGCTGAACAGCAGCACCACCGACGCGGTCTTGCGACCGATCCCCGGGATGGCCGTCAGCCAGTCGCGCGCCGCTCGCGCGGGCATGTCACCCAGGAACTCCAGCGAGTGGTCGCCGCGCGCCTCGCGGATCAGCCGCAGCGCGGACTGGATGCGTGGCGCCTTCTGGGGTGCCAGACCGCCCGGTCGGATGACCTCGATGAGCTCGTCGGTCGGCGCGTCCTCCACCGCCTGCCAGTCGGCCTCCGTCTCGTGCCAGCCCCGGCCGCCCCACCCGGGTCGCGTGACCACCGACCGGTCGGGGGCTTCGAGCGTCCGAGCACCATCCATGGCGACCGGGTAGCGGGCACACAGTCGGTCGAAGGCGTGCTCCGCGTTGGTGTCCGCGGTGTTCTGGGTGAGGATGGTGAGCACCAGCTCGCTCGTGGGGTCATGGACGCGTGCCCACGTGGGCGCGCCATACATGATGTCGAGTTGTTCCAGCACCCATGGCACAAGACCGGGCCGGGTTCGGACGAGACGCTTCGCCCACGCCTTGGCAGGGTCCGGCTTGGCGCGCTTCCGGGGCGCGGGCTTCCGGTGGGTGGTGGATGTCGTGGGCATCAACCCGATGATGGCATGCCCCGGACCGACCGGTGGAGATGGCGCACCCGACGCAGGAGGTCCTCGCGCGGTCGACCCACGGCGCAGGCAGCCCAGCCGACGAGGTCCGGGCGAGGGCCGAACAGCACGATCACCTCCTCGTCAAGGGGAGGCCCGGGTCGCAGGCCATCGGCGACGCGATGCCCCGAGCCGGTGGTCGAGACGACCGCGGCCGACCGGGCGCGGAGCCCGGATGCCCCGGCGCGGCGCAATCGCCGTGCCTCGCCTCGACAGGCTTCGTAGGATGACTCGTCGCCTCGCAGCACCCGGAGAGGCAGGCGGACGGCCGGAAGCAGGTCATCCGGGACCTCGATCGCCCACAGCGACCGCCGGATGGTCGCGAGGTCCGTTGGGTCGGTGATCTCCTCGTGCCGCAAGAGCTCTGCCCAGGCAGCGTCCGGCGTGCTCGCCAGGTAGTGCACGGGGCCGTCCCCTTCCTCGTGCCATCGAGCCGCGGGCTGTCGGTTCGATTCCCAGAGGAAGGGGTAGCGGGGGTCGGCATGGCGGTACCCGATCACGCGCCGACCCCGGGTCTGGTGAGTGCCGACGCCAAGGCCTGGACGGCGCTCGGTCCTGGCTCATCGGGGTCCCATCCGGACGACAGCACCTGGGCCGGGCTTCGCCCGTCCAGCGCGGCGCGGGGTCTGTCGAACCAGCGCCGGACCCCGATCTCGTTGTAGGCACCGAGCAGGTCGCTGACGGTGAGCGCCAGCCAATGGATGCGGGCCGCGACGTCGTCGGGCGTGTCACGGCTGCCAGACAGGTAGCGACGCAGGCTGACGGGTGACGTGTCCACGATCCGGGCGATGGCCTCGAGGTCCAGGGTCTGGGTGAGGACCTCCAGCTCGCGTCGTGGCAGCGGCGAGGCGCGCAGGCTGTCCGTGAGGTGGGCGATGAGCGCGGGGACACGGTCCATGAGCAACGGGTCGGTGCAGAGCGCGACGGCTGCGTCCCTGCCGATGCCGACCTTCGCCGCCGCGGCCGCGATCCGGCGCACCAGCAGGAGGTCGAGCCGGGGCGGCAGGGGCTCCGAGTCCAGGCCCATGGCACGCGCGACACGGAGGAGGTCGAGGGCGGCCGTCCCTGCGACCGTGCTCAGCCGTGGTGGCTGTATGGTGTCCATACGGTCTCGTGCCATGATCCATATGGTAGCCGACATAGGTCCGATGTAGATCCGTCAAGTGACCGACAGGCACAGGAGCGCGAATCGGGAACGATTCGGCTGGACGCCGCGCCATATGCTGCGAGCGCGGCCACCCAGGTCGCGCCGATGCGAGGGACGCGACGTGCAGCGGGATCTCGTGGAGCGTGCGCGGAAGGGCGATCATGACGCCTTCTCCGTGCTGGCCAGCGCCACGATCGGTCGACTGGATGCCGCAGCGCGTCTCATCCTCCGCGATCCCGACCGGGCGCAGGACGCCGTCCAGGAGACGCTCGTCCGATGCTGGCGGGACCTGCCCACCCTGCGCGACCCTGACCGCTTCGACGCGTGGCTCAATCGGCTGTTCCTGAATGCATGCAAGGACCAGCTGCGACATGCACGGCGCCGGAGTGTCGAGGTCTCGCTACCGGAGATCCTTCCCACCGCGATGCCGGACAACCAGTCGGCCCTCGCCGACCGGGACCTGATCGAGCGTGGCGTGCGCCGGCTCGACCCCGAGCACCGCGTGGTCATCGTCCTCCACTACTTCCTGGACCTGCCGCTCCCGGACGCCGCGGCGGCGATGGGCATCCCGCTGGGAACCGCCAAGTCGCGGCTCCATCGCGCCACACAGGCGCTGCGGGCAGCCCTCGACGCCGATGCCCGTGGCCAGCTGGTGGCCACGGAGGGTCGATACGCATGAACGATCGCGATCGACTCGACCGGATGCTCACCACCTGGACCGACGAGGCGTGGTCCCCACCAGCCCCGGCCTACCTGGACGGGGTGCTGGCGACGACCCGACGCACCCGGCAACGGCCGGCCTGGGCCAGCATCGAAAGGTGGCTCCCCATGGAACTCACATGGCCCGTGGTCGCGGTGCCCCGGTGGGCTGCGCTCGCGCTGACATCGGCGCTGCTGATCGTCATCTTCCTGATGGCTGCGACGTTCGGTGGACCGTCGCCCTCACCCGCTGGCCGAGACGACGGGCTCATCGCGGTCGACTCCGAGGGCGATATCCTGGTCGCACGGCCGGACGGCTCGGATACGCGTGTATTGATCGGCGGGCCGGATCGCGACATCAATCCATCGTGGTCGCCGGACATGTCGCACCTGGCCTTCTGGTCCACGCCGGCGAGTGGGGGACCACCGCGACTCGCGGTGGTAGCGCCGGACGGGTCCGATCGACACGAGATCGAGGCACCGCCCGGCTGGGTGTTCCAGACGACGATCATCGGCACGTCCAACATCGCATGGTCGCCCGACTCGTCGCGCGTCGTCACGGTCATCGCGGGCGGGACGGGGAAGAAGCTCGCGATTATCGAGACAGCCTCCGGCACAGTGACGCCACTCGACATCGGCGGTTTCGACTCTGCCGAGTTCGTCGTCTGGTCGCCGAGTGGTGAATGGATCGCCTTCGTCAATCGGGCGAGCGGCTCGGAGGCCAAGCTGATCCGGCCTGACGGGTCCGACCTGCGGTCGGTGTCTCCGGTGTCCTCGGACACCACGAGCTACCTCTCGATCGACTGGTCACCTGACTCGCGCTGGCTGACATACACACGCGTCCCCGACGGTGGCTCGGGTCACGCGGTGTTCGAGGTCGACGTCGTCTCCGGGGTCGAGCGATTGCTCCTTGTGCCCCAAGCGCCCACGACAGACTACTGGTGGCCGACGTTCTCACCCGACGGGAGGCGCATCGCCGTGGGCGGTGAGCCCGCTGCGGTGCGCGTCCTGGATGCGGATGGGGCCAGCCTCGAGACCCTCGTGACAGACCCGATCACATCGGAGGACATCACCTGGTCTCCTGACGGCGTTCGCTTGATGGCCTTTGCGGACGACCTCTCGGCCCTGCTGGTGGTTCCGGCCGGCGGTGGAGGGAAGGCGGTCCGTATCGAGACCCCCGGCGCGGTCGGTGCACCGAGCTGGGCCTCTCGCATCCCATGAGCGACCCCATCGACCCGGAGACGGGCCAGAAGGCGACCCAGCCGTGGCACGCCAACTGGGCTGACTGGCAGCCGATCTCCGTGACGCCCTGACCCGAGGCACGTCGGGACGCACATGACCCCGGGCATGCCCGGGGTCATGCGATTCGGGAACCGATCCGGCGCGAGACCATTCATGGTGAGTAGCACGGCCAGCCAGACCGCGCACCCAGCACGGGGGACCCGAGCTGGTCGCCCGACGGCGACTGGCTGGC
>DAOTUX010000143.1:0-1929 GCA_034436475.1 Chloroflexota bacterium | reverse complement strand
ATGACCCCGTCGGCGACTCCTCGTCGGCGAGCCCCGACTCTGCCATGAGGGCGTCGAGTTCCGCCGCCAGCTCCTGGAGCTCCGCACCGCCGCCCATCAGGCGCAGCAGCTCGTCCTGTCCCACCTCGCCGCGCCGGAACTCGCCCGCGAGTCGGCCATGGGACAGGATCGTGAAACGGTCGCCGACCGGCAGCGCGTGCTGCACGTTGTGGGTGATGAAGATGACCGCGAGGCCACGTGCGCGCGCCCGGATGACATGCCGCAGGACGATGGCCGCCTCCTTGACGCCGAGCGCCGAGGTCGGCTCGTCCAAGATGAGCACCCGCGCCCCGAAGTACTCGGCGCGGGCGATGGCGAGCGTCTGGCGCTCGCCCCCCGACAGGGTGCCCACGAGCTGGTCCGGGTCGCGCACCCGGATGCCGATCTCGGCCATCTGCTGCGTGGCGATCCGCCCGGCCGCACGCACGTCGAATCGGCGGAAGGGGCCCCAGCCACGTGTCGGCTCGGAGCCCACGAAGAAGTTGCGGCTGATGCTCATGAGCGGCAGGACCGCGAGGTCCTGGAACACCGTGGCGATGCCCCGATCGAGAGCATCGCGAGGGGACGCGAACCGGACGGGCTGGTCGTCGATGCGCAGCTCGCCGCGGTCCGGCTGATACACGCCAGAGAGCATCTTGATGAGCGTCGACTTGCCGGCGCCATTGTCGCCCAGGAGACAGTTGATCTCCCCGGCGCGGACCGTGAGCGAGACCGAGTCGAGCGCGATCACCCGCCCGAAGTCCTTGGACACCTCGCGGGCCTCGAGCACCGGGCGGCGTGTGTCGTCGTGGGGCAGGGCGCCGTGGGCGCCGTACGCCGCGATCCGGGCCGCGGTCTCGGGTGGCAGCGTGATGGGTGCGTCGTCGTGGGCGGTGAACGGCGGCTGGTCCATCAGCGGGTCCCCGATGCGCGGCGCAGGACGTAGGTGTTGACCAGCACGGCGGTGAGCAGCAGCAGGCCCAGGACCGCCTGGTACCAGTCGGTCTTGATGCCCGCGTACAGGATGCCCAGGCTGGTGGCGCCCAGGATGAAGGCGCCGAACGCCGACCCGATGACCGAGCCGTACCCGCCCGTCAGGAGGGTGCCGCCGACGACGGCTGTGATGATGGCCTGGAACTCCTTGCCGATGCCATCGGTGACATTGGCGCTGCCCACGGAGGGCACCACGATGCAGGAGTAGAGCGCCGCAGCCGCGGCGGTGGCCATGAACAGGGTGATCTTCACGCGGGCCACCGGGACGCCCACATAGCGGGCCGCCTGTGCGGAGCCGCCGACCGCGAACGTCCAGTTGCCGAACCGGGTCCGCAGCAGGACCCACGAGCCGACCGCCACGACACCCAGCCACCACAGCAGCTCCACCCGGAACACCGCCCGGTCGATGGTGAACAGGGGCTCGGTGAACATGCGCAGCGCGAGGCTGTCGGTCGCACCCGGTGGCAGGCGCACGATGGTCTGACTGGTGATCTCGCGGGTCATCGCGATGGACACACCTCGCAGCACGAGCATGGACGCGAGGGTGATGAGGAACGAGGGCAGCCCGGTCCGCACGACCAGCCAGCCGTTGATGGCACCCAGGACGAGCGCCAGGAGGAACGTGAGGACCACGGCCAGTGCGGGGTCGAGGCGGTACTGGGCGATGAGCAGCGCCAGGAACAGGCTGGTGATGCCGATCATCGAGCCCACCGAGAGGTCGAACTCACCGGCGATCATCAGCAGCGCCACAGGCGCCCCCAGGATGCCGATCTGCGCCGCGAGCTGGAGGTACCCGGCCACGCCGATGGGTCCCAGGAACCCGTTCTTGCCGGCCAGGATCGCGAAGATGCCGAACACCAGGACGGCACCGATGAGCGCCCCAATCTCCGGCCGCGAGAACAGCCGTCGTATGGGACC
>DAOTUX010000142.1:0-3133 GCA_034436475.1 Chloroflexota bacterium | reverse complement strand
GCGATGACCGCGCGGATGCCCAGCAGCCGGGTCCCCTTGGCGGCCCAGTCCCGGGAGCTGCCACTCCCGTACTCGGTCCCCGCGAGGACCACGAGCGGGACCCCTTCGGCTGCGTAGCGGGTCGCCGCGTCGAACAGCGTCATCTCCTCGCCGTCGGGCTGGTGGGTGGTGAACGGCCCCTCCTTGCTGGCGAGGGCGTTGCGCAGCCGGATGTTGCCGAACGTGCCGCGCATCATGACCTCGTGGTGACCCCGCCGCGCGCCGTAGCTGTTGAACTCGCGGGGGGTCACGCCGTGCGCCTGGAGCCACTGGCCGGCGGGGCTCCAGGCCGGGATGGACCCGGCAGGGGAGATGTGGTCGGTGGTCACCGAGTCGCCCAGGACCGCGAGGGCACGTGCGCCGATGATGTCCCTGACCGGGTCGGGCGTGGTGCCCAGGCCCTCGAGGAAGGGCGGCAGCGCGATGTAGGTGGACCCGGGGTCCCACGCGTACCGGTCGCCGGACGGGATTGGCAGGGCCCGCCAGCGGTCGTCACCCTCGAACACCGAGGCATAGGTGCGTCGGAACAGCTCCGGGGAGATGGCGTCGGCGATGGCGGCGCGAACCTCCTCCGCGGACGGCCACAGGTCCGCGAGGTACACCGGGCGGCCGTCGCTGCCGATGCCCAGGGGCTCGGTCGTGAGGTCGATGTCGATGCGCCCCGCGAGGGCGAAGGCGACCACCAGGGGCGGCGAGGCGAGATAGCTCGCGCGCACCAGGGGATGGATGCGACCCTCGAAGTTGCGGTTCCCGGAGAACACGGCCGCGACCACCAACTGGTGCTCCTCGACTGCCTGGGCGATGGGCGGGTCGAGGGGGCCGCTGTTGCCGATGCAGGTGGTGCAACCGTAGCCCACGAGCCCGAAGCCGAGCGCCTCCAGCGGCTCCATCAGGCCGGCACGCTCGAGATACTCCGTGACCACCCGGGACCCGGGGGCGAGGCTGGTCTTGGCGATGGGCGAGGTGCGCAGGCCACGGGCCACCGCGTTGCGGGCCAGCAGGCCCGCCCCGACCATGACCGTGGGGTTGGAGGTGTTGGTGCAGCTGGTGATGGCGGCGATGGCCACCGAACCGGTGCGCACGACGGCCTCCCCGGCGTGGCTGGACACGCGAACCGGTCGGTAGGGGCTGGCGACCCGGGCGGGGTCCGCCGACTCGGCGCTCGGGAACGCTGGCGCGTCACTGGCGGGGAAGGACTCCTCGGAGGCCTCCTGGACGCCGTTCGTGGTGGGCGAGGCAGGCGTCGCGTCGGGCGGGAACGTCGCACGGAAGCTGTCCCGAAGGTCCGTCAGCGGCACCCGGTCCTGCGGCCGCCTGGGGCCCGCCACGCTTGGTTCCACGGTGGCCAGGTCGAGCTCCAGCGTCTCATCGAACTCCGGGCCCGGTCCCGGCCAGCGCCAGAGGCCCTGCTCCTTGGTGTATGCCTCCACGAGGGCGACCAGCTCCGGGTCGCGCCCGGTCAGTCGGAGATAGGAGAGCGTCTCGTCGTCCACCGGGAACAGGGCCGTGGTCGCGCCGTACTCGGGTGACATGTTGGCGATCGTGGCCCGGTCGGCGAGGGCGAGCGACGAGAGCCCGTCACCGGCGAACTCCACGAACGCGCCCACCACGCCGTGCTTGCGCAGCATCTGGCTGATGACCAGCACGAGGTCCGTGGCCGTGCTGCCCCTGGGCAGCTCGCCATGCAGCCGCACGCCCACCACGCGCGGGATCGGCTGGTACAGCGGCTGGCCCAGCAGCACGGCCTCCGCCTCGATGCCGCCCACGCCGTAGCCCAGGACACCCAGGCCGCTGATCATGGTGGTGTGGGAGTCGGTGCCCACGAGGGTGTCCGGGAACGCGAGCGTCTCGCCGTCCACGTCCCGCGTCTGGACCACGCGTGCGAGGTACTCCAGGTTGACCTGGTGGACGATGCCGGTGCCGGGGGGCACCACCCGCAGGTCCCGGAACGCGGTCTGCGCCCAGCGCAGCAGCTGGTAGCGCTCGGTGTTGCGCTCGTACTCCCGGTCCACGTTGAACGCGAACGCGGTGGGCAGCGCGTACTGATCCACCTGGACGCTGTGGTCGATGACCAGGTCCGCGGGGACCAGCGGGTTGATGCGAGCCGGGTCGCCGCCCAGGGCGGCCATGGCGTCACGCATCGCGGCGAGGTCCACCACCGCGGGCACGCCCGTGAAGTCCTGGAGGATGACCCGCGCGGGCAGGAAGGGCACCTCCGCCTCGGGGGCACCGCCCGGGCGCCATGCCGCGAGCGCGCGCACCTCGTCCTCCGTGACCACGTCGCCGCCCGCGTTCCGGACCAGGTCCTCGAGCAGGATCCGGACCACCATGGGGGCCCGGTCGAGGCCCGCCATGCCCACGCGGTCGAGACGGAAGATGGTCAGGGCGCGATCACCCACGCGCAGCGTGGCACGCGCGGAGAAGGGGTCCTTCGAGTCGGCTGATGCCATGGGTCAGGCCTCCAGGTCCCACGCCCTTGGGGCGGGGCGGTGTCGGCTCCTGGCGGGTGTGCCCGTCCCGGGTCGATCGATGGGTTGCGTCGGCTCCGAGTATACGATCCGAGTGTGAGGCCCCGGACGACCGACGAGACTGCGACCACCATGGGCATCGTGGGGGCGGGGCGAGCGGGGATGGCGCTCGCCCTGGCCCTCCAGCGCGCCGGTCGGCCGGTCGTGGCGGTCTCGAGCCGAGACCCGGGACGCAGGGCGACGCTGGCCGAGCGGCTGCCGGGCGTCGAGGTGGTCGCCGCACCGGGCGATGTCGCGGCGCTCGCGGACCTTGTCCTGCTCGCGGTGCCGGACGACGCGATCGTCGCGGTCGCGGCGGCCGTCCGTGGGCGGCCCGGCTCGATCGTCGCGCATCTCAGCGGCGTCCATCCGGCGGCGCTGCTGCGGGACGTGGTCCCCGTCGAGGTCCGGGTCGGCGCATTCCACCCGTTGGTCGCGTTCGCGGAACCCGAGCGTGCGGTGACGGCGTTGCGGGGCGCATACGTCGCCCTCGACGGCGACCCTGCCGCCATCACCGTGCTTGGCGCGCTGGCCGAGGCCCTGGGCGCGCGGCCCGTGACGCTGACACCGGCCGGGGACCCGGTGCT
>DAOTUX010000141.1:0-8745 GCA_034436475.1 Chloroflexota bacterium | reverse complement strand
CGCTCGATGATGCCGCGCGGCAGCAGCCCCGCGTCCTCGGCGAACATGCAGAACAGCAGCTGGTCGAGGAAGTGGGCGACGGCCTGCGGCGCATGCCCGCGGCCGCGGAGCGCGATGGCGAGCGCCGCGAACTCGCGCGCCGCCACCTCGGTCAGCTCCTGGCGGGTGACCGTGGGACGCAGCGCCTCGGGATTCCCGAACAGCGCGCGCAGGATGCGCAGTGGCTCGGCCGGCTCGTTGGCCAGGTCATCGAGCGTGAAGGCGTGGACCTTCTTGGCGGTGCCCGTGAAGTTGGTGTGGACCTCGAAGCGCTCGAGATCGCAGACGACCAGCAGGGGAGGGTTGCCCAGGTCCTCGCGATAGTCGTTGAGCTGCCGGTAGGCGTCGCGGAGGTTGGCCCGCTTGCCCTTGTACTCCCAGGCGACGCGGTCCTTCATCCAGACGTCCGCGAAGCCGTCACCCCCGCCGAGCTTCTCAGCGCCCTTCTCGAAGGCGAACCACTCGCCCGTCGAATCGAGGTCGGACGGGGTGCGCCAGCCAAGCATGTGGCAGAGGTCGCTGAAGTGCGACTGAGCGGCGGCGCGCTCGGTGAGCGTGCTGCCCTTCCACTTGGCGGCGAACTCGGAGGGGTCCATCACGCTCGATGGTACCGAGGCCAGCGCTGCGTCATCGTCCCATGAGCGCCTGGCGGCACCCGGTTGGTGGTCGGCGTGGGTGCTCGGTAGTGGATCGGTGTCATCGCGCCCACAGGCCTTGCATCACGGCGCGACCGGAGTGAGTGATGGACGCAAGCACACCAGCACCGCCACCACGAACGGAGCCACCCCAATGACCCGCACCCGCGACACGCGCACCGCGCTCGACGCCTACATGGCGCACCACGTCGAGGTCACCGAGATCCTCGAGCGCCTGCTCGAGCACTACCGGAACCACGACGACGCCGACGCCACGACCCTGAACTGGGGCGACGTCGGGTCCATCGCGCATGCCCACGCGCAGCTCCGGGAGCTCAGCGACTGGGCGTTCAACGAGGGCGAGCACGCCGAGGTCGCCTGCCTCCGCTGCCCCGCCACGTTCGGGACGAGCGCCGAGCTCGCCGCGCACCACCGCGTCACCCACTGACGCCCCATCCAGGACGAGGGAGACCGAACCATGGAACCGACCATCCGGACCGACCGCGGGGATTGGCTCCGCTGGGACCTGGCGCGATCGCTCGCCGGTGACGTGACCGCGATCCGCGCGGAGCTCGCCGACCTCCAGGGGCGCTTCGCCCGGGTCATGGACGACGTCCGCCGCCTGCCCGGTGGCGAGATGGTCTGGCAGCGCGTCGACGCCTACCCGGGCACCAAGCTCGACCGCGACATGGGCGCGGGCGTCGATGCCGATGGCTGGCTCGGCGAGGTCGCGGAGTTCCTGGAGGCGCTGACCGAGGCGACGCTCGCCCCCGGGTGCGACGGGTTCACGGGCGAGAACGCCTGGGGCCCCTGCGCGGAGTGCGGGCGGCGCCTCGAGGACCACGACGCCTGACGCCGAAACCGGGCGATCGCCCGGTCCGCCGGACACCCCGCCCGGCGCTGACGAGGCAGGGGACCAAGGAGCAGCAACAACGATGGCCACCAAGAAGGACGCAGCCACCCAGCCCGCGACCAGCGGACTGCACCGCTGCATCGGTAGCGCCACGTTCGGCATCGAGGCCCACCAGGCGCCGGTCGATGACTTCCCCGTCCAGGCGAGCGCGAAGGACGGGCTCGGCCGGATGTGCAAGCCGCATTGGACCGAGTACACCCGGGAGCTCCGCAAGGCCTCGGTCGCGCGCAAGGCCGAGGTCGATGCCGCAACGGAGCCCGTCGCCGACCCCGAGCCCCCGAGCCCGCCCAAGGGGCGCCGCGCCAAGGCCGCGCCCGGGCCGGAGGCCGACGCCGCGTAGCACCGCCATCGCGCGGCACCAGGGCCCCCGGCGCGAGTCCGGGGGCCTTCTCCGTCCGGTGGTATCGGTGGCCCAGCGGCGGGGCGCGGCTCCACACGGGCGCCCTGTCGCGCCCACGGCGCGAACGGGCGCCGGCCAGGCATCGACCGCGGCGTGGAGAGGATGGTTGACGGCCGTTGACAGAACGACGGGGTCGATCAGCGGTGTCGGCCACGGCGGGTCCTGACGCGCCCGTCGAACCGGAGGTCGGTCGTGGCCGGCGTGAGCGCGGACTTGGGCCCCGAGCCGCGGGGCATCGAGCGGGCGACACCGGATGACCGGGAAAGAACGGGAATCCCGGTCGCGCGCACACGCTACCCGCGGCGAGGAGGTGCTCAGGGCGAACTTGAGGCGCGCTTGAGGAAACGCTGAGCCATTCGTGACCGCAGGCCATTGCCCCGCTAGCATACTGGTGGGGAGTATTGATTCCACCACTGACGTCCAGGAGTGCCAACACGATGACCGCCGATCGCCCAAGTTCGCTGATCGACCCCGTGTGCGGGATGAACGTCGATGCCGCGCGAGCGGAGGCCGCAGGACTGCTGGTGGAGCACGAGGGTCGCACTTACGCCTTCTGCCGCTCCGGCTGCCGGCGCGCGTTCCTTGAGGGACCCGAGGAGTACGTGGCGCAGGCCGAGCGGGCCGCCGCGGCACCGCCGCTCAAGGGCGCGCTGCCGGTCATCGACGAGGGCATGCGCCGCTGGTACGAGAGCTGCTCGTGCTGCCTCTCCGACGCGTACCCGGAGATCAAGGCCCAAATGGACGCCGAGCGCGCGGCGACGACGCAGGAACCGGTCGAGGCTGGTATCTGCGAGATGGCCGAGACCACGACCGCGTCTGCGGCGGTCTGACCCACGCTCCGCGGTGCTGGCGACGCCGGCCCGCGGCCACCAGCCTATTCCAGGACGACGCTCCCATGGACCACCACGACCACACAAGCCACCCGGGTCACTCCGACCCCTCGACCCAGGCCGAGACCGACGCTTCCGGCGCCCACACCCCGTCCGATCCGACCACGACCTCGGGCAGATACAGCCACGATGTCTCGCTCGCCGCGGATGGCCATGCGGCTGCGGTCGCGTCATCCGCAGGCATGGACCATGCGGCGCATGCGGGAGGTGCTCACGCCGCGCATGACCGCCACGAGGGCCACTCGGTGGCCATGTTCCGCGACCGGTTCTGGCTGTCGCTGCTGCTGACGATCCCGGTCGTCATCTGGAGCACCGATGTCCAGGAGTGGCTGGGCTACCAGGCACCGACCTTCCCCGGCAGCGACCTCATCCCCGCGATCCTCGGCACGGCCGTCTTCCTATACGGCGGCGTCGTGTTCCTCCGGGGTGGGCTCTCCGAGATCCGCGACCGGAAGCCCGGGATGATGCTGCTCATCAGCATGGCCATCAGCGTGGCATTCGTGACCTCGCTGGCCGCCTCGCTCGGCTGGTTCGAGGTCGAGGTCTGGTGGGAGCTGGCCACCCTCATCACCATCATGCTGCTGGGCCATTGGCTGGAGATGCGCTCCATCGCCCAGGCGCGCGGCGCCCTCTCGGCGCTCGCGGAGCTGCTGCCCGACACCGCTGAGCGCGTCACGGATGGAGGCACGGAGGAGGTCGGCCTCGCGGCGGTCATGGTGGGCGACGTCCTGCTCGTCCGCCCTGGCGCCCGCGTCCCGGCCGACGGCATCGTCGTCGAGGGGACGGCCGACGTCGATGAGTCCATGATCACCGGTGAGTCCGTCGCCGTGTCGAAGGAGCCCGGGGACGGCGTCGTCGCCGGCACGGTCGCGGCCGGGGGCAGCCTCCGGGTGCGGGTCACTGCGACGGGCGACGCGACCGCCCTGTCCGGGATCATGCGCATGGTCGCGGCCGCCCAGGCGTCGGGCTCACGCGCACAGGCGCTGGCCGACAGGGCCGCTGCTCTCCTGTTCTACGTCGCGCTGGGCGCCGGGATCGTGACGCTCGTCGCCTGGTGGGCGCTGGGCGACACCGAGGAGGCGCTGATCCGCACCGCGACCGTGCTCATCATCGCCTGCCCGCATGCGCTCGGGCTCGCCATCCCGCTGGTCATCGCCATCTCCACGTCGCTCGGCGCCAGGAACGGGCTGCTGGTCAAGGACCGCCTGGCCCTTGAGCGCGCGCGTGAGATCGACCTCGTCATCTTCGACAAGACCGGCACCCTGACGCGGGGCAGGCCCGTGGTGGCGGACGTGCGCGCGGCGGACGGGCTGACCGGGGACGAGGTGCTGCGGCTGGCGGCCGCCGTGGAGGCCGACTCCGAGCACCCCCTGGCGCGCGCCGTGGTGGAGGCGGGCGACGCCGTCGGCCTCGAGCGAGCCAGGGCGGAGGGCTTCGAGGCGCTGCCAGGCCTGGGCGTCCGGGCCCGGGTCGATGGCCGCGCCATCGTCGTGGGAGGACCGCGCCTGACGACCGATGCCGGAGCAGTGGCCTCGGCGGCGATCGGTTCGGCCGCGACACGATGGGCCTCGGAGGGGCGCACGGTGCTCTTCGTGCTCGAGGGGACCTCAGTGCTCGGAGCCATCGCGGTGGAGGACGAGATCCGGCCCGAGTCGGCCGAGGCGGTGCAGCAGCTCCATGCGCTCGGCGTCCGGGTCGCGATGATCACCGGCGACAGCCAGGCGGTGGCGGACGCGGTCGCCAAGCGGCTTGACATCGACCATGTAAGGGCGCAGGTCCTGCCCGCGGACAAGGCCGCTGCGGTCGCCCTGTTCCAGGCCAACGGCGACCGGGTCGCGATGGTCGGCGACGGCGTCAACGATGCGCCGGCGCTGGCGCAGGCGGACGTGGGTATCGCCATCGGGGCGGGCACGGACGTGGCCGTGGAGTCGGCGGGCATCGTGCTCATCCGCGACGACCCGCGCGATGTGGTGGGTGCCATCACCCTCTCCCGCGCGACCTACCGCAAGATGCGCCAGAACCTGGTCTGGGCGGCGGGCTACAACATCGTGGCCATCCCGGTGGCGGCGGGCCTGCTCGTGCCATGGGGCATCGACCTGCCGATGGCGCTCGGAGCCGTCGCCATGAGCGCCTCGACCATCATCGTCGCCGGGAACGCCCAGCTCCTGCGACGCCTTCGCCTTCGGCCGGATGAACCGACCAGCACCCAGTCCCCCCAGTCGCGCGCCGAGCGCACACCAGCCTGATCCAAGGAGACCACCCATGGGCACCCAGCTTCCCCAGGCCACCGCCATCGACCCGGTGTGCGGCATGACCGTCCAGATCGCGATGGCCACCGAGAAGGGCCTGCACAGCCGGCACGAGGACAAGGAGTACGTCTTCTGCGGCAAGGGGTGCAAGCTGGACTTCGATGAGGATCCCGCCAAGTACCTCGACCCTGGGTATGTGCCGTCCATGTGACGCGCGCCGGCGTGAGAGTGGAGCGCCGGCGCGGCGGCCAGGGCCCGCGGCCGCGGGCTGACTCGAGCCGGTCCACACTGCGCCCATGACCGAGTCGACCCCACAGCGGACCCCGACGCGTGTCCTGGTCGTCGATGACGAGCCACCGATCGTCGATCTGGTGCGCGGCTACCTCGTCCGCGAGGGCTACGAGGTCATCGCGGCCGCCGACGGGCCAGGCGCCCTGGCGGCCGCGCGCGAGACGGCCGTGGACGTGGTCATCCTCGATGTCATGCTGCCCGGCCTCGACGGCATCGAGGTGTGCCGCGAGCTGCGCACGTTCTCGGACGCCTACGTGCTGATGCTCACCGCGCGCGGCGAGGAGATCGACCGGGTCGTCGGCCTCACGGTGGGCGCCGACGACTACCTCGTCAAGCCCTTCTCCCCGCGCGAACTCGTCGCCCGCGTCAAGGCGCTCCAACGCCGCCCGCGGGTAGCCGGCCCACGGGCCGCAGCGGTGACCGGGCTGGACCTCGATGAGGCGCGCCGGACCGTGCGTGTCGACGGTCAGTCGGTGGAGCTCACCGCCCTCGAGTTCGACCTCCTCGCCGGGCTGGCGCATGAGCCCGGGGTCGTCGTGCGCCGTTCGGACATCCTCGCGCGGCTGTGGGGAAGCGAGTTCCTCGCCGATGGCCACCTCGTGGACGTCCACGTCGCCAACCTCCGCCGCAAGCTCGGCGACGGCGCCACCGAGCCGCGCTTCATCGAGACCGTGCGGGGCGTCGGCTACCGCCTCCGAGTAGCCGACTGATGCGCGTCCCGCGGTCGATCCGGGCCCGCCTGCTGCTCTCGTTCCTCATCGTCATCGCGGCCACCCTGGGCACGGTGGGCGCCGCCGTGCTGCTCGTGGGGCCGGGGTACTTCGCGGACGCGATGGGCCATCGGGCTGGCGACCCGATGGGCGCCGCGATGGACGAGGCCACCCGGGCCGCGTTCGTGGATGCCATGCGCCAGGCGCTCCTGGGTGCGACGCTGATCGCCATCGTCACGGCGACGATCGTGAGCTTCGCCGTCGCGGCGCGCATCGCGGATCCCATCGCGAGGCTTGCCGCCGCAGCCCGCCGCATCGCCGGCGGCCACTACGCCGAGCGCGTCAGCCCGGACGCAAGCGACGAAATCAGCGAGCTGGCGGAGTCGTTCAACGAGATGGCCGGCTCGCTGGAGGCGACCGAGCGCCGCAGGCTCCAGCTGGTGGGTGACGTGGCCCATGAGCTGCGCACGCCGCTGACCACGCTCGATGGGTACCTCGAGGGCCTCCAGGACGGGGTGGTCCAGCCGTCGGACGAGACCTGGCGCCTGCTCCGCGGTGAGACCGCGCGGCTCACCCGCATCGTCAACGACCTCTCGGACCTCTGGCGCGCCGAGTCACGGGAGGTGCCGCTCCTGCTGGGACCCGTCGATGCGTCCTTGGTCTGCCGCGACGTCGCCGAACGGCTCACGCCCCTCGCCGACCCACGGACCGTCCGCCTGGAGGTCGACGCGGACCAGCCGCGGATGGCGGTCGCCGACCGAGATCGCCTGGCCCAGGTGGTCTCCAACTTCGTGAGCAACGCGATCCGCTACTCGCCGGAGGGATCCACCGTCAGGATCTCCACCGAGGCGACCACCGATCGCATCCGGGTGTCGGTCCGCGACGCGGGACCGGGGCTGGCACCGGACCAGCTGGAGGCGGTGTTCGAGCGCTTCTACCGGGTCGACCCGTCGAGGTCTCGGGCCCTCGGCGGCTCGGGCATCGGTCTCGCCATCGCGCGGGCGCTCGCCGAGGCGATGGGCGGGCGCGCCTGGGCCGAGAGCGACGGTCTCGCGCTGGGTGCGACGTTCCACGTGGAGCTCCCCGCCGCCTGACCGGTCCGGCGCCTTGACCGAACCTTGAGGAAGGCTCGACCCGGGCTGCATGGATTCCCCGTGTCCACCCGCTGATGCTGGCGATGCCGGCCGTGGACCGGCGCAACGCACCAAGCAGGTGACCGGCGTGATGAACGGCTGGACCATGGGGATCGACGGCTGGCTCTGGATGGGCGCCTGGATGCTGGTCCTCGTCGTCGCCGTCGTGCTGCTCGTCTGGGCCCCCCGACGCGGCCGCGACCGTGACGACCCCATCGACGTGCTGCGCAGCCGGCTGGCGCGCGGCGAGATCACCCCAGAGGAGTTCGAGCGGGCCAGGGGTCTGCTCGCGACGGGCCCCACCACCGAAGGAAAGGCGCACCGATGACCGAGCCGACCGCCCCCGCCGTCCCGGGCCAGGGCCACTCGCCGAAGGCGCGCAACACCGCCGCCCTGCAGGCTGCCGACCAGAGGGCCCAGCGGGTCCGGATCGTCGCGTTCGGGGCGATCGCCGTCCTCGTGCTCGGGGTCGGTGGGTTCCTCGCGTTCGGTGATTTCCTCAAGCGGGCGCCGGCGACGGCGGGCGCGATCAGCGTCCAGAGCTCGATGGCCGGGTTCACCCCCGCGGCGATCCGCGTCAAGGCGGGCGAGACCGCGATGCTCGACTGGTGGACCGATGACTCGGCCATGCACCTCGAGGGCGGCGTCCACACGCTGATCAGCCCCGAGCTCGGCCTGTACGAGACGCTCCCCGCCGAGGGTCGCCGGGCGGTCGCCTTTGACGTGCCGGACAGGCCCGGCACCTACGACGTGTACTGCGATACGTGCTGCGGCGGCAAGGACAGCCCCACGATGCATGGCACGATCGTGGTGGAGGCCTGACATGGCCGCCCGGATCCCCGCCACTGCGGAGGCTGCCCCTCGGATCCCCGGGGGTAGCCTCGTTCTCGGACTGCCCCGGCCAGCCGTCGCTCTCGCCGTGATGCTCGGCTCGGTCGGTCTCGTGGCTGCGTCATACGTGGCGATGTTCCCGTTCGAGGCGGCCGCGTTCGGTGATCTGACCGTGCCGGCGGTGCTCGCGTCCGGCGTGGCCGATGGCTTCAACCCGTGCGCGTTCGCGCTGTTGGTCCTGTTCGCGACCTACACCCTGACGATGGTCAACGCGGTGACGTCGGATGGAACGCCGACGCTCGAGGCGCGGCGGCGGCTGCTGGGCGCGGGCTCGCTGTACGTGGGCGCCGTGTGGATCACCTACTTCGTCATCGGCCTGGGCCTGATGAGCTTCCTCGGCTGGCTCGGCCAGGACCACCTCGTGGCGCGGGTCGCCTCGATCGTCGCGCTCGTGATGGCCCTGTGGATGCTCAAGGACGTCCTCCTGCCGGGCGTCGGCCCCTCGATGATGGCGCCCGCCGGGACCCACGGCCGGATGCAGCGGGCGTTGGAGAAGGGCGGCCTCGCGGGCATGCTGCTCGCCGGCGTGCTGGTCGGCATCTGCACGGTGCCCTGCTCGGGCGCCATCTACCTCGACATCGTGGCGGTGCTCCA
>DAOTUX010000140.1:0-1717 GCA_034436475.1 Chloroflexota bacterium | reverse complement strand
AGCCTGGTCATCGGGACGTCAGCGGAGGACCCGGGGCTCTTCGACTTCGGCGTGCTCCGGGCGCCCGCGGGTGCCCAGGTCACGGTGCGATACGACAACCAGTCCGAGCAGTTCCACAACATCGCGTTCTTCGCCGGGGACACCACGGATGCCCCGCTCCTCGCCCGGACCGAGCCCGCGGTGGGCCCCGGCGTCCAGGAGACGACCTTCACGACACCGTCCGAGCCCGGCCGATACCTGTTCGTGTGTGAGCTGCATCCAATCTCGATGACGGGCATCCTCGAGACGAGCTGACGCCGGTGGGGCGGCCTCACGTGCGTTGCATGTAACATTGGGGGCATGCCTCGCCAACACCACCCAGCGTCGGTCAATGATCGGGTCCGTGACCATCGGGCGCGGCTGCGTGCCCAAGGGCTGCGACCGATCCAGGTCTGGGTCCCGGACGTGCGCTCACCCGAGTTCGTGGCGGAGGCCCACCGACAGTCGCTTGCGGTGGCGAGAGGTGAGCATGCCGAGGAGGATCAGGCCTTCGTGGAGGCGCTCGCCGACGGCGCCTGGGACGAGTGACCAGGGGCGAGGTCTGGACTGCCGCGGGTGGTGGCACGCCGGGCTACTCGAGCAAGCCGCGACCGGTGGTGATCATCCAGGACGACCGGTTCGACGGCACGGACTCGGTGCTGGTCTGCCCGTTCACCACGTATCCGCCACACGCCCCCCTGTTCCGTCCCGTGATGGAGCCCGACACCGGCAATGGCCTGTCCCAGCGCAGCTCCCTGATGGTGGACAAGATCGCGCCGGTCCGACGGTCCAGGCTCGGTGACCGCATCGGGCGGTTGAGCGACGAGGACATGGTCCGACTCGGAAGGGCCATGCTCGTGTTCCTGGGGCTCGCCGGTCGCTGAGGGTAAGGGCGCCACGGCGAGCCATGGCGCCCCGATGTGAGACTGCCGTCAGGGCGCCAGCCGCTGCCAGGAGGGATCGCCCCACAGGTGACCCATCTCGAACGTCACCGGGGGCGTCGCGCCCGTGACATCGACCAGGATCAGGCCGGTGGTGTCATCGAACCTGTCGTTCATGGTCATCCCCAGGAGCAGCGTGCCGTCCGGTGACCATGTCGGATAGCGGGGGGACAGGGGCGGATGGTCGAGCATCACCTGGTTGCCGCCATCCGGGTCCGTGAGGACGAACTGCGGTGCGTTGCTCCCGGGCAGGACGACCCTGTCGTACGCGATCCGGGTGTTGTCCGGCGACCATCGGGGCCAGTACTCGTCCGCGAGGCCCGGCGAGATCTGGGTCTCGCCGCTGCCATCGGCGGCGGCGACCCAGATCCTGTGCGCGCCATCGGCACCGGCGTAGAACGCGATCTGGCTGCTGTCGTTGGACCACTGGGGCTCGTTGAAGGCGCAGCCGCTGCCGCGGGCGTACGTCAGCGGTTGGGGGGTGCCACCGCCCGAGGGCACGAGTGCGATCCCGCTGCCGGCCGTCCTCGACCCATCCGGCTTGAAGTAGTACTGGTCATCCGCGAACGCGATGGTCTCGCCATCCGGCGACCAGCTGGGTGTGAAGGCGTGGTCGGCCAGCGTGAGCGATGGACCCCCGGTCACCGGCACGACCGCCACCTTCGACACGACCCGATCAGGCTGCTCGACATAGCCAAATGCGATCGACTTGCTGTCCGGGGCCCATGACAGGTCCGTCCCGCAGTCGCTCGGCCCAG
>DAOTUX010000139.1:0-5369 GCA_034436475.1 Chloroflexota bacterium | reverse complement strand
CGGAGCACCTCCGTGCCAAGGGCTACCAGGTCGAACGGGACCCGGAACCGTGACGGCGGCATCGACGTGATCGCCACGAAGGGCACGGAGCGGCTCGCCATCCAGGCCAAGATGTGCGGCGACACCGTCCGGCGGGTGAACCGCGAGCAGGTCCAGCAACCCTACGGTTCCAGACGAGTCTTGCATGGTCCTGCCGACCGAGGCACTCGAACGTGCCACGCTGGACTACAACGACCAGGTCCGCCCGGCCGGCTGTGGCGTCCGGAATCGAGCTCGCCGCCACCGAAGCGACCGACACGATCTTGCTCGCTGACCTCATCGTCGGCCGCTGACGACCCGGCCGCTTCCGTCGAGCCTTGCCCGGCGAAACCCGACATCACCCGGATAGGTGTTCGTTCCCATGAGGTACGTGACCTCGGGTTGCTCGACCAGCCAGGCGAGGTGCTCGGGCTCCTCGAGCCGCCACCAGCCGGGCCAGCCATCCGTTGAGCGAGTGGGATATCTGAGATATCCTCGCGACATGGCGAAGGTGCTGGTGACCATCGAGGATTCGCTCCTCCGGACGATCGATCGGGCCGCCCGGTCCCAGGGACTGTCGCGCAGCGCCTACCTCGCACGCCTGGCCGAGCGGGATGCGGCACGCTCGGTCGGCCCCGGCGCCACGCCGACCGCGCGCCGTGCCATGGACCGCCTGGACCGCCTGTTCGAGTCGAGCCCGTCGGCGGAGTCGACCGCCGTCATCCGCGCCGAGCGCGACGCTCGGTGATCGGACTGGTCCTCGACGCCTCCGTCTTCCTCAAGTGGTTCCGGAGCGAAGGCGAGGCGCACGTCGGGGCCGCCCGGTCCATCCGCGCGGCCTTCCATGCCGGTCGCATCATGGTGTTGGCGCCGAACCTGCTGACGCTGGAGCTCGTCAATGTCGCCGGCAGGCGGTGGGGGTGGGACGAGGGCCAGCTCACGGAGCTGGTTGAGTCGATCGATGAGCTCGGCATCACCTGGGTCGATTTGGAGCCGACGCGCGTCGCGCACTGGACCGCACGAGGGCTGACGGCCCACGACGCGACCTACGTGGCGCTCGCCGAAGGGGAAGGCGTCAGGCTCGTCACGGATGACGACCGCATCCTTGCGCTCGCACCCGCCGTCGCTGCGCCCTTGTCGGGCGTGGACCGCCTGCTAGCGGCGCTGGCAGACCCTGCGAGCGGCGACGGGCCGTCGGCGTTCCCCAAGGTCTGACCCGCGGGCGGCAGCCCGCATTCGGACGCCGCACCGCCTGCCCATGCGGGGCCCTTCCCTCTGATCGAGTACTCGTGGCGCATGAACGGACAGAGCTGGGCACGCCATGGCAGCGCCTCGATGGCATCGAGGACGTCGTGGTCGGTGCCCTCCGGGCCACGCACGGTTCGGGAGTCCACGAAGACGTATCCGGATGGCATGGCCCTCGCCTCGTCGCGGAGTGGTGCTCCCGCAATCATGGGGCGGGCCATGTCGCCCGGACGTGCTCCTGCGCGTGCCCGGGCGCGGGCGGCTCCGGGGATCCCGCAGCCTTCCGGCACTGCCGCCGGCACCAGCGTCAGAGGTTCGTCATCACCCAGTCGGCGAGCTCGCGAGCGCTCCGGTCCACGAGCGTCGGCCAGTCCATCGCCGCCTCGTCCGCCTGGTCTGACACGTGCTTGATCATGCGCAGCGGCACACCCAGCTCCTGACAGGCGTACGCGACCGCGTACCCCTCCATGTCCACGAGATGGTGGTCGACGGCGAGACGCGACCGCAGCGCGGGGTCGCTGACGAACACGTCCCCGGACGCGAGCACGATCGGGCTACCGCCCAGCACCAGCCGCTCTCGCGGGTCGTAGCCGAACGCCCGGAGCGCGTCGGCGCTCATGTCATGGTTGACCACGACGCCGACCTCGTGGAGCCCGCGCAGGCCGTCCCGCAGCGCGCCGGCGGACCCGGCGTTAACCACCAACGACGGCCGCTCCGCCAAGATCGCGCGGGTGACCGCGACAGCAGCCGCGGTCTTGCCGATCCCCGTGAGCACGGTCCGGCAGCCACCCGGCATGTAGCGCGCCTCCTCCTGCGCGGCCACCACCACGAGCACGCTCATGCGGGTGCCGTCGTCATGGCGTGGAAGATGTCGAGCGGGAACGGCCCGTCGGTGACCGCGGACTCCGGTGGCAACTCCACATCGACCGGTAGCCCCGCCTCCGGTGCCACATGGCAGACATCCTCCCCGGCCTCATCGCGGTGAGTCTGGCCGGGCGCCTGTCGGCGCGCGATCGACTCCTCGGTGACACCGCGCGGGACGGCCACGGACTGCGTTCACATGGGAAGCTTCGTAGCGCGTGCCGGAGTTCCCGACACCACGCAGTCCGGCACGCTTGATGTGCGGCATCAGGATGTCCACGAGCTGTGCGACGACGTCGCTGTGTGCGCCTCGCAACGGCGGGACGTGCAGGACGCCCTCCCAGACCTCGTCGATGAGATCCTGCCCGAGCCTGCTGCGCTCGAACAGCCACTCCTCGATCTCGACGGGAAGCTCACCGACGAATAGGATGCCCCCGGGTCCCCTACCGATCGTCCTCGTCCGGTGGCCAGTCGATCGCCGTCGCCAGCTCGTCGCTCGAGATGGCCAGGATCGCACTGCCGTCCGCGGGCTCGAACGCGTCGCCGCCGCGGGCGAACCACTCCACGGTCCGGGTTTCGGGGTCCACGATGAGCACTTCCTCGACGCCGATCCGGAAGAAGAACGGGAGCTTGGCGCGACTCTCGTCGCGGGGCGACACGACCTCGACGACGATGGCGGCCGAACGCGTCCGGACCGCGACCTCCCGGCGACGCAGGAACGCGATGTCGGGCACCCGGTAGTCGTTGGTCCAGCCGATGTTTCCGGGTCCCACGCGGTGAAGGCCCGCTCGTCGGCTGGGCGGCCCGAGAATCTCGATGAGTTGGCCCTGCACATCGCCGTGTCGGAGGCTCCCTGCCGGCGCCACATGGTACTCGCCCTCCCAGACCTCGTCGTAGAGATCCTGGCCCAGGGCGCGTCGGCGCTCCAACCAGTCCTCGACTTCGGTGGGCGGGTCCATCACGAACGGCGTTCGCATGGCGCGATTCTAGCGCGCGGTCCTCACCGGGCCATACCCGTCACTTACCGCCGGCTCTGGTGAGCGATCGACCGGACGAGCGACCAGCTCGAGAGAGTCGCGGACAACTCCTCGACGGCGGCCAAGGCCCCCTTGACCGCCTCATCGTGGGGTCGCGCACCGCCGCAGGGTCTACCGAGACCTGTGAGGCTCGGGCCTGTCAGCCGCCTCGGCGCATGCGGTCGAGCTCGCGTCGGACCCGCTTGCTCGGCCGACCGGCACCACGCGCCCACTCCATGCCCGGCGGCAGCGGCTCGGCCACCGGTTCCGGGCTGTGGTCGACGTAGCAGGTGACCGCCACTGGCGCCCCCACCCGTGACTCGATGACCCGGGCGACCTCCACGACCCGCTCGCGATCGGCGATGCGGGCCTCGACGCGGTCCCCGACCCTCACCCTGGTGGACGCCTTGGCATCCCTCCCGTTGACCCGGACGTGGCCGGCGTCACAGAGCTGGGTCGCGACGGGACGCGTCTTGGCGAGCCGGACCGCGGCCAGCCACCGGTCGATGCGCGTCTCGTCCATGCCTGGGTGCTGCGCGCCGGGCCTACGCGGGCCAGTCGAGCGTGGCTGCCAACTCCGCGCTCGTGATGCCTAGGAGGGCGCTCCCGTCGACGGGCACGAAGCCCTCCGGGCCCCGCGCGAAGCACTCGACGGTGCGGGGTCCCGGATCGACGATGAGGAACTCCTCGACCCCGACCCGGTGGTAGAAGTCGAACTTGAGCCGACTCTCGTCACGCGGAGACACGATCTCGACCACGACGGCCGCCGTGGGGTTCCAGACCGGGTCCTCCTCGCGCCGCACGAACCCCAGGTCCGGGACCCGGAAGTCCATGGGTCGACCCACGTTGATCGGCACGCCGAGGAGCAAGCCAGCACGGGCCGCCCGTGGGTGCAGCGAGATGACCAGCTGCGCCAACAGCTGCTGGTGCCGATTGCCCGCCTCGGGTGCCACGTGATAGACGCCCTCCCAGACCTCGTCACGTCGGTCCTGGCCGAGCGCCTGGCGGCGCGCGATCAGCTCCTCGGTGATACCAGGCGGGGTGGTCACGAACGCGGTTCGCATGGGGCGAGCATAACCGCGGATCCTTACGCGGCCAATGGGCGACCCTTGTGCGGGAGCGGCGCACAGGCGGGGCCACGCCCACTCGGCCGTGGGGACGAGGGCCGGCTCACCGAGCTGGTCGAGGCGCTCGAGGAACTCGGCATCACCCTCGGCGACACGGAGCCCTCGGCCCATCGGCGAGCGCAGTGTCAGGGCAGTCGGGCGGCGGCGCTCATGAACAGCACCGACAGCACCAGGATCCCCAGGCCGATGCGCGGGATGACACGCAGGTGACGCAGCACCCGGTCGGACTGCGCCGGGTCGTCGCCCATGGCCATGAGCCGCTGGGCGAGCGACCCCTCCCAGCGTGACTCCTGGAACAGGTGGAACAGGAAGAGCGGCCCGCCGAGCAGGCCGCCGATCAGGATACGTCGACCCCACTCGGTGTCGACCAGTCGGGTGAGATCGCCACCGCTCATGGTCCAGAAGAGCACCGCCCCGCTGATCACGGCGACACCCCCGAGCAAGGTCGCGAGACGGAAGACCAGCGGGAAGATGACCGCCAGCATCCGTGCGCGGAGCGCCGCGTCGGCACGACCGAGGGCGGGCAGGAGCACGAGGTTGACGGTCAGCACCTCCCCCAGCCAGCACAGGCCGGCGACCACGTGCACGAACCGGACGACGAACAGGAACTCAGGCATGGCGCGACGTGCGTGGGCCCTCTCGTCGACAGTGTGCGCGAACGGTCAGATGAGCTCGAGGATCAACTCGGGCACGATGTCCCGGCAGCGGCCCGAGGCCCCGGCGTCGGCACGGGGGTCGAGGCCACAGACCCGGGGGCCCATGGCGTCACCCCGCGACCGCGGGGCGACCGCCGCGGGGCGATTGGAACCGCCGGGCCGCGGGGCACGCGTCTGGCCCGGGAACGCATCGGGGCTGCGAGGGCGCTGCGCGCGCCCCGTGCCGGTCATGACGCGGTCCCCGAGGGCGCCTTGGCCACCGTGGCGGCGGTGCGACCGATCCGAACCCGCCATGCCATGGGCCCCTGCTCCAGGTAGTCCCAGCTGAAGGTACCGGCCTGCTCGGCGGCGAGCTGGTAGTACAGCGGCTTGGGGTCATGGTCGTTGACGAGCACGAACGCGGACCCCACGGCGAGGCCGTCGAAGGCCTCGAAGATGAGGGCATG
>DAOTUX010000138.1:0-1657 GCA_034436475.1 Chloroflexota bacterium | reverse complement strand
GCGCCTGGTAGAGCGCCGCCTCCTCGCGCGCCATCGTGGTCCCGAAGTCGATGATGAACATCCCGCGCGGGCGCCGCGTGACGTCCAGGCCGTTGACCCACGGGCGCACCACATCGCGGTTCGAGCGCCCGTCCGGGTTGTGGGCGTCCAGCAGCGGATACGCCACGTCGCCGGGGATGTCGAACGGGCCGCCCTTGGTGTCGCCCATGAACGCGATGCCGAGGTTCTCGGCCAGTCGGCAGGCAGCCGTCAGGTCCAAGCCGGCCGTGAGGTTCGCGTTGATATTCGCCACCGGTCTGCCGTCGAGCACCCGCTCTTGCTGCGACCCATCGTCGTATCCCAGGAACGAGACGTGCACGTTCGCGCCGTCGAGGACCCACGCCTCGTCCGACCAGGCGAGGAACAGGTCGCCGCTCGCCCTGATGCGCTCGACGACGCGGCGGTTCGCGCCGCCACGGATGCCCTGCGTGGCGAGCAACCCCACGCGCCGCGCCCGACCACCCTGGACCATCGCGCGGGCCTTCTCGTGCCAGTAGGTCACGAAGTCGGCCTCCCGCGGGACCCTGCCATCGAACAGCCGGAACATGGTGTCCACGTAGGCGTCACCGAGGCTCCGGCGGAGGAGCTTGCCGCCGAGGAACGGCGGGTTGCCGATGATGACATCGGCGTCCGGCCACTCCGCCTCGACCGGATGCGCAGGATCGGTCCAGTCGATGAGCGCGTCCTTGGTCTCGATGGCCTGCAGAGGTCGGAGGATGGGGTCCCGCAGGTACGCGAAGCCGTTGTGGAGCATCCACTGGATCTCGCCGATCCAGATGGTCACACGCGCCAACTCGGCCGCATACGGGTTGACCTCGATGCCCCGTAGCTGACCCGGTCCGACCTGCGGGTACTGGGTCGGGAACCGCATGGTCAGCGAGCCCCAGTGGATGGCCTCGCGCTCGAGGTCCTTGAGCGACTGGAGCGCGATGTATAGGAAGTTGCCCGACCCGCACGCGGGATCGAGCACGGTGACCGAGCGCAGCCGGTCGAGGAACGCCTCGAACAGCGCCCGCGGGTCGTTGGGGCCGCCCCGCGCGGAGCGCCGCCAGCCGCCCGGGCCATATCCCTGGGCGACGAGGTCGCCGACCTGCTGCTGCATCTCCGCGTACTCGCGGCGCAGCGGCGCCATGAGCACCGGCTCCACCAGGCGCAGGATGGACGCGCGGTCGGTGTAATGGGCTCCGAGCTGGCTGCGCCGGTCGGGGTCGAGGCCGCGCTCGAACAGCGTGCCGAAGATGGCAGGCTCGATCTCGGCCCAGTCCAGCTTCGCGACGCGCTGGATGATGTCCACCTCGCCCGCGCCGAGGGGCAGCACCGCCGAGCCGTCGAACAGGCTGCCGTTGAACCACTCGATGCGCTCGGTCCCGAAGTAGCCGCCGTCCTTCACGGACATGCGAGCGAAGACCTCGCCGAGCTGCGTGGTGAAGCCAGCCGGGTCCGCCCTCGTCGCCTCCGACAGTCGCTCGATGAGGCCACTCGGCAGGAGTCCCGCGTCCTCCGCGAACATGCAGAACAGGAGACGGTCGAGGAAGTGCGCCACCGCCTGCGGGTCGTGGCCCCGTGAGCGGAGGGCGATGGCGAGGTCCGCGAACTCCTTGGCAGCCTCCTCGGTCAG
>DAOTUX010000137.1:0-22539 GCA_034436475.1 Chloroflexota bacterium | reverse complement strand
CACGTGCTGCTGGTGGCGGACGGCGACACGGCAGCCATCGGCAGGCCGGTCGTGGAAGGTGCCACCGTCAGTGCCAGCGTCGTGCGCCAGACGCGCGGCGACAAGGTCGTGGTCTTCAAGTACAAGCCCAAGGCCCGCACACGCGTCAAGAACGGGCACCGTGCCGAGTTGACCGTGCTGCGCATCTCCGACATCGCGTGGGATGGGCGGAGCGCCGCCCAGCTGGCCACCGCCAAGGCAGCGGCTGCCGAGCCGGCCACGGAGGGCTCCAAGCCCGTGCGACGCGCGCGAACCGAGGCGACCGCGACCACCGCCACCGAGGCCGCCGCTACCGAGGCCGCCGCCGAGCCGGTGACCGCCGCGGCGGACGAGCCCGCCGACGAGACAGGGAAGGACGCATAACGCCATGGCCCACAAGAAGGCAGGCTCCAGTTCCAGGAACGGCCGCGACAGCGTCGGCCAGCGACTGGGCGTCAAGCGTGGGGACGGGCAGCTGGTGAGCGCGGGCTCCATCATCGTCCGTCAGCGAGGCATGACCTTCCTGGCAGGACCGGGAACCGGTCTCGGCCGGGACTTCACGGTCTTCGCGACGGTGCCCGGTCGTGTGCGCTTCGAGCATGTCCGTCGCGACAAGAAGCAGATTCGCATCATCGAGCAGGCGTTGGCCGTGGGCCAGGAAGCCTGACGATCCTCCCCGGAGAGCCGCCGTGAAGCCCGACATCCATCCCAAGTACCATCAGGCGACTGTCACATGCGCCTCCTGCAGCACCACCTTCACGGTGGGCTCCACGAGTCCCTCGCTGCGCGTGGACGTGTGTTCCAACTGCCATCCCTTCTACACGGGCAAGCAGACCATCGTGGACACGGCCGGCCAGGTCGAGCGCTTCCAGAAGCGCCTCGAGCGCTCGGCCCGGCTCTGAGCGACGGCTCCATGACCGGAGCCCGCTGAGCCATGGCTCGATTCGCATACGGCGGTCAGGCCCTCATGGAGGGTGTCCTGATGCGCGGCAAGGACGCCATCGGTGTCGCCGTGCGCGGGCCGGAGGGCCAGATCTTCGGGACGCAGGAGCGCCTGAACTCGGTCCTCCATCGCAATCGGTTCGCGCGCGCCCCGTTCTTCCGGGGCGTGGTCGTGCTCTACGAGACGCTCGTCATCGGCACGCGCTGGCTGATGCGCTCCGGGTCGCTCGCGGCAGCAGGTGAGGGGGTTGCCCTGGGTGGCCGTGCCGTCGCGCTCACGTTCGCCATCACCATCGCCTTCGCGCTGGGCCTCTTCGTGGTCCTGCCCCTGGTCATCGGGCAGGGCGCCGCGTCCGCGACCATCGGGCGCAACCCGTTCATCGAGCATCTCATCGAGGCCGCCATCCGGGTCGCCATCTTCGTGGGCTACCTGCTCGTCGTGAGTCGCTCCCCGGATATCCGGCGCGTGTTCCAGTACCACGGTGCGGAGCACATGACCATCCACGCGCTCGAGCACGAGCTCCCCCTGACCATCGACAACGCCCGTCGATATCCCACGGCGCATCCGCGCTGTGGCACGGAGTTCCTCGTGGTGTTCATCATCGTGAGCATCATCCTGTTCAGCCTGCTCGCGGGACAGGACCTGATCGTCAGTATCGTGGGCCGCATCCTGCTCATCCCAGTCGTGGCCGCGGTCGCATACGAGGTCCTGCGCTGGGGTGCGCGCCGGCGCGAGAACTGGGCCGTCCGCTGGCTCTTCCTGCCTGGCATCTGGCTCCAGGGCATCACCACCAAGCAGCCGGACGATTCGATGATCGAGGTCGCCATCGCCTCCATGCACGAGGCGCTGGCCGCCAACGGCGAGACGGCCCCCGAGGGGAGCCTGGACCCGGTCCGGGTGCCCATGCCCGACGCCGGCGAGCTGGCACGGGAGATGGAAGCCCGCGCGGCCAACCAGGATGCCGCTGACGCGACGACGGGGACGAGCGGGAACGGGTCATGACCCTCGACGGGCGGCTGGACGACATCGAGCGTCGCCTCGCCCAGCTCGAGCAGGAATGGTCGGACCCGGCGGTCGCCTCGGACCCGGAGCGCAGTCGCACCCTCGGCCGGGAGCAGGCTCGGCTCGCCCCTGTCGTGGACGGGATCCGCAGGCTCCGGACGACGCGCGCCCAGCTCGTGGCTGCGCGCGGCGAGCGGGAGCGGGAGCACGACCCCGAGCTCCGCGACCTGGCGCGGCAGGTCGTTGACGAGCTGGAGGCCGATGAGGCGCGCCTCATCGAGGAGGTGCGCCTGCGCCTGCTGCCGAGCGACCCCAATGACGACCGGAACGTCATCTTGGAGGTCCGTGCGGGGACGGGCGGCGACGAGGCGGCGCTGTTCGCCGCGGAGCTGCTCCGGATGTACGTGCGCTACGCCGAGCGACATCGCTGGGGTGTCGAGGTCATGAGCATGAGCGAGACGGGCATCGGGGGCATCAAGGAGGCGATCCTGGAGGTCCGTGGCGAGGGTGCCTGGAGCCGTCTCAAGTACGAGGGCGGCGTGCATCGCGTCCAGCGGGTCCCTGCCACCGAGTCGAGCGGCCGCCTGCACACCTCCACGGCCACGGTGGCGGTGCTGCCCGAGGCCGATGAGGTCGACGTCCGCATCGACGAGGACAGGGACCTGCGCATCGAGGTCAAGCGATCCTCGGGCCCCGGGGGCCAGAGCGTCAATACCACGGACTCGGCCGTGCGCATCACGCATCTGCCGACGGGCCTGGTGGTGGAGATCCAGGACGAGAAGAGCCAGCACAAGAACAAGGCGAAGGCGCTGGCGGTCCTGCGCTCGCGGCTGCTCGAGATGGAGCAGCGCAAGGCGCACGAGCAGGAGGCCGCCGCGAGGCGGAGCATGGTGGGGTCGGGTGAGCGGTCCGAGAAGATCCGGACCTACCATTTCAGCCAGGATCGGGTGACCGACCACCGCATCGCCATGGACCTGCACGATGTCCCCACGGTCATGGACGGTGATCTCGACCGGATGCTCGACGCGTTGACCCAGGACGACCAGGCCCGCCGCCTGGCCAATCTCGAGGAGGGTACCGAACGGCCGTGAGCGAGCCGGTCACGCGCGCGACCGACCTGACAGGGACGCTCATCCTCAAGCACGACCGGCTGTTCCTGCTCACCGACGCGTTCGGCGACATCCGCGCCGATGATCGGGGTCTCGGCCTGTACAGCGGGGACACGCGCGCGCTGTCGCGACTGGAGCTGCGTCTCGATGACCATCGACCGCTGGTCCTGCGAACCGGCACAGGTGCCGGGTATCAGAGCACCATCCAGATGACGAACCCCGACCTGGCGAGGAACCCGCTCGAGAAGGGCGACGCGAGCGCCCTGCTGGCTCGCCAGTCGCTGGGCATCGTCCGTGAGCGCAGCATCTCCGACGGCCTCGACGAGCGCGTGCGCATCCACAACTACACGATGCATGTGGAGCGCTGCGTCCTGACCCTCACCCTGGACGCGGACTTCGCGGACATCTTCGAGGTGCGTGGGGTCCGGCGTCCGTCCCGGGGCGACCGCGGCCCGGCCGTCGTGGGCCCACAGGAGGTCCGGTTCGAGTATCGGGGCCTCGATCACCGGATCCGCAGGACCACCGTCAGGCTGTCGGAGCCGGGTGCGCCCGTGGCCCGCGACCCTTCGGGGCATGGCGAGCGCCCGACAGGGGTCATGCTCGCGTTCGACTGGAGCATCCCGCCCGGCGGCGACCGTCGACTGAGCTTCCGCGTGGTGACGGGAGTGACGGAAGGGGAGGCGCCCAGGTCGCATCCGGTCACCCCGCCCGGCTCATCGACCACAGCCGTTGACGCGGAGGCGGCGCATCGTGCGTGGCATGCCACGTCCACGTCCGTCACCAGCAGTCACGCGGGGGCTGAGCGTGCGTTCCGACGGAGCATGTCGGACCTGCGCCTGCTCATCGACAGCGGCCCTGGCGAGGGGGAGCGGTACATCGCTGCGGGCATCCCGTGGTATGACACGTTGTTCGGGCGCGACTCCATCATCACCGCGCTCCAGCTGCTGTCCGTGCGACCCCAGGTGGCGAGCGACACCCTGTCCATCCTCGCTCGGCTCCAGGCGACCAGCACGGACGACTGGCGCGACGCCGAGCCCGGCAAGATCCTCCACGAGCTGCGCACGGGCGAGATGGCGCTCGCCCACGAGATCCCCCATACGCCGTACTACGGCTCGGTGGACGCCACGCCGCTGTTCCTGGTGCTGCTCACCGAGTACGAGCGCTGGACCGCCGATGACGTGCTCGTCGATCGCCTGTGGCCGGCGGTCCTGGCCGCGCTGGAATGGATCGATCGCCATGGCGACCAGGACGGGGATGGGTTCGTGGAGTACAGCCGGCGCTCGGAGCGCGGCCTGTCCAACCAAGGCTGGAAGGACTCCGCGGATGCCATCCGATGGGCCGACGGACGTCTCGCGGAGGGGCCCATCGCGCTCGCCGAGGTCCAGGGCTATGTCTACCGGGCGAGGCTCGGCGTGGCGCGCTTGGCGCGTCGTCGAGGCGATGCCATGCTCGCCGAGCGTCTCGAAGGCGCCGCGGCCGAGCTCCGCTCGCGGTTCGAGGCGGCCTTCTGGCTGGAGGGCCCGGGCACGTACGCGGTGGCCCTCGATGGTGCGAAGCGGGCCGTGGATTCCATCACCTCGAACGCTGGCCACGTCCTGTGGAGCGGCATCGCCTCACCCGAGCGTGCGGTGGGTGTCGCGACGTCGCTCCTCGGCCCGGACATGTTCAGTGGATGGGGCATCCGGACGCTCGCCGCCTCGATGGCCGGCTTCAACCCCATCAGCTATCACATCGGCAGCATCTGGCCCCACGACAACGCCATCTGCGCCGCGGGCCTGTGGCGCTATGGCTTCAGCGAGGAGGCGTCGCGAGTCGCGGCGACGCTGCTCGAGGCGACGCAGTACTTCCGGGACGCGCGCCTGCCGGAGCTCTTCTGCGGCTTCGACCGGGCCTCCTCGCCGTACCCCGTGCCATACCCCGTGGCATGCTCGCCCCAGGCGTGGGCGTCGGGATCCACGTTCCAGCTGGTGGAGGCGATGCTGGGCCTCGCACCCGATGCCGCGAACCACGAGCTCGAGCTCCGCAACCCGATGCTCCCGCCCTGGCTCCCGGACGTGCGTCTGGAGAACCTCGTGGTGGGCGATGCCGTGGTCGACCTGCTCGTGCGTCGCACCGACGGGTCGACCGGCGTCGAGGTCCTGCGCCGCTCGGGCGAGGTCGACGTCGTGGTCCGGGTCTAGGGTCGGGCGACCCGTGGTCACGGTCTCGACGCTCCTGGAGGTCGCGACCCGCGAGCTGGAGGGGCGGGGTGCCCCCTCGCCGCGCCTCGATGCCGAGCTGCTCCTGGGCCATGTCCTGGGTGTTGAGCGGACTGGGGTCATCGCGCACCCGGATGCGCCCGTCAGCACGGGCCAGGAGGCCGCGTTCCGGACGCTGCTCGACCGACGCCTGGCCGGTGTGCCCGTGGCCTACCTGCGCGGGTTCCGGGAGTTCCATGGGCTCGCGTTCGCGATCGACGACAGAGTCCTCATCCCACGGCCTGAGACCGAGTTGCTCGTCGACCTCGCCGTGGAGCGGGTGCGCACCATCCTGACGGGCGCGCCTCGACCGCCGGGCACCGCACCGGTCCGCGTCTGGGACGTGGGGACCGGTTCGGGCGCCATCGCGGTGGCGGTCGCGGTCATCCTGCGCAAGGGTGGCTATCTGGACGAGGTGCGGCTGACCGCGAGTGACATCTCGACCGATGCGCTGACGGTGGCCGTGGAGAACGCGGTCGCCCATGGCGTGGCAGACCGCATCGAGTTCGTGCTGGCGGACCTCCTGGATGCCTCCCCGATGCTGCCCGTGGAGGTCCTCGTCGCGAACCTCCCGTATGTCGCGACGGAGGTCATCGCCGAGCTGCCCGCGGAGGTGCGCGCGGAGCCGATGCTCGCACTCGATGGCGGACAGGACGGCCTGGACTTGGTCCGACGGCTGCTGGCCGGTCTGCCTCGGGCCACCGTCCCCGGTGCCCTCGCCCTGCTGGAGCTGGGCGCCGACCAGGCCCCGGGGGTCACCGCGTTGGTCCGGGACGTCCTGCCGGGCTGGCGGCTCACCTGGCACCGCGACCTGGCGGGGATCGAGCGGGTCGCGGCGCTCGAGGGTCCCGGCCGATGAGCGCGCGCATCCTGGCGGCGGACGCACCAGGTGCGCTGGATGCCGCGGTGGCCGCGCTCGCGGCGGGTCAGGTGGTGGGCGTCCCGACCGAGACGGTCTACGGCCTGGCGGCCCTGCCCGCCGATGGCCCGCTGAGAGCCCTCGTGAGGGCGAAGGGTCGTGACCCCGGCAAGGGCATCGCCGTGCTCGCCGACGGTCTGGACCAGCTGACGGGCGTGGTGATCGTGCCGACCACCGCCATCCGTCTCGCGGAGCGCTTCTGGCCCGGCCCCCTGACCCTCGTCCTCCCGGTCCGCGACGGCGTGGCGCTGCCCGACCTGCTCACCGGTGGACGCACCACCCTGGGCGTCCGAGTGCCCGACCACCCGGTGCCGCGCGCCCTGGCGCGACGTCTGGGTCCGCTCGCTGTGAGTTCCGCGAACCGGGCGGGCGAGCCCGATGCGCTCGCGGTTCCCGAGCTGCTGGTCGCGGTGGGCGACGCGGCGTCGCTGGTGATCGACGATGGCCCGGTCCGGGGCGGGCGGGCATCGAGCGTGGTCGCGGTGCCTGCCACGGGGCCCATCGAGGTGCTGCGGGTGGGAGCCATCGACAGGGTGGCCCTGGAGGCTGCCATGGGCTGAGCCCGAGCGGGCATGCACCTGCGGCCCGGGTACACTCCACGATGCCAGCACCGCGCCGTTACCCAGGAGGGTAGCCCCGATGACCATCAGCGCCAGCCCGGAGGTTGCCGCCCAGCGGCTGGCCCAGGTCGATCCCGAGGTTTGGGATGCGATCGCGCGCGAGGGCGAGCGACAGCGCTGGAAGATCGAGCTCATCGCGAGCGAGAACTACGTCATGCCCGCGGTGCTCGAGGCGCAGGGCAGCTGGCTCACCAACAAGTACGCCGAGGGGCTGCCGGGCAAGCGCTACTACGGCGGCTGCGAGTTCGTGGATATCGTCGAGCGCCTCGCCCAGGAGCGCGCCCTCGCCCTCTTCCCCGGTGCCGAGCATGTCAACGTCCAGCCGCACTCGGGCGCCCAGGCGAACATGGCGGCGTACTTCTCGGTGCTCTCGCCGGGTGACCGGATCCTGGGCATGAACCTGGCGCATGGCGGACACCTGACGCACGGCATGGCGCTCAACTTCTCGGGGAAGCTCTATGAGGTGCACGCCTACGGCGTGCGCGAGACGGACCAGTGCATCGACTACGATGCCCTCGAGCGCCAGGCGGCCGAGGTCCGCCCCCGGCTCGTCGTGGCGGGTGCCAGTGCCTATCCGCGCATCATCGACTTCGCGCGCATCGCGACCATCGCCCACGCGGTGGATGCGCTGCTGCTGGTGGACATGGCGCACATCGCAGGGCTCGTCGCCGCAGGCCTCCACCCCAGCCCGTTCCCGCACGCGGACCTGGTCACCACCACCACCCACAAGACCCTGCGCGGACCTCGGGGCGGGCTCGCATTCGCGCGCGCCGGCCTCGCGACCGCCCTGGACAAGGCGGTCTTCCCGGGCATCCAGGGAGGGCCCCTGATGCACGTCATCGCTGCCAAGGCCGTCGCGCTCGGTCTTGCCCTCGAACCGGCCTTCCGCGAGGACCAGCGACGGACCATCGACAACGCGCAGGCGCTGGCCATGACGCTCGCCGAGCGCGGCGCCACGCTCGTCTCCGGGGGCACGGACAACCACCTGATCCTGGTCGACGTGACCCCCCTGGGCGTCACCGGGAAGGAGGCCGAGCGCCTGCTCGACGAGGTGGGCATCACGGTCAACAAGAACGCCATCCCGTTCGACCCGCTACCGCCCAACACTGCGTCCGGCATCAGGGTGGGATCCCCCGCGGTCACCACGCGCGGGTTCGGGCCCGCCGAGATGCGGCGGGTCGGCGAGCTCATCGTGCGCGCCATCGAGGGCCGCGCAGACCCATCCACACTCGCATCCGTGCATGCCGAGGTGCAGGACATCTGCGCCCGGTTCCCGGTTCCCGGCCTCCCCTGACCGGTCGCATGTCGCCGACTCCGCGCGCGTCGTCGCCAGAGGGCCTCGGGTGATTGCCATCACCTCGGGCCAGCTCGCGTATCTGCTGGTCGCGCTCGGTGTCGCGGTCATGGTCAGCTTCCTGCTCACCCCGGTCGCCATGCGCGTCGCGCGCCTCGTGGGCGCCATCGACGCCCCGGACCACGCCCGGCGGGTGCATCGATGGCCGGTCGCCCGGCTGGGCGGCCTGGCGGTGGGCACCACGTTCGTGTGCGTGGGCGTGGCCGCCGTTGTGGTCGGGCGCGAGGCGGGCGTGGTGCGCTGGCCCGCCGTCCGGGACTCGCAGCTCACAGTCCTGTTCCTGGGCGTCGTGGTCGCGGTCGCCCTCGGCGCGATCGATGACCGGGCACAGGTGAGAGCCCGCCACCAGCTCCTCTGGCAGGTCGCGCTCGCGGCCATCGCGATCGCGGGGGGCGTCCTGTTCACGCGCATCGCCAATCCGTTCCAGGTCCTGGGGCCGGCGTTCGGCGACTCCAACCTGGACTTCCTGCGCTTGTTCGAAGTCACGCTGGGCGGGGTCCTCGTGCGCCCTGTGCCGGCGCTCCTCACCGCCCTCTGGATCGTGGGCATGATCAACTCCATCAACTGGATCGACGGGCTCGACGGCCTGTCATCCGGCGTCTCGCTCATCGCGGCCGTGACGCTTGGCATCGTGTCCGTGACCGTGACCCCGGTGGACCCCATGGTCGGCCTGCTGTGCATGGTCCTCGCGGGGTCCCTCGCGGGGTTCCTCCCCTGGAACTTCCATCCAGCCCGGATCTTCATCGGCACGGGGGGCGTGATGGCCGTGGGCTATGCCCTCGCGGTCCTGTCCATCCTGGGCACGGCCAAGGTCGCGGTCGCCCTGCTCATCCTGGGCGTGCCCATCATCGACACGTTCTGGATCATCATCCGGCGGGTCATGTCGGGCAACTCGCCGTTCGAGCCGGACCGGGGTCACCTCCACCACCGACTCCTGGACCTGGGACTGTCCCACCGTGGCGCCGTGCTGCTCATCTACGCCCTGAGCATCTGTCTGGGACTGGCGGGCCTGGTGCTGTCATCGAGCGGCGCTGGTCCGCTGTATGCGTTCCTGGGCGTGGTCATCGCGGGGGGGGTCGTGCTGTACCTGATGACACGTCACACCAACGCGTCGCTCGACGCGTCGAGCTACCCCGAGGGCCCCGACGGACCATCGCCTGCGCCTCGGTCGCCCGATGGCCCCGGACCCTCGAGCACGAGCCAGGCCACCGCGACCACGGGCCACGGGAACCGGTCGGTCCCATGACCCAGCGACGGGCGGCATGAACGGACGCACGGCGCAGGGGCTGATATACTCCGGGCGCCCTGACCGCGCCTGATGGACGGTCAAGCGAGAGCGCTCGGTTACTTCGCGCTCTTCACGGAGATTGGCCTCGTCCTCTTCGTGACGACCATGGTCGGTGCGCTGGCGGGCCACTGGCTCGACGAACAGCTACAGACGAACCCGCTGTTCGTCGTGGCCGGGTTCCTGGGTGGTGCCTTGCTGGGCGCGGTGGCGGACTATCGTCTGATCACCAGGTTCCTGAGGCGACTGGATGAGACTGACGGGAGCGGCTGACCGGCCGTGCCCGAAGCGCATGGAGACAGCGTGACGAGCGATCTCGCCGTGTCGGACGCGGCGGCCCCGGCAGGACAGACGCCCGCGCCCGCCAAGCGGCGCAGCGTGCTCTGGTTCCTCATCCCGATCGTCATCGTCCTGGACATCGCGGCGTTCATCGTGTTCCCTCCCCTCAACAAGTCCGAGCCGGGCACGGAGTGCCCGTTTCCTTCCTGCTTCGTGTCGAGCACGCTGCACCTGCCCGCGCCGCATGTCATCGCCGGTGAGCCCGCCGGGACGTCCATGATCACCGCGCAGGTGAGCGTCACGGACTCCCTCCTCACGATGCTGATCGTGACGGTCATCGTGCTCGTGGGGCTCATCCTCCTGTCGCGGGGGCGATCGATGGTGCCGGGCCCTGCGCAGAACTTCATCGAGTGGGCGATGGAGGGCCTCGAGGGCTTCGCTCGCGGCATGGGCGGGACCGCCGCCGCGCGCTACGTGCCCATCTTCGCGTGCTACTTCATCCTCATCCTCGCCTTCAACTGGAGCGGGCTCATCCCGATCGTGGGCCGCATCGATGGGCTCCGGGCACCCACCAGCGACGTCAACGTGACCATCGGCCTCGCGCTCGTCGCGTTCGTGGCGTTCCACGTCGAGGGATTCCGGCGTCTCGGGTTCGCGGGATACGCCGGCAAGTTCTTCCCGCTGTACGAGTTCAAGGAGGGCATCGGCGCGGGTGTCATCGCCCTGTTCGTGGGGCTCGTGGAGCTGATGCTCGAGTTCGTCAAGCCGCTCACCCTGTCCATGCGACTCTTTGGCAACATCTACGGCGGTGAGGTCGCTCTGGGCGTGGTCACCGCGCTCACCGTGGCGGTCCTGCCCGTGGCCCTGTACGGCCTTGAGGTGATGCTCAACTTCGTCCAGGCCCTGATCTTCAGCACGCTCACCCTGATGTTCCTCATCGCCGCGGTCGAGTCCCACGAACACGAGGAGGGCGAGCTGGGCCACGAGGGCATGGAGGCCGTCCACGACGCCACCCACCCACTTCCCGCTGCGGCCCACTAGCCGCCACCACCACAGGCCACAGGCCCCGGGCGCCGCCCGGGCCCATCCCAAGGAGGGAACTCGTACATGGAATACCTCGGCGCCGGACTCGCCGCACTGGGCGTCCTCGGTCCCGGCATCGGCATCGGCATCCTCGGTGGCATGTCGGCGGCCGCGATCGGCCGGAACCCCGACGCAGCCGGTCAGATCCGTGGCCTGGCCATCATCCTCGCCGCGTTCGCCGAAGGCCTTGGCGTGCTCGCGGTGGTGGTGGGTCTGCTCGCCATCTTCATCCAGCCGGCCTAGGGCCCGCGGGATCGCATCGTGGACCTGTTCGCGGTCGCCGCGGGCTTGACCCGTGACGGGCTGCTGTTCGCTGCCGAAGGAGGACACGAGGAGGCGGCGGGGTTCCAGATCAACCTGTTCTGGATCGTCGTCAGCGCCCTCAACTTCCTCGTGTTCCTCCTGCTCGCCTGGAAGCTGGCGCTCAAGCCGGTGGCTGGGCAGCTGCACGCGCGCCGCGAGCGCATCGAGCAGGGTCTCCGGGACGCCGACACGGCCCGGAGCGAGCGAGAGGCCGCCCAGGAGCAGCGTCAGGCGATCCTGGCCGAGGCACGCCGGGAGGCCAACGACATCATCGTCCGGGCCCAGCGCACCGCCGACGAGGCTCGGGAGCAGGGGGTCGCCGAGACCCGCGCCGAGGTCGAGCGCCTGCGTGCCCAGGCGGTCGGCGAGATCGACGCCGAGCGCCTGCGTGCCCTCGGCGAGGTGCGCGCGCAGGTCGCCGACCTGGCGCTGCGCGCCGCCGGTCGGGTGGTGGGCGAGACCATGAGCAGCGACCGCGAGCGCCGGCTCGTCAACGACTTCCTGACCCAGGTCGCAGGACCTGGTCCGGAAGCCGCGGGCCGCAACTAGGCGGGCTTGGCATGGCGACGCTACGCAGCACGGCCAGGCGATACGCCGAGGCAGCCCTCTCCCTCGCGGAGCGGGATGACAGCCTCGGAGCATGGGTCGGCGCACTGGAGACGGCTGCGACACGGCTCTCCGACGCGCAGGTCATGCGGGTGCTCGCCGATCCGGCCATCCCGTTCGATGACCGGCGGCGGGTCGCCGAGACCATCCTGGGCGATCGGGTGATGGGGGCGCCCCGGAACCTCGTGCTGCTCCTCGTTCGCCGCGGACGAATCGAGCTCCTGCCCAGAGTGGCCGCCGAGCTGCGGCGCCTGTGGGAGCAGCGCCAAGGGATCACCCACGCCGTCGTGACGAGCGCCGCACCCCTGTCCGACGCGGAGAGCGATGCGGTGCGCGAGAGGCTCGTCGCGATGACCGGCGGCCAGGTCGAGATCGAGCGCCAGGTGGACCCGTCGCTGCTGGGCGGTGTCCTGGTGCGCATGGGCGATCGACTCATCGACGGCAGTGTCCGCGGGCGCCTGGAGCGTCTCCGCGCCCGGCTGACATCCGGCGTCGTCTGACCTTCAATCAACGCTGATACGGCTCCACGCCACCCAAGGGGACCCCACCGATGGCCATCCGCTCCGACGACATCACCGAGATCATCAGGTCCGCCATCGAGGGCTTCGACGGCGGCGTCGAGAACCGCTCAGTGGGCACGGTCGTGGCCGTCGGCGACGGCATCGCCACGATCTACGGCCTTGACGGCGCCCTGGCGTCCGAGCTGCTGGAGTTCCCCAACGGCGTCCGCGGCATGGCCCTCAACCTCGAGGAGGAGACCGTCGGCGCCGTGATCCTGGGTGACTACACCCAGGTCCGCGAGGGTGACACGGTCAAGACGACCGGCACCATCGTGGAGGTGCCTGTGGGGTCAGCCCTCGTCGGGCGGGTCGTGGACCCGCTGGGCCGCCCGCTGGACGACAAGGGACCCATCGCGGCGACCGCGACCCGACCCGTCGAGCGCGTGGCGCCCGGTGTCATCACGCGCAAGTCGGTGGACACGCCGGTCCAGACCGGCATCAAGGCCATCGACGCGCTCATCCCCATCGGCCGTGGCCAGCGCGAGCTGATCATTGGCGACCGCCAGACCGGCAAGACGGCGGTGGCCGTGGACACCATCATCAACCAGAAGGGGAAGGGCGTCGTCTGCGTCTACGTCGCCATCGGGCAGAAGCTGTCCACGGTGGCGAAGGTGGTCGCGGTGCTCGAGCAGCACGGCGCGATGGCCCACACGATCGTCGTCGTGGCGGGAGCAGAGGACCCTGCCCCGCTCCAGTACCTCGCCCCGTATGCCGGCGCGGCCATGGGCGAGGAGGTCATGGAGCATGGGGTCCAGGTCGATGGGGTCCAGGTCAAGGACGCGCTGTGCGTCTATGACGACCTGACCAAGCACGCCTGGGCGTACCGGGAGATGTCGCTGCTGCTGCGCAGGCCGCCCGGCCGGGAGGCCTACCCAGGCGACGTGTTCTACCTGCACAGCCGGCTGCTCGAGCGCGCAGCACGTCTCAACGAGGAGAACGGCGGTGGCTCGCTCACCGCCCTGCCCATCATCGAGACCCAGGCGGGTGACGTGTCGGCGTACATCCCCACCAACGTCATCTCCATCACCGATGGCCAGCTGTTCCTGGAGACGGACCTGTTCAACGCGGGTCAGCGGCCGGCCCTCAACGTGGGCATCTCGGTGTCCCGCGTGGGCTCGGCGGCCCAGACCAAGGCGATGCGCAAGGTGGCGGGGCCCCTCAAGCTGGACCTCGCCCAGTACCGGGAGCTGGCCGCGTTCGCGCAGTTCGCGTCGGACCTGGACAAGGCCACACGCGACCAGCTGACCCGGGGCGAGAAGATCTCCGAGGTCACCAAGCAGCCCCAGTATCAGCCCCTCTCCGTGGAGAAGCAGGTCGCCATCCTGTGGGTGGTCACCAACGGGTACCTGGACGACGTTCCCACAGCGCGCATCAAGGACTTCGAGCAGCGCTTCTACCGGTTCCTCGAGAGCGAGCATCCGGACATCCTGACCACGCTCGCCGCCAAGCCGGAGCTCACCGACGAGATCGTCGCCGGTCTCAAGGACGCCGCGGCCGACTTCAAGGAGACGTTCACCGCCTGACGGACCGGCCCGGCCCATCGAGCCGCCCGGCCCGCTCACGGGACACACACAGGAGGCACCGACCCGCTCGTGCCCAGCCAGCGCGAGATCCGACGCCGCATCGGCTCGGTCCGGAACATCAAGCAGATCACGCGAGCGATGCAGTTCGTGGCTGCGTCGAAGCTCAAGCGCGCCCAGGACGCAACGCTCCAGTCGCGCCCGTACCGCGACAAGCTGGACGAGGTGCTCTCGGACGTCGCATCGGTCCTGTCGGGCGAGGAGCACCCCCTCCTGGCGCATCCAGAGGGGGGCGCTCGCCTCATCGTCCTGTTCACGACCGATCGGGGCCTTGCCGGATCGCTCAACACCAACACGGTGCGCTACGCGGCCCGGGTGATCGCCGAGAGCACCGGTGACCTGCGGGTCGTCACGGTGGGTCGCAAGGGCAACCTGGCGATGCGTCGGGCGGGCGTGCCCGTCACTGCGGCCTTCGAGGGATACGGTGACCGACCGACGTTCGCCGATGTCCTGCCACTGGCCCGGCTCGTGACCGATGACTACCTGGCTGGCGCCTTCGCCCGGGTGGATCTCATCCACCCCACGTTCGTGTCCACCCTTGTCCAGCGACCCACCATGGAGTCCCTGTTGCCCATCGAGCCCACGGAGGACACCGAGGGCATCCCGGGGCGCCAGTTCATCTTCGAGCCCAGCGCCGCCTCGGTGCTCCAGCAGCTGCTGCCGCGCTACGTCGCCACGCGCCTGTTCCAGGCGGTCCTGGAACTGACCGCCAGCGAGTGGTCGGCGAAGATGGTCGCGATGCGCTCCGCGACCGACAACGCCCAGGAGCTCATCGAGGACCTCACGCTCACCTACAACAAGGTCCGCCAGGCCAACATCACCCGCGAGATGATCGAGATCGCCACCGGCGCCAGCTCGTCCTGACGCGCACCCGACATCGGAGGATCACCTGACATGGCTGTCGCCGAAGCACCCGCCGCGTCCGTGGGACGCGTCATCGCCATCACCGGACCGGTCGTGGACATCGAGTTCCCGGCTGGCCGTCTGCCAGCCATCTACAACGCAGTCGTCCTGCGCTCGCCCGCTGGCGACGTCACGTGCGAGGTCCAGCAGCACCTGGGCAACAACTGGGTGCGAACGGTGGCCATGACGGCCACGGACGGCCTTGCCCGGGGCATCGACGCGGTGGATACGGGTGCGCCCATCTCCGTGCCGGTCGGACCCAACACCCTCGGTCGTGTGTTCAACGTCCTCGGCGAGCCCATCGACGGTCAGGGCGCAGTCGAGGCCGAGACGCGCTATCCGATCCATCGCGACGCTCCCTCCTTCGAGGACCAGACCACCCAGGTCGAGGTGTTCGAGACCGGCATCAAGGTCATCGACCTGATCGCACCCTTCGCCAAGGGTGGCAAGGTGGGCATCTTCGGTGGCGCCGGCGTGGGCAAGACGGTCATCATCCAGGAGCTCATCCGCAACGTGGCCCAGGAGCACGGCGGATACTCCGTGTTCGCGGGTGTCGGCGAGCGCTCCCGCGAAGGCAACGACCTGCTGCACGAGATGATCGAGTCGGGCGTCATCTCCAAGACCGTGATGGCCTTCGGCCAGATGAACGAGCCGCCCGGCGCGCGGCTGCGGGTCGCGTTGACAGGCCTCACCTTCGCGGAGTACTTCCGGGACGAGGGCCGTGACGTGCTCCTGTTCATCGACAACATCTTCCGGTTCACCCAGGCCGGGTCGGAGGTGTCGGCACTGCTCGGGCGGATGCCCTCGGCGGTGGGCTACCAGCCGAACCTCGCCACGGAGATGGCCAGCCTCCAAGAGCGCATCACGTCGACCAAGACCGGGTCGATCACCTCGCTCCAAGCCGTCTATGTGCCGGCGGACGACTACACGGACCCCGCACCCGCGACCGCGTTCGGCCACCTCGACTCCACCATCCGCCTGGAGCGGTACCTGACCGAGCTGGGCATCTACCCCGCGGTGGACCCGCTCACCTCGACCTCGCGGGTGCTGGACCCGCTCGTCGTGGGGCAGGAGCACTACGAGGTCGCCCAGGAGGTCAAGCGCCTGCTCCAGCGCTACCGCGACCTCCAGGACATCATCGCCATCCTGGGCATCGACGAGCTGTCCGAGGAGGACAAGGCGGTCGTGGCCCGCGCCCGTCGCCTGCAGCGGTTCATGAGCCAGCCCTTCTTCGTGGCCGAGGTGTTCACGGGTCGCGCCGGCCGTTACGTGCCCATCAAGGACACCGTGGCCTCGTTCCGGGAGATCCTGGACGGCAAGGCGGATGACCTGCCAGAGCAGGCATTCTTCCTCGCCGGCACCCTCGACGAGGTCCGCGAGAACGCGGCGAAGCTGGCCTCCTGACGATGCCCCTCCACCTGGAGATCGTGACACCCGAGCGACTCGCCTACGAGGGTGACGTCGACGCGGTCATATGCCCGGGGATCGAGGGCGAGTTGGGCGTGCTGCCTCACCATGCGCCGCTCCTGACCACGCTGGGGGTGGGCGAGTTGCGCATCCGGACCGGCGGACAGGAGGAGTACTTCGCCATCGCGGGCGGCTTCATCCAGGTCCGTCCGGACAAGGTCGTGGTCATGGCCGAGACGGCGGACCTCGCGTCAGAGATCGACCTCGAGGCGGCCGAGAAGGCGCGCCGGGACGCCGAGCGGGCACTCGCGGAGGGCTTCCACGAACCCGCTGACCTCGCACGCGCGCGAGCCGCGATGGAGCGCGCACTGCTCCGGATCCGGGTCGCGGAGCGGAGGCGCCGGGAGGGCCCACGGCAGCGGCCGTAGGGCGACCCTTGAGCCCGGTGCCGCCGATGTCCGCTCGCGTCTCGTCCGCGAGGCGATGCGCCGTGCCTCGCCGATGCCCCCGGTCGTCATGATGGCCGACGCACGCCCGTTTCACTGGGAGTACCAGGCACCCCCCGTCCAGCGCGAGGCGTTCCGCATCGAGGGCGGGCGCCCCCTGTCCGGTACGGTGCCCGTGAGCGGCTCCAAGAACGCGGCGCTCAAACTGCTCGCAGCCGCCACTCTCACCGGCGAACGGTGTCGCTTCACGAACGTGCCCGAGATCGCGGATGTGGCCGTCCTGGTCGAGGTGCTGGGCGACCTGGGCATCGTGGTCGACCACCCGGCGCCGAACACGTACGAGGTGGCCGCAGGAGATGTCGACTGGCTGTTCGTGCCGCTCGAGGCTGCCGCGAAGATGCGCGCCAGCTTCATCCTCTTGGGGCCCCTCCTCGCCCGCTTCGGGCGCGTGATCATCAGCAACCCCGGTGGCGACCGGATCGGGCGACGACCGGTCAACCTGCACGTGGACGCGATGCGCGCGTTGGGCGCCGAGATCGACTACCGGAACGGCTACTACTTCGCTCGCTCGCCGGGGCGGCTGCGTGGCGCGCGGGTGGGGTTCCCGGGTGTGACCGTGATGGGCACCGAGAACGCCCTGCTCGCCGCGACCCTCGCGGATGGCCACACCACGATCCACCCCGCCGCGCGCGAGCCCGAGGTGGACGACCTCATCGAGTTCCTGCGCCAGATGGGCGCGGAGGTGGAGCGAACCGCGCCCGACACCATCGAGGTGGAGGGTCGGCGCAGGCTGCGGGGGGCGGAGCACCGAGTGGTCGCCGACCGTATCGAGGCCGGCACGTTCGTGGTGGCAGCTGCGGTCACGGGCGGCGAGGTGACACTCACGGGTGCCCCATCGGCGCACCTCGGAGCGTTCATCGATGTGCTCGGGGGCGTGGGCGTGGACGTGACTGGTGACGGGGACCGGTTGGCGGTCAGAGCCGGTGACCCCGAGCGCCTGCGGGCCGCCGACATCACGACCGCACCCTACCCCGGCCTCGCCACGGACCTCCAGCCACCGACCGCCGTGCTGCTGACCCAGGCGCATGGCACGAGTCGCATCCACGAGACGATCTTCGAGGACCGCCTTGAATGGATGGATGAGCTGCGCCGGATGGGTGCGGCCGTGGACATCACCGACCCTCATCATGCGCTGCTCCGTGGGCCCTCCCCGCTTCGGGGTGCGGAGGTGGAGATGAGCGACCTCCGTGCCGGTGCCTCGCTCATGCTCGCCGCGCTCGCAGCGAAGGGCGAGAGCGTGATTCATGGCGCGCACCAGGTCCGGCGGGGGTATGAGAACATCGAGGGCAAGTTCCTCGAGCTGGGCGCCAGCATCGAGGTGCTCTCGGAAGGTCCGTCGTCCGTGTCGCCCGAACCCGTTGCCAGCCCCGCGCCGCCGGCCGCCCCGTGAAGATCGGCATCGACCTCGGGACAGCCAACGTCCTCGTCTACGTCAAGGGCCGGGGCGTGGTCATCCGCGAGCCATCGGTGGTCGCGGTGAGCGAGGACAACATGATTGTGGCCGTGGGCGAGGACGCCCGCGAGATGATCGGTCGGACGCCCGGCAACATCACGGCGATCCGGCCCATGAAGGACGGCGTCATCGCGGACTACGTCATCACCGAGGCGATGCTCCGCTACTTCATCCGCAAGGCCGGCCGCTCGTTCACCAAGCCGGATGTCATGATCAGCGTCCCCTCTGGCGTCACGAGCGTGGAGAAGCGGGCCGTGCGTGACGCGGCCATCAAGGCCGGTGCCCGAGAGGCATACCTCATCGAGGAGCCATTGGCGGCCGCCATCGGTGCCAACGTGCCCATCTCCGGGCCCTCGGGCAACCTCATCATCGACATCGGGGGCGGTACGAGCGAGATCGCGGTCATCGCACTCGGCGGCATCGTGGTCAGCCGCTCGGTGCGCGTGGGTGGCAACCGCTTCGACGAGACCATCGCCTCGTACATCCGCAAGAAGTACAACCTGATGGTCGGGGAGCGGACGGCGGAGGAGGTCAAGATCGCCATCGGCACCGCCCTGCCCCTGGACCGGGAGCTGCACATGGAGGTGCGGGGCCGGGATCTCATCGCAGGCCTGCCCCGGACGATCCCGCTCACCAGCTCCGAGGTCATGGAGGCGCTCGAGCAGCCGCTCCAGCAGGTGGTCGCCTCGGTCCGACAGGTGCTCGAGGAGACGCCGCCCGAGTTGTCGTCGGACATCATCGACAAAGGGATGGTCATGTCCGGCGGCGGTGCGCTGCTGCGCAACATCGACAAGCTGCTCACTCAGGTGACAGGCGTCCCGTGCCATGTGGCGGAGAACGCACTGAACTGCGTGGCCCTGGGGACAGGTCTCGCCCTCGAGCACTTCGACTTCTTCCGCAAGTCGCTCGTCCAGCGGGTCTGAGCGTGTCCGTCGCTGGGCGCTCCTTCCTGGACCTGCATTGCCACAGCTCCGCCTCGTTCGACTCGCTCGCCCCGCCCCACAAGCTCATCGCGAAGGCGCGGCGGATCGGGCTCACGCATCTCGCCATCACCGATCACGAGCGGATCGATGGCGCGCTGCGCGCCCGGGACCTCGCGGGCGACGACCTCCTGGTCATCGTGGGCGAGGAGGTGAGGAGTGCTGACGGCGACCTCATCGGCCTGTTCCTGGAGCGGGTGGTGCCGCCCGGTCTCTCAGCCGCGGAGACCGCGGCGGCCATCCATGGCCAAGGCGGCATCGTCGGACTGCCGCATCCCTTCGACGGCTTCCGGCACTCGGGTGGCGCCCGGGCAGCGGATGACGGGCACGGCCCAGATGGCCTCGCGTCCATCATCGACTACGTCGAGACCCACAACGCCCGCGCGATCGGATCGGCGAACGCGCGGGCCGCGGCATTCGCCGAGCGCCATGGCCTGCCCGGAGTCGCCGCATCCGATGCCCACTCGGTGATGGAGCTGGGCGTGGCCCAGACGGTGGTGGACGGACCCGTCCACGATGCGGCGAGCCTCCTGGCGGCCCTCACGGGCGCCACGCTCGTCACGGGCCGCGCCTCGTACCTGGTCCGGGCCTGGACCCCCATGGCGAAGGCGATCCAGCGGCTGCGGGGGAATGGCCGTATCGTGCCCCGCATGACCGGACCCACGAGCGCGGTCAAGCCGTGACCGAGCCGCGCGAGCCGTCCACCCAGGACGTGCCGGTGCCGCCCGCCGAGGACGTGCCGGTGCCGCCCGCGCCGTCCATGCGGTCAGCCAGCCATCCTTCGCTCCTGCAGCAGATGGCCCATCCGGACCTCAGTGCCATCTCCGCGGAGGAGATCGCGGCCGCGGAGCGTCTCGACCTCCCAGGTGTCAACGAGGACGTGGAGGAGGGCGCGGTCCCGCTGTCGCGTCGGCTGCGCTCGCCACGCACCATCATCTCCATCGTCCTGCCCATCGTGGTCGTGGTCCTCGTGCTCGCCGCGCTGCCCGGCTTCAAGCTGGACCAGCTCGCGAAGTACTTGTCCGAGGCCAACCCCTGGTGGCTGTTGGCGGCGCTCGCTATCTACTATGCGGGGTTCCCGCTCCGCGGCTACCGCTGGGCCCTCCTCGTGCGCGGCGCCGGGTACCCGCTCAAGGTGCGCGACTCCACGGAGATCATCCTCATCAGTTGGCTCGTGAACTGCCTCGTGCCGGCCAAGCTGGGCGACGTCTATCGAGCCTACCTGCTGCGCATCAACACCGGCATCTCGCTGAGCACGACGTTCGGCACCGTGTTCATCGAGCGGATGTTCGATCTCATCGCCATCGCGACGCTTGGTCTTGCGGCGGGGTTCTGGAGCTTCCGGGACGGGATGTCGGACCCGGTGCGCCTCATCTTCGGCTTCGGTCTCATCGTCCTGGCCGCGCTGGTGATCGGGCTGTTCCTGGTGCGCAACTTCGGGCGCCGCATCCTGGTGCGCCTGCCGGTACCCAGGCGGGTCGTGGAGCTCTACGACCTGTTCGAGGAGGGGATGTTCGGCATCGATCGACGGACCGTGGCCGTGGTCGCGCTCGTGACCGGGCTGATCTGGACGACGGAGGCGCTGCGTCTGCTGTTCGTCATCGAGGCGATGCCGTTCCATGTCCAGATCGGCATCAGTGGGGCGTTCTTCATCGCGCTCATCGCCTCGCTGCTCACGGCGGTGCCGTTCACGCCCGCAGGCCTCGGCTTGGCCGACGGTGCGATGGTGTTCGTGCTGACAGCCGTGTACCACGTCCCCCAGACCGAGGCGGTGGCCATCACGCTCGTGGACCGCGCGATCAGCGTGCTGTCGGTGATCGTGGTGGGTGGGATCGCGTACGTCCTCTCGTCCAAGACGCGCGGTGATCCCCAGATGATCGCGGGTGGCGCCGGAGACGCCACGACCGGCGTGCGCACCTCGGTGACGCTGCCGGCCGCCGCCGATGACCAAGGATAGCCCAGCCCGTGCGACTCCCCGCCTGCGGGCGGGGACAGGGAACGACCGGCCGCTGGGCTGGGCCGGTCGTTCGTGGTGATGCATTCCTGATGGTGGCCGCCCGGGCGGCCGAGGAGCGTCGGTTCGGGGCGACGAGCGCTAGTTCCGCTTGAGCATGCCGACCGCCCGGACGGATGCGTTCTGCGAGGGCTGGCGGACGGCGAGGCGGCGCATCCGCAGCGCGAGGTAGTACTCCATGACCTGGCGAACCTGCGGCTCGTTGAGCATCTCGTCGGCGCGCAGGGCGTACTCGACGCGAGCCGTGGGGTGGCTGGTCCCGGCGGCCATGACCCCGAAGTAGCCGGGGGTGTCGCCCTCGTCGCGAAGCTCGCGCAGACCGCGCGCCAGCTTGGTCGCCGTCCCCAGGGAGGGGGTCCGGTCACCTCGGACCAGGCGCGAGATGGTGGAGTGGTCGACGCCTGACTGCTGGGCCAGCTGGCGCTGCGACATCTTCTTTGCCTTCAGCTGGGCACGCAGCCAATCGTTGAACGCGCGGCCGTTCTGGACGCTCATCTGACTCCCGATCCAACAAGACTCTGACGACGGAATGGGCACCGACCGCCGTCCTGGTCCGTGTCACCGGGGGTGGGACGGCCCGGCCATCATCGCCGTCCGTACTGTTGACCGATATGGGCGAGAGGTACTGCGCCACGCGTGCCGACAGGTGCAGCGGATATGTCGCGTCCGGTGTGGTGCGACGGGCTCTGGTGTCGAACCGAGGATGTGCACGCGCGCACCACCATGCCCGGTGACGCGCACCACGGGCTCGATCCGTGGCCACAGTGTCGATGGTTCCCGATGGCCGAGCGCCGCCACCTGTGGGCACCGGCGCCCCAGTCAACGCCGGTGTGTGACCGATCGCCCGGCGGACCCGGACGCGGCGGACCCAGCCACACCTGACTCGTCGGCGAGTCCCCGGGAGTAGCGCCCCACCACGTTCGGCTCGATGAGCCCGTAGTCGCCATCGCGACGCCGATATAGCACGGCGGTCCGCTCGCTCTCCGCGTTGACGAAGACGAAGAAGTCGTGGCCGAGCTCCTTCATCCGGGCCACCGCATCCTCCTCGAACATCGGCTCGATCGCGAAGCGCTTGACCTTGACGATGCTGGGCAACTCGACCTCGATGTCGGGGCTCGTCAGGTCCGCGTGCCGCTCGCGCGCATCGATGGGCACGGCCTCGGCCGCGGAGCGACGTTCCAGTGGCCGGGCGCGCCTCTCCTTCAGATCGACCACCTGGCGCTCGAGACGATCGACGACCTGGTCGGCAGCGGCACGGTGGCTCGCGGCACGGGCCACCGCACGAAGCGGCCTGCCGTCCACCAAGAGCGTCACCTCGACGATGGCCGCCTGGTCCGGCGCACGATGCGCGGCCCGCGACAGCACCACGGCCGCGTCG
>DAOTUX010000136.1:0-6884 GCA_034436475.1 Chloroflexota bacterium | reverse complement strand
GGCGCGGCGGCATCGAGCGAGAACACCGCGTCACCGGTGCCGCTCACCGGGCTCGCGTCGCTGTTGCCCATCCAGACCCCCAGCGCCAACGCGTACTCGCCGTCGCGTCGACCGGCACGGGTGGGCGGCGCGATGTAGCCGTACGCGGAGAGGTCCTTGGCGTCGTTGTTGGTGCCGGTCTTAAGGGTGGCGGGACGTCGGCGACCGCTGGAGTCCGTGATGCGCATGGTCCCCCAGACCGGGTTCTCCTGGGGGTCCGTGTTGCCCGCGAGGATGTCGGTCACGACATAGGCGGCGGCGGGTGAGATCACCCGCTCCCCGTCGGGCACCTCGTAGGGCGGCAGCACCTCGTTGCCCTGGGCGTCCTTGACCGTCAGGACCGACGCGTGCCCGAGGCGTCGGCCGCGGTTCGCGATCGTGGCGTACGCCGTCGTGAGGTCGAGTGGGCGCACCTCCAGCGTGCCCAGGGCCATCGACGGCCCGGCGTTGCGCACTGAGACCTGGAAGTCGAGCCCGAACTCCTCCGCCCGCTCGTACAGGTGCCGGATGCCGTTGATGAGGGCGACCTTGACCGCCGGGATGTTGAGCGAGAACTGGAGCGCCAGACGCGCGCGCAGGGGCCCCCGCTCGAGCTGGTCGAAGTCGGTGGGCACGTACCCGTCACCGAAGTCGGTGGTGACGTCCATGAGCATCGAGGACGCGGTCAGCTTCTCGTCATCGATGGCCACGGCGTAGTTGAAGGGCTTGAACGCCGAGCCGGGTTGTCGGAAGCCATCGGACAGGACGTCGAACTTGGGCTGGAACTTCCGGCCCTTGCGCTTGCCGTAGTAGTCGGCGGAGCCCACGTAGGCGATGATCTCGCCGGTCTGGTAGTCGATCGCGGAGAGGGCCGCGTTGAAGATCGCGTTGTCCTCCAGGCGCGCCATCCAGGGACGGTAGGCGATGCCCTTCGAGCGCGCGTACGCTCGTGGGTCGGCTTGGTGCGGGGCGATCGCTGTCACCGCCACCCAGCGCTCCGCCACCCGCTGCACGGTCCAATCGAGCGTGGTCGTGATGCGCAGGCCGCCCTGCTCCCAGGCGGCGCACGTCTCGACGTCCTCGGGGCACAGCCGGGAGCGGACCTCGTCCATGGCCAGCCACACGAAATGGGGCGCGCGCCAGTTCCGGGGCGTCTGGTCCACCAGCACCACCGGCTCCTCCATCGCGCGGAGGAAGTCCCCGGTGCCGTACCGCCCGCCGGACAGGACCCTTCTCGAGGGGTCGTCGGCGAGGAGTCGCAGGATGTAGTCCCGTCGCTGGACCACGGGCGCATCGGATGGCACGATGAGACAGCCCCGCTCCCGGTCGGGGCAGCGCGGGTCACCGGGGTCCGCCTCCTCGGCGTTGCGCACCAGGTCGAACGCGCCGGGCGCCTGCGGGATCCCCGCCAGGATGGCCGCCTGCGCGAGGGTCAGCTCCGACATGTCGGTGATGCCGAAGTAGGTGCGCGCGGCCGTCCGCACCCCGTAGCTGTTGTTGCCGTAGAAGTTCTGGTTGAGGTAGGCGGTGATGATCTCGCGCTTGCCGGCCTCGCCCGGGAAGGCCTCGGTCAGGCGCACGGACTGGATGAGCTCGAGGATCTTGCGCTCGGCGAGTCGCCCGGCCAGCACGTCATCGGGCAGCAGGCGCGCCCGGACCAGCTGCTGGGTGACGGTCGAGGCGCCCCGTGCCCGGCCGCGCAGGGAGTCGATGGCGGCGGACACGATGCCCAGCGGGTCGAAGCCGGTGTTGGTCCAGAAGGTCCGGTCCTCGACCGCGGTGGTGGCGTCGATCAGGATGGGCGGCAGCTGATCGAAGCGTGCGACCTGACGCCGCTCCCCGGGCGAGAACCGGGCGAGCACGACGCGGTTGCGGTCGTAGATGATCGACTCCTGGCTCACCGGGATCGAGGTCAGTCGCGAGGGCGGATAGTCGGTGAGGCGCGCGGTCCAGGACATGAACAGGCCCAGGCCGCCCAGGAGCGCGACCACCGCGACGGTGGCCATCGCCCCGTAGAGCAGCGCCGGCAGCCCCACCGTGAGGAGCCGCCTGGCCGAGCTTGGGCGGGGGCGCCGCGGTGGGACCCCGGGACCCGGTGGTGCGCCCGACCACGCACGCGGGTCGACACCCTGGGGCTGGGGATAGCCTGGCGCGGGCGCCTGGTAGCCCGGTGGCGGTCCCTGGTAGCCCGGCGGCGGTCCCTGGTAGCCCGGTGGCGGAGCCTGGGATCCGGGGCCGCCCGATCGCGGCGGCTGGCGGGACTGCATCGCGCCCGGACTCTAGCATAGGGTCCATGATCGACTTCCTTGCCGAGCTCTCATGGCGCGGCCTGGTGCAGGACCGCTCCGAGGGTCTCGACGAGCGACTGGCCAAGGGCCCCGTCGCGGCCTATGTCGGCTTCGATGCCAGCGGCCCCTCGCTCCATGTGGGCCACCTCGTCCCCCTCATGGCCCTCGTCCACCTCCAACGACACGGAGGGCGACCCGTCGCCGTCGTGGGCGGTGGCACCGGCATGATCGGGGACCCGTCGGGCAAGAGCGCCGAGCGGGTGCTCCTGACGACCGAGCAGGTCGACGCCAACGCAGCCGCCATCCGGCGCCAGCTGGAGCGCTTCCTCGACTTCTCCGACGGCCCCACGCAGGCACGCATGGTCGACAACCGGGAGTGGCTTGCGACCTGGGGCCTGCTGGACTACCTGCGTGACATCGGCAAGCACTTCACCATCGCCTCGATGCTCGAGAAGGACTCGGTGCAGCTGCGGCTCGGCAGCGGCCTGTCCTTCACCGAGTTCAGCTACATGACCCTCCAGGCCGCCGACTTCCTCCAGCTGTACCGCGTCGCGGGCGTGGAGATGCAGATGGGCGGCGCCGACCAGTGGGGCAACATCACCGCGGGCATCTCGCTCATCCGGCGCGCCACTGGGGAGACAGCACATGGCATCAGCCAGCCACTGCTGCTGACCGCGGACGGGCGCAAGATGGGCAAGACCGAGGCGGGGTCGATCATGCTCGACCCGGACATCACGTCCCCGTACGCCTTCTACCAGTACTGGCTCAACGTCAATGACGCGGACGTCGGCACGCTCCTGACACGGCTGACCCTCAAGCCACGGGACGAGATCGAGGCCATCCTCGCCGAGCAGGCGGCCGACCCGGGGCGCCGACCCGGCCAGCGCGCCTTCGCGCACGACCTGACCGCGCGCATCCACGGCGTGGAGGAGGCTGACCGCCAGGTGCGGGTGTCCGCCGCCGCCTTCGCCTCCGAGCCGGTCACGGACCCCGACGTCCTCGAGGTCCTGTACCACGAGGTGGCGGGCCACGCCTGGGACGGTGAGGGGGGCGACCCTCTGTCGCTGGCCGTGGCATCGGGCCTGTACCCGTCGCGCGGTGAGGCTCGCCGCCAGATCGCGCAGGGCGGCCTGTCGGTCAACGGCGTGCGCGTCGCCGCGCCCGACCAGGCCCTGCCCGACCCGGTCGCCGGGCGATACCACGTGCTCCGTGCCGGCAGGAAGCGGCTGGTGGTGCTGCGCCGGGACGGATGAGCGGCGCCTGACAGGCCGCTGAGACGCGCGTTCGGACCGTCTTCGTCGGTCATGTTACGAAGTCGATACCGAGTCACGACCGCGGCTTGGTTGATTCACGAGGCTCCCAGGCCGTTTACTACCCATCAGACGAGACCGCGATCGCGAGAACCGGCCCCGCGTCCTCCTCCCTCCTCTCCGCGGAGTCGGAAGCCTCGCGATCGCAGGACTCGTTTGTTGATTCCCCGGGCCACCCAAGGCCAGTCCCGGTGCCCCGGCCGTGCGCGTCGCCGGCGTTGCTCGTCGATCACGGCACGACCGAGGTGTGGTCGCATGACCGGGCGTTCGTGTCCCCGCCAGGCCTGCGACTCGTGGACCCGCTCGGCGCCTGACCTCGCCGCAGCGCGGATGCCGGCAGCAACCCCGGTCAGACATGTGGCGCCGTGGGACGACCCTCAGGCGCGCCTCGTCACGACCCGTGCCGCTCCTGGAGCACCTCGATCACCCGCGACGGGGCCACGTCACGCTCCGCGGCGAGGACCAGCAGGTGATACAGGAGGTCCGCCATCTCGCCCGCCAGCGGGCCCTGGTCGCGGTCCGGGACGCCGCTCGTCTCCGCCACCGCATCGTCCTTGGCAGCCATGAGCACCTCGACCGCCTCCTCCGCGACCTTGCGACCCGGCCCGTCCACCCCACGCTCGAGGAGCCGCGCGGTGTAGGAGCCCGCGGGTCGCGTGGCGGCGCGCTCCTCGATGGTCGCCCACAGGCGCTCCAGCCACGCGAAGCCCTCCGGCACCGGCGCACCGGGCGTCGCGTCGAAGCAGGAGCGCGCGCCGGTGTGACAGGCGGGCCCCGCCGGGTCCACCGTCCAGAGGATCGCGTCCCCGTCGCAGTCGAGCGCGGCCGAGCGGACCCGCAGCACGTTGCCGCTCGTCTCGCCCTTCCGCCACAGGCGACCCCGCGACCGGGAGTGGAGATGGAGCTCCCCGCTGGCCAGCGAAGCCGCGACGGCCTCCGCGTCCTGCCACGCCACCATCAGCACGCGCCCATCCGCGGCATCCTGGGCGATGGCCGCCACGAGGCCCCCGGTCCCGTAGCGCACCGCGGCCGGTTCGAGCTCCCGGGGCGCGCCCGCCCCCACTGCGCTCACGCCGCGATCCCGGTCCGACGCACCGGCACGCCCGCCGCAGCGAGCGCGTCCTTGACCGAGCCGATGGAGTGGATGCCCCGATGGAAGATCGACGCTGCGAGCACGGCGTCCGCGTGGCCCTCCACGATGGCCGCCACCATGTCCGCGGGCTCCCCGGCGCCGCCGGAGGCGACCACGGGCACGTCCACCGCGGCGACGGCGGCCCGCAGCAGCGGCAGGTCAAAGCCACCCTGGGTGCCATCACGGTCGATGGACGTGAGCAGCACCTCACCCGCGCCCAGATCCACGGCGCGTCCGATCCACTCGATGGCATCGAGTCCCGTGGGGGTCCGACCGCCCTGGACCACCACCTCCCAGCGCCCCGGGTCACCCGGCACGGCACGCGCGTCCACCGAGATGACCACGCACTGCCGTCCGAACCGACGGGCGCACGCGGTCAGCAGCCCAGGGTCCCGGACGGCAGCGGTGTTGACCGCTACCTTGTCCGCACCCGCGCGCAGCACGTCGCGCATCTCGTCCGAGGTGCGCACGCCACCACCCACGGTGACCGGCACGAACACGCGCCTGGCGGTCCGCTCCACGATGTCCAGGAGCGTGCCGCGTGCCTCAGGTGCCGCGGAGATGTCCAGGAACACGATCTCGTCGGCACCCTCGGCGGCGTGGCGCTCCGCGAGGGTGGGCGGGTCGCCCTCGTCGGTGAGGTCGACGAAGCGCACGCCCTTGACCACCCGGCCGTCCTTGACGTCGAGGCACGGGATGACGCGTCGCAGGAGCATCGGTCAGGCCCCCACGCCTGCGGGCGCGGGCTCCCACGCCACGAGCCCCGCCATCGCCAGGGTGTTGTGCAGCAGCCGCAGGCCGTCGGCACCCGAGCGCTCGGGATGCGGCTGGAAGCCGATGATGCGGTCCCGGGCCACGATGCTCGGGAAGCGGCTGCCGTGCCCGGTCTCGGTGACCACGATGGTCGGGTCCGCGGGGCGTGCCACGAACGAGTGCACGAAGTAGGCAGGCGCGCCGTCCGGAACGCCCTCGAGCAACGCGTGCGGTCGGACCTGCTCCAGTTGGTTCCAGCCGATGTGGGGCAGGCGCGGGGCGCCCACAATGGGCACCACCGGCCCCTCGAGCAGCCCCAGCATCCGGGCGCCGTCCTCCTCGGACGCCTCGAACAGGAGCTGGAGCCCGAGGCAGATGCCCACCAGCCAGGTCCCGTCGGCGACCGCGCCTCGGAGGGCGTCGGACATGCCAGTGGCGTCGAGTCGTTCCATCGCGGGACCGCTCGCGCCGACGCCCGGCACCACGACCATGGCCGCGTCACGCAGGTCCCCGGGCACGGCGCCCACGACGGGCGCCACGCCCAGGAGCGTCAGGGCGTTGCGGATGCTCACGAGGTTGCCGGCACCATGGTCCACGACCACCACACGACCACTCACCCGAGCGACCCCTTGGTGGACGCGACACCCGCGCGACGCGGGTCGATCGCGACGGCCGCCCGGAGCGAACGCGCGAGCGCCTTGAACGTGGCCTCGGCGATGTGGTGGTCGTTGCGCCCGGTCGCTGACACGTGCAGGTTCGCGCCCAGGGTGCGCGCCAGCGATTCCAGGACATGCGGGATGTTCTGGGTCGACAGCTGGCCCACCCGCTCGCCCACGAACGCGAGGTCGAGCACGGCATACGGCCGGCCAGACAGGTCAAGGGCCACGACCGCGAGCGCGTCGTCCATGGGCACGCGGGCGTCCCCGAACCGGGTGATGCCGGCACGGTCACCCAGGGCGCCCGAGATCGCATCGCCCAGGACGAGCGCCACGTCCTCGACCGTGTGGTGCTCGTCGATGTGGAGGTCACCGGTGGCCCTGACCCGGAGGTCGATGAGCGCGTGATGCCCGAATGACGTGAGCAGGTGGTCGTAGAAGCCCACGCCCGTCTGGACGTCGGTGGCCCCCGTGCCATCCAGGTCCACGACGACCTCGATGTCGGTCTCGCTGGTGGTCCGGGAGCGCGTCGCGGTGCGAGGTGCGGTCGAGCTCATGCCGAGGCCTCCTTCCAGGCCCGGGCCAGCGCGACGAGGCGGTCGTCCTGCTCGACACCACGGACGGTGACCCGGATGTGGCCCGCGAGCGGATGCGACGCCCCGAAGAACCTGGGCACGACCCCTCCGCGCTGGAGCGTCTCGGTGAGCGATTCCGCCTGCTCGAAGCT
>DAOTUX010000135.1:0-5245 GCA_034436475.1 Chloroflexota bacterium | reverse complement strand
ATGACCGCGGTGATCATGCGCGGGAAGGTACCACACGGAGGTGCCGTACTGAGCGGGTCCGCGCGACACGGACCCAGGCCACATGGCTCGACCGATCGCACGTCTGCCAGCCACGTGTGTCGATCAGTCCAGGAGCAGGCGCTGACCCTTCGGCGACCAGCCCAGCAGGGCCTTCGCCTTGGTCAGGTTGTGGTCGACCTCGTGCTCGTCCGCGGCGATGAGGATCGCGTCGAACCGACCCGAGCCGACCTGGACCACCTCGAGCGCGGCCAACACGGCATCCGCGAGGTCCTCCTCGTCCATGACATACAGCTCCGGGTGGATGGGCACGCGCCGCTCCGCGAGGAACGCCTCGCGCGTCCGAGGACCCGTGATGCGGAGCGCGATGATGCGCATGCCGAAGTGCTCCGCGAAGTACTGGCAGATGCGCTCGCCGAGACCCTTCGTGAACCCGTAGATCGTCCCGGCGTCCAGCGCCATCGTCTCCTCGGCCTGGTACCGCGCGACGCGCCCGTCCGTGCCGCGCCGCTGATAATGGACGCTCCGGGTGCTGATGTGGACGCCTGCCCTGATGCCCTTGCGATGCGCGGTCCACAGGAGCAGATGGAGACCGACGGTGTTGACCTCGTAGTTGTTGACGATGTCCTCGACCGTCTGCTCGGTCTCGTTGGCGCCGCCGGGGTTGCGCATCACCATGTTGACGAACGTGTCCATGCCCTCGAGGGCCCGGTCGAGGGCATCCGGGTCGGCGATGGACCCCTCGACGTACTCGACGAGGTCCGCGTGCAGCGGCGCCCGGACATCCAGCACGCGCAGCTCGTGCCGTCTGGCCAGGTACGGGGTGATGAACGTCCCGACCATGCCCGAACCGCCGATGAGCAGGATCTTCACGCGGGTGCTCCTCCAAGGATGCGCGGGAGTGTCGTGACGCTGCATTCTAGGGTGCGCCCCTGACGTGGGACGCCTGTCCACGAAGCCCGTCCGGCGTGACGACCCGACCGCTGGACCGCCATCCTGAGGAGTCACCGACATGAGCCACCGACGACCCCTGGTCGTCCTTGCGGCCAACCGCGAGGTACACGAGCGTGACGTCACCCCCGGCGACCTGGCGCGCCTCGAGGCCATCGCCGACTTCCGGTTCGTGGAGTTCGACCGGCCGACCAGCTGGGATGAGCCACCACCGCCGGACCCCGACGAGGATCGGCGGCTCATCGGCGCCATCGAGGGGGCCCAGGCACTCATCGTGTGCCACGGCTCGCCGCGGGTCACGAGCGAGATCATGGACGCCAGTCCCGCCCTCCGGTTCATCGGCGAGCTCGAGGGCGACCGGTTCGCGCGGCGCATCGACACCGATGCCGCATGGGAGCGCGGCATCCGCACCGTGGACACCACCAATGGCTCGTCCTACGGCGTGTCGGAATGGGCGCTCGCCATGGCGATGATCGGTCTACGGAACGTGGGCGACTGGTTCCGCCGGATTGTCATCGATCGCCAGGAACGGTTCTATCCCGACTGGATGAACGACCGTGGCTTCCGCGTCGGCGAGTTGACGGGCCGCCCCGTCGGGCTCATCGGCTGCGGGATCATCGGTCGCCGGCTGCTGGAGCTCCTCGCCCCCTTCCACTGCCCCACGTATGTCCACGACCCGTATGTGCCACGCGAGCTGGCGGACATCTACGACGTGACGTTCACGAGCCTCGACAACGTCATGACGCTCTCGGACGTGGTCATCTGCCTCGCGCCCATCACGCCCGCCACCAAGGGCATGCTGGGTGTCCGCGAGTTCGGGCTCATGCGCGACGAGACGGTGTTCGTGAACGTGTCCCGGGGCGCCATCGTCCAGACCGACGCGCTCATCGCGGAGCTGCGTCGTGGGCGCATCGTGGCGTGTCTCGATGTGTTCGACCCCGAGCCCATCCCCGTCGACTCGCCGGTGCGCGACATGCCCAACGTGTTCTTGACGCCGCACATCGCGGGTGTCACGGCAGCCGGCGGGCCACGCTTCTTCCGCATCATGGTCGATGAGCTGGAGCGGTTCTTCGGCGGCCACGAGACCCGCTACGACCTGCTGCCCCGCACCATCGCCAACCGGATGGGCCAGGAGCCTCCCCGACGGGTCTGACTCGCCGCTATCCGACGATCGGTCGGCGGGTTCGCAGCAGCGTCCCCATCGTGTCGCCCATGACCCAGGCCAGGTCATCTGGCGACAGGACGTCCGCACAGTGGATCCGGACCACGTCCAGCGCCTGCCGGAACGTGCAGGCCACCCAGGAGCAGACCGGGTAGTCGGAGCCCCAGGTGAGCCGTCGCGGCCCGAACGCCGCGACGATCCGCCGAAAGAGCGCCAGCTGGTCCTGGTAGGGGTACTCTGCCGGCGCCGCGGAGCCGTAGTAGAAGCCGGACGCCTTGACGCTGATGCTGGGCACGCCCGCACAGGCGAGGACCTCGCGCAGGTCCTCCGAGTCCGGACCGGCGGTCGCGCGCGCCATGCCCTGGTGGTGGAGCAGGATGGGCATCGTCGGGAACGCGGCCCCGACCGCTCGGATGTCCGCCATCCACGCACCGGTGGCGGCGATGGATGCGATGAGGCCGGCCTCCGCCGCGAGGCTGAAGAACGCCATGCCCTCGTCACTGGTCAGCCAGCCGTCGTTCTCCGTGTTGACGTAATGGGTGAACCCGACGATGCCCCAGCGGTCGATCGCGGCACGCAATCGGTCGGCCGCGCCGGGCGTGTGGTACTCGGGTGACCAGGCCGAATCGATGTCCGGGAACTGCACGATGCGGTCCGGCCAGCGTCGGGCTGCCTCGAACACATACTCGTTGTTGGCGGGGTTGTGGTCGATGCGCGCGCAGATGAGGACGGCGCGGTCCACGCCCTCCCGGTCCATCTCGAACAGCAGTCGCTCGATGGTGCCTCGATGCTGCGGATCGGGCACGGACGTGTCGTAGGGCCACGTGGTCCAGGCATGGCAGTGGCTGTCGATGATCACGGCGTGCCCTCCTCGTCCGTCTCGCCCGCTGCGGGGGCGATGCACTCCCCTGGGACGCCCGATGTCGGATACGTCGCCTCTGTATCCTGAGCCACACCCCCCTCCATCGCATGTCGAGGACACAGCCGCATGGCCATCTACCTGACCGAGGCTCAGATCGGTGAGCTCCTGACCATGGACGACACGCTGCGTGTGCTCGAGGAGTTGTTCGCGGCGCGCGCGCGCGGCGAGATCGTGAACCGACCACGTGTGCGCCTGCCCATCACGGCTGGGACCTACAACGTGATGCCCGCAGGCTGGCTGGCGAGGGGCGTGGTCGGCCAGAAGGTCTACACCGCATCCGCCAAGGGCGCCTCGTTCCAGATCGTGCTGCACGCGGCCGATGGCTCGGGTCTCATGGCCGTCATGGGCGGTGGGCGCATCAGCGGGCTGCGGACGGGCGGCGTGACTGGGCTCGCAGCGCGGGTCCTGGGTGGCGCGGCGGTGGGTGGGCCGGTCGCGCTGATCGGCGCAGGGTTCCAGGCGACGATGCAGGTCACGGGGATCGTGGCGGCGACCGGCACCACGGACGTCCGCGTCTGGAGTCGCACGGCGGACAAGCGTGAGCCATTCGCGGCCCGCATGGCGGCGTCGACCGGGGTGTCGGTGCGGGCCGTCACGAGCGTGGACGAGGCACTCGATGGCGCACCCATCGTGGTCACCATCACGAACTCCGCGGAGCCTGTGCTCCGCGCGGACCAGGTCGGACCGGGCATGACCATCATCGCGGCGGGCAACAACACCTGGCTGCGGTCGGAGATCGATCCGGCGATCTTCGCCAAGGCCGATCTCGTGGTCGTGGACGATCTCGAGAACGCAAAGCTGGAGGCCGGTGAGCTGATGCGCGCCGCTGAGCTCGGGCACATCTCATGGGATCGTGTGGCCTCGCTCGGCGATGTCATCGGTGGCGTGCGTGCCGGGCGGACCGGTGCCGACGAGCTCATCGTGTGCGAGCTGCAGGGCATCGGCATCGAGGATGTCGCCGTCGCGGAGCTTGTCGCGCGCCGGGCGCGGGAGCGAGGCGTGGGCCTGGACTTGCCCGCCTGAACCACGTCCGGGCATCGGGCCCCGGGCGGCGTGGCGCCATCTGCGAGGAGTCCTGATGCGCATCTTGGTCACCGGCGGGGCAGGGGGCATCGGGAGGGCCGTGCTCGCGGATCTCGTGGCTCACGGTCACGAGGTCGTGGCCCTGGACCGGGTCATGCCGGGGACCACGGAGCCCGGCACAGGTGGCGTGGGCGCGGTCCTCGCCGGGGGTCCGACCGCCTTCCGTGACGAGCTGGGCGTCGAGTGGATCCTTGGTGATGGCCGGGATGAGGCGCTCCTCGCGCGTGCGGTCGCCGGCGCTGACGCGCTGATCCACCTGGCGGCGATCCCCACGCCACTGCTCGGCACGCCGGTCGAGGTGTTCGCGAGCAACACGCAGGCCACGTTCGTGGCGCTTGAGGCCGCGGGTACGGCCGGGGTGGCTCGCGTCGTGATCGCGTCGAGCATCTCACTCCTGGGCCTGCCCTATGCGACCGGGCCACTCTCGCCGCTGTACGCACCCGTCGACGAGGACCACCCCAACATCGGCAGCGACGCCTACGCGCTGTCCAAGGAGGTCGACGAGCGGACGGCGGCCATGATGCACCGCAGGCACGGCTTCCAGGCGGTGGCGCTCCGCATCCCGGCCACCGCCGCCATGGCGGTGCATGTCGAGCGCCAGCGGCGGGTGGCACGTGACCCCGGCCATCTGTCGAACGAGCTGTGGGCGTACCTCGATGTGCGCGACGCGGCCCGCGCCTTCGGGCTGGCGGTCGAGCGTGACATCCCGGGCTGTCATGTCATCAACGTCATGGCGCCCGACACCTACTCCTCGCTGCCCACAGCGGAGCTGATGGCCCGCTCGCATCCCGCGACGCGCCTTCGCCGACCGCTCATGGGTCGCGAGTCAGTGTTCGACACGACGCGCAGCCGGGAGCTCCTGGGCTTCGTGGCGCAGCACCGGCTCGCGTTCGCGGGCGAGGCCGAGGGTCAGTAGCCCAGCGTGCGCAGGTACCGCCGGTTGGCGAGGCAGCCTGCATCCGGGTCCGTGTCGCCATACCACGAGAGCTCGGTGGTCACCCACCCTTCGTAGCCGGTCGCCGTGAAGGCGGCCAGCACCGCGGCCCAATCGACGCCTCGCGTGCCCTGGCCCAGGACGCAGTACTTGCCGTGGCCCCAATCCTTGAGAT
>DAOTUX010000134.1:0-3856 GCA_034436475.1 Chloroflexota bacterium | reverse complement strand
CCAAGTTCGGCAGCCGCTACGCGGAGTTCGGCTTCAACGAGGACGCCCGGCTGGACGACGGCTCCATGTGGCCGACCGTCTTCGCGCTCACCAAGCTCACGCCGGCCGACGAGGAGCGTGTCGCTGCCCTCGTGCGCAAGGCGGTCGGCTGAGGCCGACGAGGACGGGGGCGTGCCCGCCGGCCCGCCGAGGCCGCCCGGCGCCCGCGGGCCGCGGCCGCACGCTCGCGGGCCCGCCCGGGACCATGACGTCCACCCGCTGCCCGCGGGTGTGACTGGGATTCGGGCCGCGGCCTCCGGCGACCACCCCGAGGTCGCCGGAAGGTCATGGTATCAGCGGACGTAGGTGGCTGCTGGCCAGTCGACCTCGCGATGTGCGTGGTCGACCGCTGCCTGGCGGGAGTCGAGCGTCCCGAGTTCGCCCTCGAACACGGCCAGCCCGCCCCGCCACCCGTCCTCGGATGGCCCAACTGGCCCTCGGGCTCGCCGTCCGAGTCCCGACGGACCTCGGCGGTGGGCGCCGTAGTCGTCCAGTCGGTCATCCTGTCGCCGGGCTCGGCCCTACCAGGGCGTCCTCGCGTCGACCCACCACCCCACGCCGCGATACGAGCGTGATGCCGAGATTCACCGCGAGCATCACGAACGCGAACGCGACCACGGTCGCAGTCGCGAGCGGCATGCCCAGGCCCTGGACAGCGATATACGCGATGGATGCGGAGCGCTGACCGGTGACCAGCGCCGTCGCCCGTCGCTGGGGTGCCTCGCCACGGCCGATGAGGTAGCCCGCGGCGAGGCCCGCCCCGATGAGCCCCACCATGGCGGCCACGGGCACCGGTCCGAGTCGCAGCACGTCGTCGGCGCTGTCCGCGAGGACGGCCACGAAGGCCACGACCAGCAGCGCCGTGGATGCCCGGGTCGCCGGCACCCGCAGCCTGCGGGCGACGTCCGGTGCCCGCTGATGGAGCGCCACCAGGGCCACCAGCGGCAGCGCCTGGAACACCAGCAGGGTCAGCAGGATGGGGACCGGGTCCAGGCGCACCGCGGTTCCGGACGTCGTGCCCAGGAGTCCGAGCATCGCGGCGGCGACCGGGCGCAGGACGATGGCCGTCACGATGGCGAGCAGGAACATCAGGCTCACACCGATCCGGATGTCGCCACCCGCCATCTCGACCAGCTTGGCGCTGAAGGACGAGCCGGCCGAGCAGGCGGTGATGATGAGGCCAACGGCGACCGCGTGGGGCAGGGCCAGGGCCGCCGAGAGCACCACGCCCACGAGCGGTAGCACCAGGAGGTTGGCACCCAGGACCGCCGCGACCAGCCGAGGCCGTCGGAGGACCGCGATCAGCTGCCCGCTGACGACCTGGAGCCCGAGCGACGCCATGGTGACGATGACGAACGCTCGCACGGCAAGGATGGCAAGGGCGGTCGCGTCCATCGCCGCGCAGGATGCATGCGCGCGCAGCGCGGCGTCAAATCCCGCGGCCGTCCCGTCGGCAGAACAGGGCGGAGGTCAGGCGCGAAGGTTGGCCAGTGGCACGAAAGCAGGCGGGGGCGATCTCCACGCAAGTGCGCCGACGGCCGGTCGTCAACCCGGCGAGGTCGGCGTGCCAATCCAGGTCTGGACGTCTCGGAGGGCCTGCTGGCTGACCGTCAGGAAGCCGTCCTGCGGCCGGTCGAGGTCGATGACGAGCGCGGTGACCGCGCCAAGCGCCACGATCAGGACGACCGCGCTCAGAAGGCTTCGTCGGCGTGTCAGGCCCGCCGAGTACCCCAGCATCACGAGCGAGAGCACCGAGCCACCTAGGAGCAGCAGCAGCACGGTCTCCGGCACACGGGCGTATACCCCAGCCACCACGCGTGACTCGGCCACGCTCACGACCTCGGCCAGGGAGTCGCCGAGCGAGGACAGGAGGTCGGGGTTGTAGCCGCTCTGGGCCGCGGCCGCCTGGAGCGCCCACATCTCCTGGCGCAGCTCTGCGGACCGCTTCAGACGCGCGGCCACTTGGCTGGGATCGCCGGCGATGCCCTCGTCCACGATGCGCAGGGGCAGGTACTCCCGCAGGAGTCCCTTCAGCTGCTCGGATGCGGGCTGAGGGAGGTAGTCAGCTTGCAGGTAGGCCGTGCCGATCGCGTTCGCCTCGGCGACCACCAGTCCGCGCCGGTTGTCAAAGCGATCGGACGCCATGCCCATGGTGATGGCGAGCAGGAACGCCATCAGGCCCAGCAGGCCGCCCACGATCACGCCCGTCGGCCCCTCTTGCTCGCCGGGCTCCCGATCCTGCCACCAGCGCCCGACGCGGAACCCGAGCTCGTAGCCGATCAGGCTGACGACCGCGAACAGGGCCACGATGGCTGGGATCGACAGGCTGTCGAGGACGTTCATGGATTAGACCAGGCTAGTCGTGTGGGGCCCAGGCCATGACCTCGCTTGAGCTCACACCGTGGTGTGGAGAGGTGAGGCGGGGACGCCGCTACGGGCCGGTGTAGCCGGGGACGTTCTTGCGGTTGGCCGCGTTCTGCGCCCACTGCGTGATGTCTAGGAAGAGCCCGAGCGCGATCCAGAGCCAGTCCCAGCCCTGGATGCCCGTGATGGTCCAGGTGAGCATGTACATGATGGTGGTGTAGGGCAGGAAGATGATGCCCAGCAGGGGCAGCAGGAAATCGCCCTGCCAGACGATGGGCCAGCGCGCGCTGAAGATCCACGCGAGGACCAGGAACAGGCGTGGCGCCACGGCGAGCCCCAGCGCGAGCAGGCAGCCAATCAGGATCATCTGGACCTCCCCTCATCGAACCGGCTCCCGCGGACAAGATCACGGCTACTCTGACGCCGGCCTCGTGATCCCACATCGCCCGCATCGGATGATACGGGGCATGCTACCCCGGCCCGGCGCCCGGCCGGGCTCGCTGGCTGTGTGTCTCGCCCTCTGCCCGCCGACTGCCCCGCGCGTCGGTAGAATCAGGCGGTCCGAGCGGGTCGTGGCCAGGGCCCGCGCCATCTTGCCGCGCCTGCCGACCGGAGGAGCTGCCACGTGACCGCTGAGCGACCCCACACCGATCCGCCCTCGTCCGGACCGGAGATCGAGCACCTGCTGGAGGAGGCTCGGTCGTTCGCTCCCTCGCCGGAGTTCCAGGCACAGGCGAACGCCACGGCGGACCTGTATCTCGAGGCGGACCAGGACTTCGAGGCGTTCTGGGAGCGGCTGGCCCGAGAGAGGCTCACGTGGCGGACGCCCTTCAAGCGGACCCTCGAGTGGGACCTGCCGTTCGCGAACTGGTTCACCGGCGGCACACTCAACGTCTCCGAGAACTGCGTGGACCGGCACGTCGCGGCGGGGCTGGGCGACAAGGTCGCCTATCACTGGATCGGTGAGCCCGGGGACACAAGGACCATCACCTTCTCCGACCTCCATCGGGAGGTCCAGAAGGCCGCGAATGCGCTCAAGGAACTGGGGGTCGGCACTGGCGATCGAGTCGCCATCTACATGCCCATGATCCCAGAGCTGCCCATCGCGATGCTGGCCTGCGCCCGCCTGGGGGCGCCCCACACTGTCGTGTTCGGGGGCTTCAGCGCGGAGGCGCTCGCGGGACGCATCGCGGACTCGCAGGCGAAGCTCATCGTCACCGCCGATGGCGGCTGGCGTCGGGGCCGAGCGGTGGACCTCAAGGCGGCAGCGGATGAGGCGGCCGCCGCGAGTCCGACCATCGAGCGGGTGCTCGTGGTCAGGCGCCTGGGTGATGCCCTGCCGACCACCACCATGACCGAGGGTCGTGACGTCTGGTGGCATGACATCGTGGATCGCCAGACCCCGGACTGCCCGGCCGTGCCCGTGGATTCGGAGCACATGCTCTACCTGTTG
>DAOTUX010000133.1:0-8666 GCA_034436475.1 Chloroflexota bacterium | reverse complement strand
CGGCCGTCCGCCAGGAGCACGAGCGTGGGCGCGCCGTCGATCGACACCATGCCCCCGGTGCGCGCGAACCGTTCCGTCGCGGGGTCGTACAACTCCGCCGTGTCGATCCAGTGGTCATCGCGCCCGAACCCGCCCGCGATCAGCACCCGGCCATCCGCGAGGCCGACCGCGGCGGCCTGCGATCGGGGCTCGACCATCGACGACGTCGATCGGAACGCGCCGGTGGCGGGGTCGAACAGCTCCGCCTCGGCGACCTGGGTCGCCTCCCCGCCGTCGCCCACCCAACGGCGGCCGCCCGCGACCAGCACGCGGCCGTCAGCGAGGGCCGTCGCCGTGAAGAAGGACCGAGCCGTCACCAGCGGCCCGGTCGCCGCGAAGGACCGTGTGGCAGGGTCGAACAGCTCCGCCTGAGCCCCGGCCTCCGCGCCCGGGTCCTCGACACCCCCCACGATCAGCACGCGGCCGTCAGCGAGGGCCGTCGCCGTGTGCCCCCCAGTCCGGGCGACGCTCGTCGGCCCCGTCGGCATGAAGCCGCCGAGCGGTTGCCTAGCCCACTGCCACCGGCCACCGACGATGGCGACGGCCACCGACAGGGCGACCAGGAGCAGCGTCAGGACCAGGAGCGTGGTCCGGCGTGCGAGGACGCCGTCGCCGGAGAGCCCCAGGCGTGCCCATGGGCCCTTCGCGGCCGACGCCTGTGCGGCGACCGCCACCGCGTGCGCCAAGGCTGTCGCATCCACGGCCGTCGGGCCGCTGGAGGCACGCCGACGAAGGGCCACGCCGAGTCGCTCCTCGAACGCGTCAGGTCGCATCGAGGTCCCTCCGCAATCTGTCGAGCAGGCGCGCGAGGCGGGTCCGCACACCGGATGGAGACAGCCGCAGCGCGCGGGCGATCTCGGTGGAGTCGTAGCCTGCGACGTACCGCAGGGCCAGGAGCGTCCGTTCGCGCGGGTCCAGGCGACGGAGCGCGCGATCGAGGTCGGCATCGCCGATCGCCAGCGTCGGGTCCGGGCCCTCGGGCTCCTGGCGACCCTCCAGCGCCAGCGGCACCTCCACGAGCTGCCGGCGTCGACGTCGGCGCACCAGGCCCCGCGCCTCGTTCGCGGCCACGGCCACCAGCCAGGGACCCACCTGGTCGGGATCACGAAGCGTGCGGAGCCGGCGCCAGGCGAGCACCCAGGCGGACTGCACCGCGTCGAGGGCCGTCTCAGGATCGTCGGCGATGACCATCGCGACCTTGACCATCGACGCGTGGTGCCCCGCGACGAGCCGAGCGAAGGCGGCCTCGTCCCCCGCGGCGGCGCGCCGCACGATGTGCTCCTCGAACTGCGGCTCGACGGCCGTCAATCCGGTCATACACAGGTAGATGCTCGACCGACCCCAAGTGTCGCGTCGATCATCGCATGCCCCATCGGCGCACGGCACCCACCACCCCGCCGGGCCCCCAGACCGCCGCCCTGCTCCTGGTCCTCGTGGCCCTCCGCCGCCACAGGGCGCGGGGGTGAAGCACCGCGGGGAGGGAGCACCCGGGCCCAGTCCCCGGTGCTCGGACCTCCCCGCGGCTGGGGCGCCTGTGGCATTCGACCAGCCGCGACGGGGACGGCACAGTGCCGTTCGGCCCATCCTGCCATGAGCGTAACGGCTCGTGTTGACTGTTAACACAACTGGTGCTAGGCTGCCCCGCGACCCGACCACCGGGTGGTCGTGACCGAGGGACGGGTCATGAGGTCCGGCCAGGTCGCGCGCGTGACCCACCGCTCCCCGACCAGGAGCGCTCATCGGGTCGCCTCGGCTAGAGGTGTTCAACGTGGCACTCACCGCGAACGAGGATGCGGCCACCGGCGCCGTCGGATCGGACACCGCGCCCGATGCCACCATCATCGACGCGCACCACGTGGACATGGTGTTCGCGAAGGGCAACACCGCGACACATGTCCTTGATGACGTGTCGCTCGCCATCCGTGCCGGCAGCTTCGTCTCCCTCCTCGGGCCATCGGGCTGTGGCAAGAGCACGCTGCTCAAGATCCTGGGGGGCCTCCTGGAGCCGACCGCGGGCGACGTGCGGGTCGCCGGGCGCCCGGCTGCCGACGCGGTTCGGCATCGCGAGATCGGCATCGTCTTCCAGCAGCCGGTCCTCCTCCCGTGGAAGACCGCGCTCAAGAACGTCGCGTTCCTGCGCGAGCTCGTGGGCGGTCGATCGGGACGCGCGGACGCGGCCGCTCGCGCCCAGGAACTGCTCCAGCTGGTCGGCCTGGGACACGCGGCCGATCGCCTCCCCGCGGAGCTCTCGGGCGGGATGGCCCAGCGGGTCGCCATCGCGCGTGCCCTCGCCCTCGACCCCAAGATCCTGCTGATGGACGGGCCGTTCGGCGCGCTCGACGAGATCACGCGCACGCGCATGAACCTGAGCCTGCTGGACGTCTGGTCACGGATGCGCAAGACGGTCCTCTTCGTGACCCACTCCATCGCCGAGGCCATCTTCCTGTCGGACGAGGTGTTCGTCATGGAGGCGCACCCCGGTCGCATCCGAGAGCGGCTGGTGATCGACCTCCCCCGCCCTCGGACGGCGGACACGCCCGACCACCCTCGGTTCAACGAGATGGCCAGCCATCTGCGGCACCTCCTGGTGGGCCGCGCGGCGGACGACCAGTGAGCGCCGGGACGCCGGGCGAGCCCTTCGTGAGCAGGCCAGCCCCGGGCCGACCGACCCGAGGTCGCGGTGGCCTGGACCGGCGCGCCCGTGCGCTCCTGCCACCGCTCATCCTGACCATCGCGATCGTCGTCCTGTGGGAGGTGTCGCTGCCGTTCTTTGGCGTGTCGCGGTTCATGGTCGCGCGACCGAGCGAGGTCGCCGGGTCGCTCATGGACCTGACCGACCTGTTCGTGAGCTCCGCGATCGTCACGAGCTTTGAGATCCTGTGGGGCTTCCTGCTCAGCGTCGTGGTGGGTGTCGGTCTCGCCCTGCTGCTGACATGGTTCGACACGCTCTCGCGCGCCGTCTTCCCCTTGGTGATCGCGCTCCAGATCGTGCCCAAGGTCGCCCTCGCCCCCCTGCTCATCCTGTGGTTCGGCTTCAGCGACCTGCCCAAGATCCTGCTCATCATGCTCATCGCCTTCTTCCCCATCACCCTCAACATGCGCGCCGGGTTGACATCGGTCAGTCCGGACCTGCTGCTCCTCATGGGCTCCGTGGGCGCATCGAGATGGCAGGTCCTGAGCCGGGTCCGGGTCCCGACATCCCTCCCCTACCTGTTCGCGGGCCTGCGCATCGCGGTCACCTTCTCCGTGATCGGGGCCGTGGTGGCCGAGTTCGCGGGCGCCAACCAGGGCCTGGGGTTCCTCATCCAGTACGCGTCGACCCAACTCGACACGCCCCTCCTGTTCGGGGGCCTGGTGGTCATCTCGGCCGTGGGGTTCGCGTTCTACTACGGGCTGTCGCTTGTCGAGCACATCGTCAATCACTGGTACCCGATCCTGGAGGTGCGGCCCAAGAACTGACCGAATGTCCCTGCTCCAGCCACACAGCCAGGCATCCACAGCACCACAGGAGGGGATCATGAGAAGGAACAGACCGGCCATCCTCGGCGCCGCCCTGGCGACGGCGGCCATGGTCACGACGATCGGTCCGATCGCCACGGCCCAGTCCCCGGCGACCAGCGCCGTCCCGGGACCGTTGGCACCCGTGCGGGTGCAGCTCGATTACGTGCTGCGCGGCAACCATGCGCCGTTCATCGTCGGCAAGGAACTGGGGATCTTCGCCAAGCACGGCATCGATGTCACAGGCATCGAGCAGGGCAAGGGCTCGGGGCCCGGCATGCAGATCGTGGGCGCGGACCAGGCCGACTTCGGCTTCGGGGACCTCCCCACGCTCGTCGTCGCGCGCTCGCAGGAGGTCCCGGTCGTCGCGCTGGTGGCGGTGAACCAGAAGAGCCCGCTGTCGCTGTGCACCCTCAAGGACAAGCACGTCCTGACCTCGGTCGCCGACCTCGAGGGCCTGCGGGTCGGGCTCCAGCCGAGCGGCTCCACCTATGTCTTCTTCCAGGCCGTCGTGGCGGCGAACGGCGTGGACCGCTCCAAGATCACCGAACTGCCGGTCACGCCACCCTATGAGAACTACCTCCTGCAAGGGCAGGTGGACGTGATCATGTGCTACATCGACGCCGAGGTGCCGGAGCTGCGGGCCAAGGCGCGCGACCACGGCGAGCTGTCGATCCTGCGCGGCTCGGACGTCGGGTACGACGTCTTCGGGTCGGGGATGTACACCTCGGAGCGGATGATCAACGAGCACCCGGACGTGGTCCAGGCGTTCACCGACGCCTATCTGGAGGCGTTCCAGTGGGTGATCGACCACCCCGCGGAGGCCGCGGACATGGTGGCTGCGTCCACGCCGCTCACCAAGGACAAGGCCCCCATCTTCCTGGAGCAGCTCCAGGCGGACATCGATGGCACCTTCACCGATGAGGGGACCGCGACCAACGGGCTGGGCTACATGGACCCCGCCAAGTGGGCCAAGACCAAGGACGTGCTCGCGAGCCAGGGCCTGCTGAAGTCGGACGTGCCGCTGGACAGCATCTTCAACGGCACCTTCCAGGCCGCGGCGCAGGAGGCCGCGGCGCAGTAGTCACATCGGCTAGCTGAGCCTCGAGCGCCCGGCGGCAGAGCGTCGCCGGGCGCAGTCGTGTCGCGGTGCAGATGACCACCAGGCGCCCGAGGTCCGATTGGCAAGCCGGGACCTCCGTGTCAACTGATGACGAACCAGGACACGGGACAGTCGTCGGTCACGTCAGCGGTCGTGTGGATCGTGAACGCGTTCTCCGCGGCGTCACGGGTGACCCGCTGGATGGTGGTCGACCCTCCCGGGTCACCGTGGAGCGTGCACAGGATCTTGCTCGTGCTCTCGATGCCGACGCCCGGCGTGACCCGCACGTGGTCCGTGCCCGCCTGGAGGGTGGCGAGGCCCGCGGTCGTGAAGGTGACCCGGCCCTCGACCACGAGGGCGGTGCCTCGCTGGCTCGTGGCCTCGACAGCGATCCCGTCAGGGCACCAGGCGTTGACGGCGCGGAAGCTGTCGCTGTAGCCATAGACGCCGATGCCCTCGCCGCTGTACCCGTGGACGCCGGCAGCGGTCCGAGACAGCCAGGCGCCGCTCGGTGCCGGGCCGAGGACGCCGAGCACGCCCACCCCGTCCGCCGCCCGACCGTAGGCGCCGATGCCGTTCGCGGCGTCGCACCGGCCATACACCCCGGTCCTGCTCGGCCCGCTCGGCGCGGCCCCCGTGCCGGTGAACCCGTACACGCCGGTCCGCGAGCGCGCATGACCCTGCACGCCAGATCCGTCAGTGCTGTACCCGGACACACCGATGCCGGAGTCGGTCGATGCGTAGACGCCCGTGCCGCCTCCGGTCGCATCCGCCCACAGGACCGTCTTGCCCGAGTTGGTGTTCCGGATGAGGGTCCGGGCGGTCTCGGTGTTGTTGGTGCCCATTCGCACGTGATCGAGGTTCGCGCCCTGGGCCGGCAGCGGTCGGCCCAGGAGTTGGGCTGTGAGCGCTGCGAGGCCCCCGATCGCACCCGCCAGCAGCGCCCGCCGGGTCTGGGGAAGCGTCGCATCGATCGCCATGACCACGACCTCCGTCATCGCGCGCGAAGTCCTGGGTCGCGCCCGCGCACGCTCGATTCTTGGCCCGCGCGTCAAGGGCGCCGAGGCCGCTGGCGGGGCTCGGCCATGGCCCGGGTGCTCGTGACAGCCGAGGTCGCGATCGCGTCCGATGCCCCGGGGCCGTCCTGGGGCGAGCGTCTCCTCAGGCTGCCGCTGATGGCGCTGGCTGTGGCATGGTCGTGGGGGCGGGGGATTCGAGCGGACAGGGTTCGCGGAGGGCCCCCGAGAGCACATCCAGCGTCACGCCCACACGGGCGATCGCCTCGCCCAGCTGCACGAGCCCACTGCCGATGGTCCCCGCCTCGCGGAACCCCCGGACGGACGAGCCGAGGTCCCGCAGTGCCTCGATGAGGTCATCCACGAGCGGTCGATACTCCTGTCCCACGAGGCCGGCGAGCGTGCGCGCCTCCTCGAGAGAGGCCACGACCCCCACCAGCACGGGGACGAGCCCATCGTCATGGAGGGACTGGTCCCGGAGGAAGCCGACATACAGGCGTAGGTCCGCGAGGCTCTCGCACATCGTCTTGGGAGCCGCCGACGAGACCGGCGACGGTGCGGGTGGCGTGGACGCCTCCGCGGCGCGGGCGTGCGGCGCGACGATCGCACCGACCATGGCGATGAGGGCCACCATGAGCAGGGTCGCCGGACGCGATGCGCACGGTCGGAGCGAGGCAGGAGCGTGCATGCGCCCAGTATGCGCCAGGGGGTCCGTGCATCGGATCCGCGTACCGAACGACTCCCCTGGACGTACCGGGCCATCGGTCAGCAGCAGCCGCTTGGCCCGCAGCAGCCGACCGGCTCGTCGCCGACATCACCCGCAGCCATGAGCCCCAGCACCGGGAGCGCGTCGGCAGGCTTGGTCGCACCGATGATCGCGCTGTGCATCCCGTCAGCGACCGGATGGGTGGGCGTGACCGAGACGTCGACGAGGCCCGCCTCGTGCAGACCGGTCGCGTACTCCTCGAACGAGAGCGCGCCCGCGATACAGCCCACGTAGGAGCCGCGCTCCGCGCGCTGCGCAGGGGTGAGCGCGTCCTCGGCTACGATGTCGCTCACGCCCAAGCGGCCGCCGGGGCGGAGCACGCGCGCGATCTCCCGGAACACGGCCGCCTTGTCGGCGGCGAGGTTGATGACGCAGTTGCTGATGACCACGTCGATCGAGTCGGCCGGGAGCGGGATTGCCTCGATGTGGCCCTTGAGGAACTCCACGTTCGTGACACCCGCCTCGATGGCGTTCCGGCGCGCCAGCGCGAGCATCTCATCGGTCATGTCGAGGCCGAAGACCCGGCCCGTCGGGCCGACGCGCCGCGCCGACAGGAGCACGTCGATGCCACCGCCCGACCCGAGGTCGAGCACGCGCTCCCCCGCGCGGAGCTGGGCGACCGCGGTGGGGTTGCCACAGCCGAGCGAGGCCAGGACGGCCGCCTCGGGGAGCGCGTCCCGCTGCTCCGGGTCGTACAACTGGGCCCCGATCCCCGCTTCGTCGACGCTGCCCGGGGTCGCGCTCTTGAGCACTGTGATGGCGGAGCGCGCGTAGCGCTCGCGGACGGTCTCGTGGATCTGGTCGGTCATCGCGGCCTCCTGGCCTCCTGTGGTGCTCGGCTATATCGAGACTTGCCTATATAGCCATCCATCGATGAATATGTCAAGGCCATGCGACGAACGACCGATCCGGACGTGCTCCTGCTCAATGGGGCGGCCGACCCAACGCGCCTCGCGATCCTGCGTCAGCTCACCGACCTAGGCGAGGTGTGCGCCTGCGACCTAGAACACCCGGACATCAGCCAGCCGACCCTGTCACATCACCTCCGCGTGCTCCGCGAGTCGGGCTGGGTGACGGGTGAGCGCCGTGGCACGTGGGTGTGGTATGCCATCCGTCCCCAGGCAGCAGCCCGGTTCCGAGAGCTTGCCGGCGACATCGGCGCGGTCCGCCGGCCGACGATGGCGCCATCGCCCCGCCGCCTGCCGGTGATCCAGCCGTCCTGAGCGGCTGGGTCGACCCACTCCCCACCAGCCACCCGAACAGGCCGGCGGCACCGCGCTACGATCGGGTGATGACCCACCTCGTGCTCACGCTCATCGGCCCGGACCACCCGGGCATCGTCGACGCGGTCGCGGAGACCGTCGCCACCCACGGCGGCAACTGGCTCGAGAGCCGGATGGCGCATCTCGCGGGCAAGTTCGCGGGGATCCTGAGCGTGGAGGTCGAGGAGGGCCGGGCGGAGGGACTGGAGCGTGCCCTCGCGCGCCTGGAGGGCGACGGTATCCGGGTCATCGTGGAGCGCAGCGCACCCGTGGAGACCACCGGGCAGCGCGTCATGCGCATCGAGCTGCTCGGCCACGATCGACCGGGCCTGCTCCACGAGATCTCGATGCTGCTGGCGTCGCAGGGCGTGAACGTCGAGGACCTGGCCACCGACCGGATGGTCGCCGCACACTCGGGCGACCTCCTGTTCCGTGCCGACCTCCGCGTGGTCATCCCCGAGGCCACCGAGGCGGTCGCGGTCCGCGAGGGCCTCGAGCGCCTGGCTGCGGACCTGATGGTCGAGATCACGCTCGCGGAGGCACGCGACCCAACCCCGTGATGAGGTCCGGCCCCGTCGGGTCCGCCCTCGGCGCCGCGAGTCCCGGCCCACACGGGCCGTGCGGGCGCACCTGGTCGGCCTGCTACCGTGGTTGCCATGGATGGACGACTCCTGCGCGACGCCCTCGGCCACCACGTGTGGGCCACCCTCGCCATCATCGACGCCTGCGCGGGTCTGACGCCCGTCCAGCTCGCGAGCACCGTGCCCGGCACCTACGGGTCGATCATCGACACGCTGCGTCACGTGGTGGGCGCGGACTGCTCGTACCTGCGCCTCATCGGCGGGGGCCGCGGCCGACCCCTGGAGGACGAGGCGGGCGCCGACCTCGCGACCCTCCGGGCCACGATGGAGGCCAACGGGGCCGTGTGGCAGCGCGTGCTCGAGGGCGATCTCGACCCGGACGTCGTCCTGACCCGTCATCGT
>DAOTUX010000132.1:0-23236 GCA_034436475.1 Chloroflexota bacterium | reverse complement strand
ACGTCCTGGCGCATGGCTCGCAGCCGGTGCCGCCCCACCTGCTCAACGCGCCGGTCGCCCGCATGCGGTCGCATGGCATCGGCGTGGGCTATCGGTACCCCCACGACTATGAGGGCGCGGATGTCGAGCAGCAGTACCTGCCTGACCTCCTGCTGGGTCGGCGCTACTACGAGCCCACGGGGGAGGGGATGGAGCGGCTCATCGGTGAGCGACTGGGGCGTCTTCGCGAGGCGCGGGCGGCGGGTGCGTCGCGCAAGTCGCGGGCCACCCCGCCCCCTGTGGACCCGATGCGGGTCGCGGGCGACGTCACCCGAGCCAGGGAGGCCGCGAAGAAGCGACCGGCAGGGGAGGGTGGTGGATGAGCACCTGCGAGATCACGAGGGTCACGTACAGGGAGCCGCCGGGTCGGTTCGCGCAGCTGTGGGCCGAGGGGACGGTCGTTGACGGCGCCCGTGCGGGCGAGCCCGTTGCGGGCGCGATGTCACTGAGCCCCAGGGCTGCGTTCCGCCGCAAGCGGTGGCTGGGCTGGCTCGACGCCCAGGACGCGGAGCTCTACTTCGAGGACGAGGACGACGACCCCGAGATGGTCGCGCCGGACCTGAGGGGCCGACGCCTCACCGCGGCGGGCGAGGCGCTCCCGGAGCCCTTCGACCGAGCCTAGCTCCCGCGGACCGACCTACTCGGCCCAGCCTGCGAGCGGTCCCGTGCCCAGCAGGCTGAACGAGGTCTTGGCCGACCCCTGGTTGCTCGACAGCGTGACGTTCGACATGATGGCCTGGCCGGTCATCGTACCGTCGTGCACGGTCTCGAACTCGACGCGCACCTCGTCGGCCTCGTTCGCGAGGCGCGAGAGGGTCGTGTCCGTACCGCCGACCTCGCCGGTCGCACGCCACGATCGCATCCCCGAGTCCTCGGTCGCCAGCATGAGGCGGCCGAAGCGCAGGTCGATGCGCGCGCCGTCGAGGAGCGCGATCTTGAAGTTCAACGTGCGGATTGTCATCGGGTTGGTCCTCGCTAGCGCCAGGGCGCCGTGATGCTCGCGGTCACGTCCTGGACGGCTCGCTCGCGAGCCCGCTCGCAGCAGAACTCGCCCGTGACCTCGTTGCCCGAGACGCGGACGTTGGTCGGGGTCCTCCCGTGGACCGGACATCGCGACGTCCGCATGCGCGAGGCCATCGACTGGCTGCTCGCGGCGCGGGCCATCTGGTCGAGCTTCCGGGAGAGCTTCTTGAGGTCGTTGCTGCTCATCGTGGGACTGGTTACCTCCGGGGAAGCTGGCGGGTCTCCTCCATCCGCAAGCATCTCATGCGCGTCAAGACATCCCACAACATCTGGTGTGGCCGGGCGCCGGGGCACCACAAGATGTAGTGGCACGCATCCCCGCCACCTGCTAGCATCGCCCTCCCGACATCGAGAGGAGGTGCGTGTCCTGGTCCGCGGGCAGACGACCCGCGGCGAAGCTCTGAGAGGAGCGACGTGTCCAAGACACGAACCAGCAAGAGGCAGCGCAGGGCTGCTCAGCGCATCGGCGACTCGCTCAGCGAGGCCTCGGTGTACCTCGCCGGCGTCGAACAGGACGCCCGGTCTGCCGCCCTCCCGATGGAAGTCGTCCACGACATGCTCGTGGCAAGGACCATGGTCGGGGAGGCCCGCGACGCCGCGTACGGGATCGCCAACCCCGATAGGGTCTAGGCGGCCAGAGAGCCACGAGGTCCGGGCGGGTGGCGTACATCGCAGCCCGTCCGGTCTCTCGTCACTCTGTGTCACCTGGACGCCCAGGGCGGTCGTGACAGGGTAGGTGTACCTGGCTGTGGATAGGGTGTGGACAAGTCAACCCCTATGCCTCACGATGATGCGCATGCATGAGCCGTCAAGCAGCCCCCGCGAGCGACGTTCCGACCCCATCTGGGAAGACATGGCGATGCCCGAGGACGACGGTCCGCCAAAGGACCCGCTGGCCGTCGAGTTCGGCCGTCGCGGCGGCCTGAAGGGCGGACGAGCGCGCGCCGAGAAGCTCAGTGCGGACGAGCGGTCCGAGGTCGCGCGACGGGCGGCCGAGGCCCGGTGGGGCGGCCGCGCCGACGCGCCGACGGCTCCGCCGAGCACGGTCATCGCCTCCGCGTCGGCGAGCCTGCGCGAGGCGCTGGCGGGCCAGACGTTCGGGACCGTCCTGGCCGACCCGCCGTGGCGCTTCATCAACCGCACGGGCAAGGTCGCGCCCGAGCACAAGCGGCTCGCCCGGTACGCGACCATGACCACGGCCGAGATCGCAGCGCTCCCGGTGCGTGATGTCGCGGCGGACAAATCCCACCTGTACCTGTGGTCGCCGAACGTCCTCGTGCCCGAGGCCTTCAAGGTCATGGAGGCCTGGGGGTTCACATACAAGGCGATGCTCGTCTGGCACAAGGTGCGCAAGGACGGAGGCCCCGACGGGCGAGGCGTCGGCTTCTACTTCCGCAACGTGACCGAGACGGTCCTGTTCGGCGTGAGGGGCAACCTGCGCACCTTCCAGCCCGGGCGACGCCAGGTGAACTTCATCGCGACCCGCAAGCGCGAGCACTCGCGGAAGCCCGACGAGCTGTACCCCATCGTGGAGGGATGCAGTCCGGGCCCGTTCCTGGAGCTCTTCGCCCGTTACCCGCGGCCCGGCTGGTCGGCGTGGGGCAACGAGGCCTCCGAGGACGTCGTGCCGCAGGGACGCACGCACAAGGGTTACGGCTCGTAGCACCTCGACGTGATCGCGACGGCGAGGATGGGGCAACCCCCTCCGTCGCCGCGACTCATCCGCTGGGTGAGCTTCTCGATGGTCGTGGTGGTCGTCGTTGTGAACCCGTCCAGTCGGCCGAGGCGGACTGATAGAGCGCGGATGCTATCGAAGCTGCGCGTGATCACGACCCCCGCATCGATGATGCCCGCGTCGTAGAAGGCCCGGTACGCTCCGGTGTCTCGGTCGAGGTTGCCGTCCTTGGCGTGCCACTCGACATCCAGCGCCACGCGGTCCTTCACGTTGTCGACGAGGTAGCCGAGGCTGCGACCGCTCGCCACAATCTCGACTGTCTTGGTCTCGCCCGCTGCGCGGTATGGCCGCACGCGGAGGACCGACTTGACCTCTGTGTCATAGGCGGCCTCGCGCCAGCCCAATTCACGGAAGGCGCGATCCAGTCGGATGGGGACGGCCGACTTGCTGCCACCGGCGTCTGTGATGTCAGTTGCCAGGAGTCGGAACGAACGCAGGACGTCGAGCATCTCGCCGAATGCGGTCGGGTTCGTGGACGAGATGACCGCGGCGGCATTGCGTGTCTCGCTGAAGTCGTACCGCTCGCGGACTTCATCGGGAATGACCCGCTCGTAGCTCTTAGTGAGTTCCACGCCGCGCAGGATAGCCGTGCTGCGATACCCCCGGCAGGCTGCCGCAACGTTCCTAGCGGCACCCTCATCGGTGTGCAATGCGTGGGTCATGTGCCCATCGTAGAGACGGGCACTTATCGGCCGCTTACCCCGGATCCACCGATGGACGGCAGCGGCGCGGTGGTCGCGGCCCGATGCGGCTCGTGTAGGACGACCGGTCGCTGCGGGGGATGGTGGAGGCCCACCTGGCAGGCGACGTGGCCCGCTCGCAACGGTCGGGACCCCGGTATGCGACGCGCGGGAGGGCCGTCAGGAGAGTGCCGGGATCGTCCTGGACACGCCGCGACCGGGGCGCGGGCGGCGGCCGAACGACGGTCAGGCCGCGATGGGGATCGCCCGGAGCCTGGCGAGCCCGTCGAGGAGACGCTCCGCCCACGGCCAGCGCGCCGGGAGATGGAGCGTGACCAGTCGTGCCGAGCGGGTGAGCCGTCCGGGCAGCCCCAGGAAGCGGCGCCGGATGGTCCGCGTCATCACGATGCCCTCGCCGAGCCCGATCCTGGCGGCCCGGCGCGAGAGGTTGTGCGCCATCACCGCGACCGCCAGCCAGGCACCGTTCGCCGCGAAGCGCCCGGACGGCAGGTGGTCGAGACCCACGCCCTCCTTCAGGTCGCGGATGGCGTTCTCCACCTCGGCATGGCGCCGGTGGTCGGCCTCGAGCTCCAGGGCCGGGCCCTCCCGGTCGGTGACGAGGGCGTGGAAGTCGTACATGGCGGACAGCGCCAGCTGCGAGCCCGGCGTCGGCCGCACCCGGCGCACGATGAGCCGCACCGGCACGGCATCCTTCTCGCCCCTGAACGGGCTGTAGGTCGTCTCGGCCACGTCGGCGCCACCGTCGACCCGGTAGGGGATCGGGGTCCAGGCGTCCTCGGGGATGGCCTCGATGAGCGCACGCACGCTCCGGTGCTGGCGGATCGTGATGGGGTAGCGCACCCTCAGCCTCCGGCACATGGCGACCACGGAGTGGCTGTGGAACCCGGGATCCGCGCGCATCGCGAGCTGGCCCGTGGCGCCGGCGTGGCGGACACGGCTGACCGTCTCGCGCAGGAAGTGGCCCGCGCTGCGGCCGCTGTGGGCACGACCCTCGCGCAGGCGGGCCATGAGCACGTCGCCCGTCCCGGCGGCCACGGCGAGCAGCCGGGTGGTGGCCACGGGCGTGCGCGTGGCCGTGGTGCAGGGCACCCTGCTTCTTCAGGCCGTGTGTCTCGACGATCGTCGAGTCGAGGTCGATGGTCAGCGGCTCGTCCCCCGGTCCGGCCCCGGCCGCGCATGCCCGGGCCATCAGCTCCCGGCTCACCCGGTCGAGCTGGCGCACGTGGCCCCAGGTCAGGCAGCGCAGGAACGTGCCCACCGTGGACGCCGCCTTCACCGCGAAGCCCAGCACCCGTCCCGTGCCCCCCGCCCGCAGCGCGTCCACGTGGTCGGTGTGGTCACCGCCCGCGAGCGCGGACATCACGAGGGTCAGGACCTTGTCGCCGACGTTGGCCCGGCCGACCTTCGCGCCCAGGTCGAGGTGCTCGTCGACCAGCCGCTTGAGACCCAGTTGGTGGGCCAGCGTCGCGGGCAGGGTCAGCCCCGCGTCGGGCACCAGGCGGTCGTCATCGAACGTCGTGTCGATGCGGTCGAGGGTGCGCGATGATCGCATCGATCGGGTGCTCCTCTGGTCGGGCCTGGTGGGTCTTCACATGGCCATCATCCCAGCACGAAGGGCACCCGATTCGTCATTCCAGCAGCCTCCGCCGGTCAGTGCCTCGGTGGATTCGGGCTTATCCATGTCCCAATCGCGCGTTCATCGCCCACGCGACACAATCGACCTGCGCGATCGTCACATCCGTGGGCCTGGGAGGCATGCCCCCTATCGATCACGGAGGTCACATCGATGGAGACCTCGCGGCTCCAGGTCCGTGCGCGACCGGGCGCGCTCCCCCTCACGATGGCCACCGCCGTCATGACGCTGGTCCTGGCCACCGGCTTCACCGGCGCGTCGGCCGCGTCCTGGTCCCAGCGGCGCATCGCCGACGACCCACCCGCCGCCATGACAGTGGACGACCGGGGCCACATCCACGTGGTCGTCGGATCGGGTGGAGGGCTCCGCTACCTGACCAACGCCACCGGCGCGTGGGCCAGCACGCGCATCACCTCGTTCGGTGGCCAGCCCGCGATCGCCCTCTCGGCCGGGAAGGCGTACGTGGTGTTCGCCCGGATCGGGGACTGTGGAGCGGACGAGGATGGCTGCCGTACCGACCCGAACCAGGGCCTCTACCTCGCGACGAACCGGTCCGGTGTCTGGGCCACGCAGCGTCTGCCCGGCACCCGCCCGGCCTACTGGCCGTCGCTCCGGATGCGGGGCGGCAGGCTCCACATCGCCTACAACGACCTGAGGGGGATCCGATACCTGACGAACCGCTCCGGCACCTGGGCGAACCATCGGGTGTGGTCGGCCACCGGGGCGCGCCTGACATCCGCAGCGCGCACCTCCATCGCGCTCGACGCGGATGGACCGCCCTACATCGCGTTCATGCGCACCCGCTGTGCCGGGGCCAGCGACTTCGGCTTCTGCCCGGTCCGGGAGACCGTCCTGCGGGGCGTCTCCCTGGTGACTCGTCTCGACGGCAGGTGGATGGCCAACGGGGCGAGTGATGGCAGCGACATGCTCGACCGCGTGGTCATCGACCCGGCCGGCAAGCCGCTTGTCGGCTACACGCACCGGCTCGCGTCAGGCGTCCTGCAGTTCCGGGTGACCCGGTTCGACGAGATGGACGCGCTGTCGAGCCGGACACTGCCGGGACGGGGCATGGGCTCCTTCACGCTGGACCGGTACGGGCGCATCGAGCTCCTCCGCTGGGCGCACGACCGACTGACCTGGCGCGCCGAGCGCACATCCGGCTGGGTCTCCCGGTCGTGGCCCACCCCGCGGATCAAGGTCGCTTGGGTGCGATTGGTCGATGGTGCCAGCACCATCATCCGTGACGGCTTCGACGCATCGGTGCGCGCCTACAGCACGTGGGCGCTCCGTCACAGGTCGGCCGCCGTGCCGGCCGCACCGACCACGCGGTGGGGACCGATGGCCGTCGTCGAGGCGCGCGCTGAGGACCTGGCGGACACCGGTGTGAGAGGCGGTCGCCTCGCCATCAGCGCGCGCTGCGTGACCATCCGTGCCGCGAGCGCCTCGAGCCGCGTGCGATCGACCCTCGTCTTCCGTGAGGGTCAGGTGATCTGGGATGCGGGGCACAGGCGCATCCGGTTCCACAACAAGGTCGGCGGCTGGGTCTGGCTCCAGGATGGCGACCTAGTGCGTTCCATGGGCGGCTGGGACCCGTGGCGTGACACGGATCCCAGCCCCGGGGTCCCCGCGTGGGTCGTCCGCCCGAACACCGAGTGCCCGGGCGACCGCACCCTGGTCCACGAGGTCACCAAGGCGTAGTCCGTCGGACGGCCAATGCATCGTCCGCCGCGCGTGCCGCAGGGGCATGCGGGGGCCAGCGATCGTGCGAGCATGCCCCGCGTGGTGCCGAGCGCACCGGGCGGCTCGGCCGACGTCTTGCTGGGACAGGGGGCGGGGATGCCGAGGCACATGCGGTTGGTCGATGGTCAGTCGGCCACGGGCCTCGTGCTCGCGATGATGGGGGCAGCGCTGGCGCCCATGGGCGTCGCGTCACAGAAGCGCGTGGCTGCCGGCACGCTGCCCGTGCCTGTGACAGCAGCCTAGTAGATGCCGAAGACGTTCGCGACCACGATGAGCAGCCACAACGCGATCATCACCACCAGCATCGTGATGCCGACCTTCGCGATGTGGCGGAGGTCCTCCCCCACGTAGACGTACTCCTGCGCGGCGCGTGCCGCCAGGGCGCTCGTGGGCTTGACCTTGACGTGGCCTCGCTGGTGGCTCCGGACCGGCTGGCTGGGCACGGGCGTCCCCACGGCCGTGTGCGTCTCCTCAGGCAGGCCCTCGATGACCAGCATGGCCTCCGACTCGCTGGGGCGAGGCGCCGCGCCCGGGATGGCGGCGGGCGGCTGGGTGCCCGGCCGGGGGGCACTCGTGTTGGAGGGCAGGCTGCCGCGACTGGGGGTCTGCCCCGGCCGATGGGCCGAGGTGGTGCCGGAGCCCCGGATGCGCTTCGCCACGGTGCGGATCGTCCTCCCTGCGGGCGGTCGTCAGGTGCTCGGTGCCATCGGGACGCTCGGACCGACGGCGCAGCGGGACGACCGGCCGGAAGGATAGCACCGGCGCGCGGTACGATCGCCGGAGCCCCCGACCCCCTCCACGAGGTGATGCGCCCCCATGCAATCGGTGCTGGACGCCCTGCGCGATGCCTCGGGCATCCTGGCGCTCGCTGCAGTGGTCTTCGCCTTGGTCGCGTTGGGCCTCGCGCTGCGAGCCCGTGGACAGGGCAGTGCGGCGACCGGCGCCCCCGTCGCCGTGGACCCCATCCTCGACCAGCTCCTCGCGTCCCAGATGCAGCGTCTCGACCGCATCGGTGACGAGGTCATGGCACAGGCCGGGCGTCTGCGCGACATCGAGTCGACGGCGCAGCTGATGGTCCAACGGGTGGGCATCGTCCGCTTCAACCCGTTCGAGGACACGGGCGGCAATCAGAGCTTCGTGCTGGCCCTGCTGGACGCGGAGGCGAACGGCGTGCTCCTGACCAGCCTCCACGCACGCTCCGGGACCCGCGTGTACCTGCGCACGGTCGTGGGCGGGCGATGCGACGTCCCGCTCTCGGCGGAGGAGACGGAGGCGCTGCGACAGGCGGGCCTCGACCTCCCCGCGTAGGCGTGCCACGGTAGGTGGCACGACGGCCCTGCACGATGCGGGCCATGAGCGCGAGACGACCCATCGCCACATCCTCAACCACCCTCCGCGTGCTGTCGGGCCCGGCCGTGCCGCCAGTGGACCTCGAGGTCGTCCGACCGCTGCTCGCGGGCCTCGACCGGGACCAGCGGCGTGCGGTGACCCACAGGGCCGGGCCGCTGCTCGTGGTCGCAGGGCCCGGCACGGGCAAGACCGAGGTCATCACGCGGCGCATCGCGTGGCTCATCGCCACCAAGCGCGCCAAGCCGCGCGAGATCCTGGCGCTCACGTTCACGGACAAGGCGGCGGCGGAGATGCAGGCGCGCGTGGACCTGCTCGTGCCCTACGGTCAGGCGGATTCGGCCATCCTCACCTTCCACGCGTTCGGGGACCAGCTGCTGCGCGAGCATGGTCACGAGCTGGGCCTTCCGGGGGCGCCGCGGGTCATCGGTCGTGCCGAGCAGGTCGTGCTGCTGCGGGAGCACCTGTTCGAGCTCGGCCTCGAGCGCTATCGGCCGCTGGGTGACCCGGTGCGCCTGCTCGGGACGCTGGCGGACCTGTTCGGGCGCGCCAAGGATGAGGGGATCGCGCCTGAGGACCTCGCGGGATACGCACGGGACCTGGATGCCGGCGCCCGGGCGGCGGCCGTGGGCATGCCATCGGACGGGCGGGAGGTCATCCAGGCGCTCCTGGACGAGGCGTCGGGCGTGTCCGAGCTCGCCACGGCCTATGCGCGATACCAGGGCATCCTGCGGGCAAAGGGGCTCATCGACTTCGGTGATCAGGTGTCGCTCGCAGTGCGCCTGCTGCGTGAGCGGCCCGCGGTCGCCGCCCGTGTGGCCCGCAGCTACCGCCAGGTGCTGGTCGATGAGGCGCAGGACATGGACCCGTCGCAGCTCGCGCTCCTGCGGCTGGTCGCCGCGCATCGCTCCCTGACCCTCGTGGGTGACGATGACCAGGCCATCTACGCGTTCCGGGGTGCCGCCGTCGGGCACCTGCTGGAGCTGGCGGCTGAGCCGGGCATGCGCCGCATCGTGCTGCGCACGAGCCATCGGTCGCATGCGCCCATCCTGGAGGTCGCCCACCGGCTCATCCGCCACAACGACCCGTACCGGCTCGAGGCGCGTCACGGGCTGGACAAGCAGCTCCGGCCACGACGCCGGACGCGGCGCCCGGCGCCCGTGCAGGAGCTCGCGTTCGCGACCGTCGCCGAGGAGGCGGACGCCATCGCGGCACGCGTCGCCGCGCGGGTCGAGGCGGGGGAGGCGGCACGGGACTTCGCGGTCCTGGTGCGGACCAACGGCGACACGGCGCCCATCGCCGCCGCGCTCACGATGCGTGGCCTGGCCGTGCGCACGGGCGCAGGCCCGCGCTGGGCCTCCGCGCCGGAGGTGGCCGAGGTCCTCGCCTTCCTCCGGGTCGCGGACGACCCGGAGCGCTCGACCGACCTGTACGCGGTAGCGGCCGGCGCCCCGTACCGGCTGGGCGGGCTGGACCTGACAGCGCTCCTGGGCATGGCGTCCCGCCGCCGCCGGTCCCTGTGGTCGGTGCTCACGGAGGTCGAGGCGCAGCCGGGCATCGCGCGGCTGTCGGAGACCACGCGGGGCGCGATCCGGCGCCTGATCGCGGACGTGGCGGCGGCCGCGGAGGCGGCACACACCCTGCCAGCGGGCCGGGTGCTCTATGACCATCTCCGACGCAGCGGCCGATACGCGTCCCTGGTACGTGCCGCCGAGCGAGGTGACGATGCGCCGCTCCGTCGCGTGGCCCGTCTGTTCGACCTGGTGTCCACGCGCTCGACCTTGGTGGCCGACCCGCGGCTGACCGGCCTCCTGCCGCATCTCCAGGACCTGCTCGATGTCGACGACGATGAGACCTCGGCAGATGACGCCGCCGCGGCGGACGCCGTCTCGGTGCTCACCGTCCACAAGGCCAAGGGCCTGGAGTTCCGGGTCGTGTTCGTGGCCGGGCTGGTGGACGGCCGCTTCCCGCTCCGGGCGCGACCGGAGGGGATCGCGCTGCCTCGGGCGCTCCGGCGCGCGGACGAGGAGGACGCTCCTTGGGCCGAGGAGCGACGGCTCGCGTATGTCGCATGCACCCGCGCCCGCGACGAGCTGGTGATGACCCACGCGGTGCGGCAGACGCCCGGTGGGCGTGCCCGACGGCCGTCGCAGTTCCTGACGGAGGCGCTCGACCGCGCACCCTCTGAGCCCGATGCGCCCAACGCGGTCGAGGCCGCGCTCGGGGTCCTCGCCCGCGCGCCCGAGGTCACTGGCGTCCCGCATGTCACAGGGTCACCGGCGCGACCGGACGGCCCGCTCGCGCTCAGTCACACCCAGGTCGATGACTACCTCACCTGCCCGCTCAAGTACCGCCTCCGACACCTGGTCCGAGTGCCCACGCCGCCGCATCATGCGTTGGTGGTGGGGAACGCCCTCCACCAGGCTGTCGCCGCGTGGCATCTCGGTGAGCTCCGGTCGCGACCACTGGGGGAGGAGGGCGTCCTGGGTGCGTTCGCGGCCCACTGGTCGAGCGAGGGGTTCGTGTCCCGCGAGCACGAGGAGGCCCGCTACGCGGCGAGCCGTGATGCGCTGCGCCGCTTCCTGGCAACGCCCGCTGACCCGGCGCGCCGGACGGTCGCGGTGGAGCGACCGTTCCAGGTGCGCCTCGGTGACGACGTCGTGCGTGGGCGATATGACCGCATCGACGAGGGGCCATCTGGGACGGTCATCACCGACTACAAGTCGAGCGATGTGCGCGAGCAGCGACGCGCGGACGAGAGGGCGCGGGACTCGCTCCAGCTCCAGATGTACGCGCTGGCGTGGGAGGCCGAGACGGGCCGGCTTCCCGGGTCACTGGAGCTGTGGTTCCTCGACAGCGGGGTGGTGGGGCGGGCGACGCCCGACCGACGACGCCTGGATCGGGCGCGCGGCACCCTCGCCTCGGTGGCCCAGGGGATCCGGTCGGGCGACTTCCGGGCGCGTCCCGACCGGGTTGCCTGCGGGTACTGCCCGTATCGACGGGTCTGCCCCAGTGCCGCGGCCTGAGCACGGCCCTGGCGCGGCCGGGCCTGGGTCAGGCCTCGGTCGGCCCCGGTACGATTCGTCGCTCGCCTCGGCCTGCCGCGCTACCATGGTTCGCGGCGCGTCCCGCTGGACCCCGGCGGGAACCGGCGACGCGCCGCGCGAGGGCTGCGTCATGTCCCGTCGCCTCGGTCGTCCCCGTATGGGGTCCGCGCGCCCCGACGCGTGGGACGCGACCTACCCGCCCATCGGCGCCGCCGACCTGCCGACCTACGCGGGCCCGGTCGCCTGGTGTCGTCGCCCGTACGTCACTGATGTCGACGCCCTGCGCGCGCGTCGGCCGGATGTGGCCATCATGGGCGTGCCCTTTGATGACCGGGTCAGCAACCGACCGGGCGCCCGGTTCGGGCCGCGGGCCATCCGCGAGGCGAACTCGACCACGGGTGTCCATTCCATCGCCCTGGGGCTTGAGCCGTTCGATGTGCTCGACGTGGTCGACACGGGTGACGTGGACATCATCCCCGCATGGCCCGAGCGAGCCCATGCGGTGACCTACCAGCGTGTTCGGGACGTGATGGCAAGCGGCGCGGTGCCGGTGGTCCTAGGCGGCGATCACTCCCTCTCATGGCCCGTGGTCACCGCGGTCGCGGAGGCCGTGGCGCCGCGGCGGCTGGCGATGCTCCACTTCGATGCGCACGCGGACACCGCTGACGACGAGAGCGGCGTGCGGGCGGGTCACGGGACGCCCATGCGGCGGCTCGTCGAGGCGGGTGTCATCGATGGGCGCTCGCTGGTCCAGGTGGGCCTTCGCGGCTGCTGGCCACCGCCCGAGGTCTTCGCGTGGATGGGCGAGCAAGGCCTCCGTTGGCATCCCATGACCGAGATCGAGGAGCGCGGCGTCGACGCGGTGGTCGATGACGCCATGGCGGAGGCGACCGAGCACGCCGACCTCGTGTATCTGTCGATCGACGTCGATGTCGTGGACCCAGGGATGGCGCCCGGCACCGGGACGCCCGAGCCCGGCGGGATGCTCACCCGGGAGCTGCTGCGGTCGGTGCGTCGCATCGCGAGCGGCGTGGACCTCGCCGGGCTCGACGTGATGGAGGTCGCGCCGCCCTATGACCACGCGGAGGTGACCGCCATGGTGGCCCACCGCTGCGTGTTCGAGGCGGTCAGCGGGATGGCCGCCCGACGCTTGGCGAGAGCGGCCGCAAGCACCCGGCGCCGGCGAGTGCCCGCGTGAGGGGGCGTCCCGTGCCCGGGAGCGTGGCGGCGTGACACAGCGGGCCGCCGCGATCGAGCGTGCGGGCGAGGCCGGGCCGAGCCCTGCCCCGGTTGACCTGCTGGCGCGCTACTACGATCTTGACCTCACCGACGACCCGGGGGACCTGGACCTTTACCTGGCCATGGCAGCGCGGACCGGTGGGCCGGTGCTCGAGCTCGCCGTGGGCTCCGGCCGCTTGGCCGTGCCCCTGGCCCAGGCGGGATACGCCGTGACCGGCGTTGACCTCGACCCCGCGATGCTCGCCCGGGCGCGCGCGGTGTGGGAGCAGGCGCCGTCGAGCCGTGGCCCCAAGCGAGCCAGGAGCGGGTCGTTGGAACTTGTCGAGGCAGACCTCGTCTCGGTCGACCTCCCGGCGCGGTACGGGCTCGCCTTCATCGCCCTGAACAGCCTGTTCCAAGTGGGCCCCGCGGAGCGCCAGCGGGCGGCGATCGCCAATCTCGCGCGCCACCTGCGGCCGGGCGGCATCGCGGTGGTGGATGTGGAGCTGCCCGATGGTCCGGAGCTCGCGTCATGGGACGGCCGCATGGTGCTCGACTGGGTGCGCGAGGACCCGGAGGCGCCAGGCACCAGCGTGTCGCGCATGTCCAGCGCGCGGCACGACCCGGTGACCGCGAGCACCGTCCTCACGGTCCTGTACGACGCGGTGGATGGGTCTGGGACGGTCCGCCGGGTCACGCGCACCGATCGCCTGCATCACGTGACCGTCAGTCAGTTGGTGGACGCCGCGACCGGCGCCGGGCTGGCGGTGGAGCTCCTCGCGGGGGACCATCAGGTGACCCCCTTGGGACCCTTTTCGCCGCGGGTCGTGCTCATCGCGGTTTCGGTATAGTCGCGACGTGTCCGGCCCGTCGGCGAACGTCCGCCTGCTGCTCATCGAGGACGTCGCTCAGGTCTCCCAGTACATCCGCAACATGCTGAGCGCGCAACCGCACGTCCAGCTGCTCGACGTGCTCACGGACGGACGGACCGCGCTGGAGCAAGTGCGGGCGCACCGGCCGGACATCGTCATGATCGACGCCCTGCTCCAGGGCCGGGTGAGCGGGCTCGCGCTGCTCGAGCAGCTGCGCCACGCGGGCTTCGACCATCCCGTGATCGTCATCACGGTCCCCCAGAGACCCATCAAGATCGAGCCGTCATGGGGCATCGTCCGGGTGCTGTCGATGCCCTTCAGCGGCTTCGACCTCATCAACGCCATCCAGGCCGCCCAGCACGAGGCGGCGGCGTCCCGGCCCGAGGCAACGTCCCGCACGCTCGTGGTCCATGGCGCGAAGGGTGGCGTGGGCAAGACCACGCTCGCCTTCAACCTCGCGGTGGCCACCGCCCATGCGCGGGGCATGCGCGTCATCGTGGTCGACGGCAACCTCCAGTTCGGCGACGTCCGGGCGCTCCTGCGTGTCCCGGACCAGGCCCCCTCGATGCTCCAGCTGCCCACCGACCGGGTCTCGGAGACGGACCTCGACCAGGTCGTGTGGCGCGACCCGTCGGGGATCGACATCCTGCTCGCGCCGCCGCGCATGGAGATGGCCGAGATGGTCACGGTGCGGGACATGGACAAGACCCTGTCGCTCCTGAAGCGCGTGTACAACGTGGTCGTCATCGACACCCCCACGCTGGTCAACGACCATGTCCTGTCCTGGTTCGACGCGTCCGACGTGATCATCGAGCTGACCACCGGCGACTGGACCACGATGCACAACACGCGTCTCATGGCGCACACGTTCGACGCGCTGGGATACGCCGCCGATCGCGTGTGCTACGTGCTCAACCGCGCGGGTGCGCCGGGAAGCATCGACCCGCGACTCATCGTGGAACAGCTCGGCCGGCGACCGGACTTCACCCTGCCCAGTGACGGGCGCCTCGTGGTGGAGGCCAACAACCAGGGGATACCCTTCGTGCTCGTGGACCCGCGGGCACAGGTGAGCGTGGACGTGGGTCGGATGGCGGGTGCGTTCGTGGCGCCGAACGCGCCGCTCGCCGGCGCCGCGGCACGGTGAGGGCCATCCCCCGTCCCTCCCGGGGCACGCGTCGGTCGAAGGCGGGCCGCGCCTGGTCCACGAGTGCGCCGACCACGTGAGCGACCCTCGGCCGATCGGCCTGTTCGACTCGGGTGTCGGGGGTCTCACGGTCCTGCGGAGCGTGCGTGCGCGCCTGCCGCGTGAGAGCACGGTGTACCTGGGGGACGCGCTGCGCGCCCCCTATGGGCCACGCACTGACCAGGAGGTCATCCGCTTCTCCGGGGAGTGCCTGGACCACCTCGGGCGCCACGACGTCAAGGCCATCGTGGTCGCGTGCAACACCTCGTCGGCTGTCGCCCTCCAATGGCTCCGCCGGCGGACCGAGACGCCCATCCTCGGGGTCGTGCGGCCAGGGGCACTCGCCGCCGCGGCTGCCACGCGCACGGGACAGGTGGCTGTCATCGCCACGGAGGCGACCGTGCGATCGGGAGCCTACCCAGCGGCCATCGCGGATGAGCGACCCGGCACGCTCGTCCGCGCGCACGCGACCCCGGCCCTGGTGCCCCTTGTGGAGGCGGGCACCCTCGAAGGCCCGCTGGTGGAGGCGGTCGTGCGCGACTCGATCGCGCCCGTCCTGTCGGTGCCCGACGCGCCCGCGACTGACACGCTCCTCCTGGGGTGCACCCATTACCCGCTCCTGGGGTCGGCCATCTCGCGGGTCGCGGGCGAGGGCATCGCGGTCATCGACTCCGCCCATGCGACCGCATCGGCGCTGGCGGTCGTGCTGGAGGTGGATGGTCTGACGGCGCCAGGCGACCACCAACCGACGCACCGACTCATGACCACGGGCGATGTGGGGGCCTTCGAGCGGACGGCACGGATCCTGTTCGGGGGTCCGGTGGGTGTCGTGGAGCGAGTGCGCCTGGCGCCCGGCCCGGCGACGGTCGGGGCGACACGGTTATCGCGGGGGTGACCGCCAGATGACCGCCAGCCGAGCCATCGACCTGGGCGCCCGCGCCGCTCGCGCCGGGTTGGCACGGGCCGCCGCAGTGGGGGTCGCGGTGGGAGCCGGGCTGGTGCTGCATCGTCTGGCCCGCAGGGCCGCTCCCAGTGACACCCAGGGGAGCCTCGTGGACTGGACGACCGCGGAGGCGATCGCGGTTCGTCGACTGCGCACGTCAGCAGGCACGCTCGCGACCCAGGAGCTCGCGGCCGCGGGTCCGGCGTACGCGACGGCCATGGAGCGCATCGTGCCTCGTCTCGAGGCACGACTCGGGACCGCGCTGCCGGGCGTCGTCGAGCGTCACGCCGTGGTCGATCGCGCGGGCTGGGCAGCGGCCAACATCAGCGCCTTCCGCGACCTCGTGGGGCACCTCGAGCACACGGCGCTGGGCACCCGGGCCCTCACCGACCAGGGCAGTCTGGCGATGCTCGCGAACCGCTACATCGCCACACGCCAGGTGGGCTTCCTGCTGGCATACCTGGGCACGCGCGTCCTGGGTCAGTACGACATCGCGCTCCTGTCGGCTGAGGAGGCGCCCGGTCGTCTGCTGTTCGTGGAGGAGAACATCCGTGCCACCGCGCGGTCCATGTCGGTGCCCCTGGACCGGTTCCGCACCTGGATCGCGCTCCACGAGGCGACGCACGCCTTCGAGATGGAGGCGCACCCGTGGCTCCGGCCCTATCTCCGCGAGCGCCTCGAGCGCCAGGTGGACGCGTTCGTGGGCGAGGCCCGGGCGCTCTCCGCGAAGGGGGTGCGCCATCTCCTCGCGCGCTGGCGGGCCGCCGCGGCCGAGGGTTCCATCAGTGGCCTCATGTCACCCGAGCAGCGCGGTCTGCTGCGTGAGATCCAGCTCGTGATGAGTCTCATGGAGGGCTTCTCGGACTGGGTCATGGACGATGTCGGGGCGCAGCTGGTACCCGATGTCGCCCGGATCCGGGAGCGGTTCGAGCAGCGGCGCGACCAGCGCCGGCGGGGCATCGACCGGATCGTGGCGCGCCTCACCGGCCTCGACCTCAAGATGGAGCAGTACCGGCGAGGGGAGCGCTTCGTGGCCGGTGTCCACGCCGCGGGTGGTGACAGCGCCATCGCTCATATCTGGGATGGTCCGGCCGCGCTGCCCACGGACGCCGAGATGGACGACCCAGCCGCGTGGGTGCGCCGGGTCGTCCCCGAGGCGTTGGGCGGCGCTGGGTCGAGGGGCGGAGGCGCGACCAAGAGCCCGGCCCAGGGGGACCGGGCACCCGACCCGTCACTCGGCCCGTCATCGGTCGTCGGACCCTGATGCCGGGCTCGGGGCCGGGTGGCGTGCCCGCCGCGATCGCGCTCACGCCGATCCTCTCCGCCCGCTATCGCGACCAGGACCTCGAGCGCATCGCTGCCGCCGCACCGGGGTCGCGCCTTGTGACGGTCTCGCTCGAGGGCCTCGCTGATGGGCCTCTCGACGACGTGGAGGTGATGCTCCGCGGGCCGCTGCCCGCGGCGACCTTCGAGCGGATCCTCGCGCGTGCCCCGAGCCTCGCCTGGGTCCACTCGGCGACGGCGGGCGTGGAGCGGGTCATCCCGTCGGCCCACGCGCGGGACCTGACCATCACCAACGCGCGCGGCGTGTTCTCCGAGCCGATCGCGGAGTACGTGCTGATGATGATCCTGGCCATCATCCGGCGCCTCCCCCAGCTCCTGGAGCTCCAGCGGGAGCGGACATGGCAGCCGCTGCTCGCCACCGAGATGCGGGACGTCACGGTGGGCATCGTGGGGCTCGGCTCCATCGGGCGGGCCGTGGCGAGGCGCGCGCTCGGGTTCGGCTCCCGGGTGGTGGCCATGCGGCGCATGGAGGGCGACCCCGCTGAGCTCGCGCTGACGGACCCGGGGCTCGCGGGGATCGAGCGCATCCTGGGGCGCGAGCAGCTGCCCGACCTGCTTTCCCTGAGCGACATGGTCGCGCTCGCCCTGCCGCTCACCCCGGACACCCACGACCTGTTCGACGCGCGCATGCTCGCGCTGATGCGTCCTGGCTCGTGGCTCATCAACGTCGCCAGGGGCGGCCTGGTCAACGAGCGGGACCTGCTTCGGGCGCTCGCCACCGGCCCCATGGCGGGCGCGGTGCTGGACGCATTCCGAGAGGAGCCGGTGCCGCCTCACTCACCGCTGTACGGAGCGCCCAACCTCATCATCACGCCGCACACCTCGTGGACCAGTGGTCGGGTGCTGGATCGGAGCATCGATCTGTTCCGGGACAACCTCGTCCGCTGGATCGCCGGGGAGCCGCTGGTCAACATCGTCGACGTCGCCAAGGGGTACTGACACCAGCATGCAGATCGCGATCGTGGGTCTCGCCCGATCGGGCAAGACCACGACCTTCAACACGCTCACCCGGGGCCACGCCGAGACCGGAGGGTTCGGTGGCATGACCGTCAACACCGGGGTGGTCAAGGTCCCCGACGAGCGACTCGCCCGCCTGACGGACCTGTTCCGCCCCAAGCGCGAGGTCCCGGCTGACGTGACCTACGTGGACCTCCCCGCGCCGCCTGCGGCACCCGACGGCAGCCCCGCCGCCGACATCCCCGCGGACCAGCTGGCCCGCCTGCGCAACGCCGACGCGCTGCTTCACGTGGTCCGCGCCTTCGATGACCCGGCGGTTCCCCACCCGGATGGCAGCGTGGACGCGTGGCGTGACGTCGAGCGCCTGGAGCTGGAGCTCACCCTCGCGGACCTCTCGGTGGCCGAGAAGCGGGTGGAGAAGCTGCGCACCAGCGGCCGGCATGGCACCCCCGCCGAGCGCGAGGCCAACGAGCGCGAGCTGGCGGTGCTGGAGCGGATCCTGCCCGCGCTCACCGATGGCCGTCCCATCCGCGACCTGGGGCTCGAGCCGGACGAGTCGCTGCGCATCCGGGGATTCCGGTTCCTGACCGAGAAGCCGGTGCTGCTGCTGCTCAACATCGGGGAGGGGGACATCGGGCGCGCCGGGGAGCTGGTGGAGGGCATCCGAGCCAGGGTGACCCACGCCCAGACCATGGTGGAGTCGCTCTCGGCGCGCATCGAGATGGAGCTAGGCGAGCTGCCCGACGAGGAGGCGGCGGTGTTCCGCGCCGACCTCGGCCTGGCCGGCGACTCCAGCTTGGAGCGGGTCATCCGGCTCAGCTATCAGCTGCTCGGGCTCATCTCCTTCTTCACGGCCGGCCCCGACGAGACGCGGGCATGGACCATCCCCGATGGCTCGACCGCCGTGGACGCGGCCGGGGCGATCCACAGCGACCTGGCACGCGGCTTCATCCGGGCCGAGGTGGTCGACTGGCAGGACCTCCTGGAGCTGGGCTCCGTGGCCGAGGCACGCAAGCATGCCAAGCTCCGCTCGGAGGGCAGGACCTACCGGGTCCGCGACGGCGATGTCATCGAGGTCCTGTTCAACGTCTGACGCCGAGCGCCGTGGGGCTCATGTGCGACGACCTCCGCATCGTGTGGCGGCCCGCCCGTAGCCGCGCGGCCCGGTCCGGGATCGACCTGCCCCGTTGACTGATCACCCGATGACCGATACGACCGCCGAGCCGGCGGGTCGGTCGGGTCGGGGGCCCGGTGGGAACCCCGATGCGGGTGGTCGCCCGTCGATCGTGGCCGCCGATGAGCAGCGCGACCGGCGACGGGGCGAGACGGCTGAGCCGAAGCGACCGCCGGCGGGCCTGCGGCATACGGGCTGGACCCTCGCCGGTCGTATTGACCACCCCGTGATCAACCGGCCACGGGGCGTGACCGGCGCGCCCGCCCCCGATCGCCGCTCCGACCCGGGCGTCGGACCCGGCCCCGAGTCAGTCGAGACCCCAGCGGCGGTCCTCCTTGTCGATGTCCACGAGCAGGCTCCGGTACTCATCGCCCACGGGCACGCCACCGGGTGTCTCGTCCACGGGCGCGATGGCCGTCTCGCCCTCCCGGGCGCTCACGGTCACTGCGGCACGCAGCTGCGAGTCATCGACCACCAGGAACCCGTGCCTCCGCGCGAGCTCGTTCGCGATCGCCTCGGAGAGGGTGTCCTCGGTGTAGGTCGCCAGGACCGCGGTGCGTGCCTCGAGGACCAGGTCGAGCAGCTCCTGTTCGTCATACTCCACATCGTGCGCGAGGAGGACGTCCGCGAACAGGTCGTCATCACCCTCGTGCAGCTCGTAGAACCAGACCGGGTCGCCATCACGCAGTGCCATGACGCCCGAGTATAGGTGCCGGCCGTGCGGGCGCGATGCGCCCGGGCCAGGCTGATCGGTCGCGACAGGAGGGGCCCATGGGCGAAGGCACCGGCACACCCACGGTGGTCGTGGTGGGCGCAGCGGCACGGGACATTGACGAGTCCGATCCGCGGGGCTGGCGCCTGGGGGGTGGCGTCACGTACGGCGCCCTCGCGTGCGCCAGGATGGGGCTCCGCACGGGGGCCCTCATCGGCGTCGACGCGTCCGCGAGCGATGCGCACGAGCTCGGGCTGCTGGAGGCCGAGGGTGTGCGCGTGGTCCGTGTCCCGCTCGCGTCAGGCCCGGTGTTCCATAACGTCGAATCACCGGGCGGGCGTGTCCAGACGTGCCTCTCCACGGCCGCGCCGGTCCCCGTCGATGCCCTCCCCGATGCCTGGCGCGCCGCGCCGTCATGGCTCCTCGCTCCCGTGGCGGGCGAGGTCCCGGACGCATGGGCGGCGGTCCCGGCGGAGGATGCCGTCGTCGTCTTCGGCTGGCAGGGCGTCCTGCGTCATCTCGTGGCGGGAGAGCGGGTCACGCGACGCCTGCCCCAGCCCACCCCGTTGCTGGCTCGGACGGACATCGCGGGGGTGAGTCGCCATGACATCCCGCACGACCTGTCGCTGGCCGCGCTGCTGGGGATGCTCCGGCCGAGGGCTCGCCTGCTGCTGACCGCAGGCGAGCGCGGCGGGGCGCTCGTCCATCTCGACACGGACGAGCGGGTCCGTGGTCGTGCCTACCCGCCCATCCCGGCACGCGCCGACGTGGACCCCACGGGTGCCGGCGACGCCACCCTCGCGGGGATCCTCGTGGGTCGTCTCGCGCTCGGTGCGGACGACCGCTGGGAGGGGCGCGCGACCCATCTCGCGGCGCTCGCGGGCAGCCTGCTCGTGGAGGACGTCGGCCTGGCGGCCGTGCCCACCCGTCATGCCATCAGGGAGCGACACGCCTCATGACCTCGTTCGACCCCCGCCCGCTCCGCACCCAGTTCCCCGCCCTGGCGCTCGAGCAGGCCGGACGCCCCCTGGTGTTCCTGGATGGGCCCGGTGGCACCCAGGTCCCGCGGTCGGTCGTGGACGCGATGGGCGATTACCTGACCACGATGAACGCCAATGAGGGTGGCGCGTTCGTGACGAGCCGCGGCTCGGACGCCATGAGCGCCGAGGCGCACGCTGCCGCCGCGGACCTCCTGGGCGCAGGGTCGGCGGACGAGATCGTGTTCGGCGCGAACATGACGACCATCACGTTCCACCTGTCGCGATCGATCGGCGCCACGCTGGCACCTGGTGACGAGGTCGTGGTGACCACGCTCGACCATGAGGCGAACGTGTCCCCCTGGCAGGCCATGGCCAGGGATCGCGACCTGGTCGTCCGGACCGTGGACATCCGGACCGACGACGGGACGCTCGACCTGGACGACCTCGACCGGAAGCTCGGCCCACGGACCCGCCTGGTCGCCGTGGGCTACGCCTCGAACGCCCTGGGGACCATCAACCCGGTCGCCGACATCGTGCGACGGGCGCGCGCGGTCGGCGCGCTCACCTGGGTGGACGCCGTCCACTACGCGCCCCATGGCCCGCTCGACGTCCGGGCGCTCGACGCCGACTTCCTGGTCTGCTCGGCGTACAAGTGGTTCGGGCCCCACGTGGGCGTCCTGTACGCCCGGGCGGAGGTGCAGGAGCGCCTGCCCACGTACAAGGTGCGCCCGTCATCCCATCGCCTGTCCACCGGGACCCCGAACCTGGAGGGGATCGCGGGGACCCTCGCCGCCATCGAGTACCTCGCGTCCATCGCGGATGGCCCTGGAGGCAGGCGGGCGCGGATCGTCGCGTCGATGACTGCGGTGGCCGCGTACGAGCGGTCGCTGTCCAGGCGCTTCCTCGATGGCGTCGGCACCCTGCCGGGCGTCCGCGTCTGGGGCATCGCCGATCCGAGCCGCCTCGCGGAGCGGACCCCCACGTTCGCCATCACCTCGGACCGACGATCGCCGCGCGAGATGGCGGAGCGGCTCGGCGAGGCTGGCATCCTCGCCTGGGACGGCCACTTCTATGCCCAGGCGCTCATCGAGCGACTGGGGCTGGGTGACACCGGGGGCGTGCTGCGCCTGGGGTTCGTCCACTACACCACCGCCGAGGAGGTGGACCGGACGCTCGACGAGCTGGAGGCGATCCTGGCTCGCTAGCGCCGTGGTGGCGCGCCGGTCGATGCGCGGACCACCAGGCGGACCGGCCATCGGATGGTAGCGATGGGCACCGACTCGGCGGGCCTGCGCTCGCCCGCCGCCAGGTGGCCCAGGAGCCGCTCGACGGCCCAGCCTCCGAGGCCTCGGATGTCCTGTCGCACGGTGGTGAGCGGTGGTTCCACGAACGCCGCGAGGTCGATGTCATCGAAGCCGACCACGCTCACGTCCTCGGGGATGCCGCGACCCACGGCGCGCACGCCGCGCAGGACACCCAGCGCGAGCGCGTCGTTGTAGCACAGGACCCCGGTCACATCGGGATGCCGCTCCAGCAGCCGGACGGCTGTGGCCTCGCCGCCCGCCGCCCCGCTCGCACCGGTTGCGACGCGCAGCGAGGTCCCGCGCCCGGCGTCACGGACGGCGTCCCGGACCCCCGCCTCCCGCTCCTCCGCCGCCGCCTCGCCGGACACAGTCACCAGTGCCAGGCGCCGATGGCCAAGGCCAAGGAGGTGCTCGGCAGCCATCTGGCCCCCCGACCGGTTCGCGCTCATCGCGGATGGCCATGCGCCATCGGGCGACTCGCAGTTCACGAGGACCGTGGGGGCGTGCAGCTGCGCGAGGGCATGCGCGTGGCGCCCGGTCAGTCGGCTCGTGGCGATGATGAGCCCGTCCACCCGTCGTGACGCGAGCGACTCGAGATAGGCCGCCTCGCGCTCGGGGTCGTCGGTGCCGTTGCACAGCAGGAGCGCGTACCCCGATCCATGCGCGGCGTCCTCCACGGCCCGCACGAGCTGCGGGAAGTAGGGGTTCTGGATGTCCGTGATGAGCAGGCCCAGGGTGTGGGTCGTGCGCAGCTTGAGCGAGCGGGCGACGCCAGAGGGCCGGTACTGGAGCCGACTGGCCGCTGCGAGGACGCGCTCCCGGCTGTCTCCGCGCCCGGGGCTCCGACCCGAGAGCACGCGGCTCACGGTGGCCGTGGACACGCCCGCGAGGGCCGCCACGTCCGCGATCGTGGCGGACGCGCCGCCTCGCCGTCCAGGCCGCCGCCGGTCCGTCATGGCCCCGTCGGCGACTCCTCGTCGGCGGGCCCCGACTCTGCCATGAGGGCGTCGAGCTCCGATGCCAGCTCCTGGAGCTCTGCGCCGCCGCCCATCAGGCGCAGCAGCTCGTCCTGCCCCACCTCGCCGCGCCGGAACTCGCCCGCGAGCCGGCCATGCGACAGGATCGTGAAACGGTCGCCGACAGGCAGCGCGTGCTGCACGTTGTGGGTGATGAAGATGACCGCGAGGCCACGCGCGCGCGCCCGGATGACATGCCGCAGGACGATGGCCGCCTCCTTGACGCCGAGCGCCGAGGTCGGCTCGTCCAAGATGAGCACCCGCGCCC
>DAOTUX010000131.1:0-2262 GCA_034436475.1 Chloroflexota bacterium | reverse complement strand
CGCGGCGTTCGCGCCGCACTTCCGCGACCTGCGGCTGGACGCGCTCAGCCTGGAGTTCGCCAACCGCTCGATGTGGGAGACCGAGCTGTGGGCCGAGCACGGCGGTGACAAGGTGCTCGTGGCCGGGGTCATCGACGTCAAGGCGCGCGACCTCGAGACGCCGCAGATCGTGGCAGGGCGCATCCGGCGACTGCTGGAGTCGTGCGCGCCGGAGCGGCTGTGGCTGTCCGCGGACTGCGGCTACAGCCAGACCGCGCGTGGGCTCGCCGTGGACAAGATGCGCGCCCTCGTGGAGGGCGCGCGGATCGTGCGGGCGGAGCTGGGCGCCTCCTGACAGGCCGCCGGCCTGCGGGACCCGGGCGTATCCACCCTCAGCGCGCGCCCCACGCGCGCCGGGCGGCGCGCGCGATCAGGCCGATGGCCCGATCCCCCGCCGGGATCGCGACGGGCAGCGCCACGAAGCCGTGGATCATGCCCGAGAAGCGACGGGCGACCACGGGCACGCCGGCCCTCCGGAGTCGGATGGCGTACATCTCGCCATCGTCACGCAGCGGGTCGAAGCCCGCCGTGATGACCACGGCGGGGGGCAGGCCGGCGAGGCTGGGCTCAGCCATGGGCACCGCGTGCGGGCCGGGCGGCTCCTCCAGCGACCCCAGCAGGTTGCCCCAGAACCAGACGCAGTCGGCACGGGTCAGGAAGTAGCCCTCGCCGTTCTCGTGGTACGAGAGGGTGTCGAAGCACGGCTGCGTGGCGGGGTAGATGAGCACCTGGAGCGACGGCAGGGGTCCACCCTCGTCCCGGAGTCGGATCGACGCCGCGGCGGTCAGATGGCCGCCGGCGCTGTCACCACCCAGAGCGAGGCGGGTCGCGTCCCCGCCCACCACGTGCCCGTTTGTGGCCACCCAGCGCACGGCGGTCACCACGTCATCGAGCTGCTCCTGGACACGGTGCTCAGGTCCCAGCCGATAGGCCACCGATACGACGGTGCAGTCGGCAGCTCGGGCGATCCGCCGGCACACCGCGTCGTGGGTGTCCAGGTCGCCCAGCGTCCAGCCCCCGCCATGGAGGTACACGAACACGGGTCGCGGCGTTCCGGCGTGACGGTAGACCCGGATGGGGATGTCGCCGCCCTTCGAGGGGATGACGCGGTCCATGACGCTGTCGACATGCGCTGGGGCGCCCTCGAACATCGTCGCGCGGCGTCGGTACACCGCCCGCGCCTCGGCCACGGGCAAGGTGTGCCACGGGGGAATCCCTGCCTCCGCGATCCGACGCAGGATGTCCGCGGCGTCGGGGTCGAGTCCGCGTCGCACCCCCTGGATCATCGGTCCACCATCATCCTTCGCCACGTCACCCGATGTGTTTCATCTCATGGTCCTTGGGTTCGAGGATTGATACGAACTGTCCTCAGACTGCCATTGTGGCAGGGATGCGACGCCGGTGGCAGCCCCACGGTCGGTGGCCGACTCCTGGCTGGGGCAGGGCTGAGAGGACTCCTGTCAATTGCGCCTTACGAACCGCAGTATCATTGGTTGGTCCGTGTGTGCGTCGGGAGTCGCCCGTCGGGATCGATCGGACGCCGGAGGCCCACGTGACATGGCAGAGACCGTGGAACCACTGACAGGGGCCGTCGGGCCCACATCGGACGAGCGTGGCCGGCGCTATCAGCGGTCGGCCGCCCTGTACACGCGCGCCCGAGACGCGCTCGCGGGCGGCGTCAGCAGCAACTTCCGGCTGGGTGGCGACCCGCACCCGCTGTACTTCCAGCGAGCGTCCGGTGCCCATGTGGTGGACGTGGACGGCAACGATTATGTCGACTTCGTGCTGGGCATGGGCCCCGCGATCCTCGGCCACGTGGCAGCACCCGTCACGGAGGCCGTGGCCGCTGCGCTCCCCCGGGCGCAGTTGGTGGCGGGCCAGACCCTCGACGAGGTGGAGCTCGCAGAGCGGGTCTGCGACCTGGTCCCGGCGGCGGAGCTGGTGCGACTGGGCAGCTCCGGGACCGAGATGGTGCAGGCGGCCCTGCGGATCGCCCGGGCGGCGACGGGTCGGCCCCTCGTGGTCAAGTTCGAGGGCCACTATCACGGGTGGCTGGACCCGATCCTGGTGAGCACCCAGCCACCTATCGAGCGTGCCGGGCCCCCGGACGCCCCTGTGCCCTGGCTGCCGAGCGCGGGCCAACTAGCGGCCTCGGTGGACCAGGTGATCGTGCTGCCGTGGAACGGCTGGGCGGCGCTGGAGCGCCTCTTCCGGGGCCCGGAC
>DAOTUX010000130.1:0-8655 GCA_034436475.1 Chloroflexota bacterium | reverse complement strand
GCTTCTATGTCAACTACACCCGCAGGCCGGACGGCGACACGGTCGTGGAGGAGTACCGACGGTCCAGCAGCACCCATGCCAGCAGGTCATCGGCGCGACGGGTCATGCGCATCAACCAGCCGTACGCCAACCACAACGGCGGCATGATCGCGTTCGGGCCGGACGGCAACCTGTACATCGGCACGGGCGACGGCGGCAGCGGCGGCGACCCGGGCAACCGGGCGCAGAGCAAGACCTCGCTCCTGGGCAAGATCCTGCGCATCCGACCCTACCGGAGCGGCAGCCGGGCATACACCATCCCCTCGGGCAACCCGTTCGTGGGCCGGCCCGGGTATGACGCGATCTGGTCGTACGGCCTCCGGAACCCCTGGCGCTTCTCGTTCGACCGCGTGACCGGCGACCTGTGGATCGGGGACGTGGGCCAGAGCCGCTACGAGGAGATCGACCTCGCCACGAACAGCAGCGGTCGCGGCCGGGGCGTCAACTACGGCTGGCGGAAGTGCGAGGGCACGCACAGGTACCCGCGTGGCGGGCGCTGCACCACCGGCAAGCGACCGCTCAAGGAGTACGAGCACAAGAGGAGCCCTCACTGCTCGGTCACCGGCGGCTATGCGTATCGCGGGCCGGACCACAGCGCGTGGCGCGGTCGCTACATCTACGGCGACTACTGCTCCGGGCATGTGTGGGTCATCAGCCGCTCGGGCTCGACCCTCGTGAGCCGTGACACCGGCTACAACATCTCGGGCTTCGGTGAGGACGGGGCCGGGCGCCTGTTCATGACCGACCTAGGCGGCCGGGTCCTGCTGGTCCGGTTCTCCGGCACCCCGTAGCCCGGGTGCCCGCGCCGCCGGCGGGCGCCAGACGCGACCCTGGGGCCACATCGCGAGCCGACTGATGAGCGAGGAGCACGGGCACCCCCACAGCGCGGCGGGCAAGGACCGCCGGGCGCTCGTCATCGTGCTCGCCATTAGCCTGTCGGTGCTCCTGCTGGAGGTCGTGGGGGGCTTCGCGGCAAACAGCCTGTCGCTGCTCGCGGATGCCGGTCACGTGCTCACCGACGTGGTCGGCATCTCCCTTGCGCTGGGCGCCATCTGGGTCGCCGGTCACCCTGCCAGCGACGCCCGCACCTTCGGCTGGTATCGGGCGGAGATCCTCGCAGCGGTGCTCAACGCGGTGCTCCTGTTCGGGGTCGCGGCCTTCGTCCTGTGGGAGGCGTGGCAGCGCTGGAGCGCGCCGCCCGAGGTGGGCGGCGGCCTGATGCTCGTCGTGGCACTCGTGGGCGGGGCCGCGAACCTGGTGGCGCTGCTGGTGCTGCGCGGGCCGCAGGCGCGGAGCCTCAACATGCGCGGCGCCTATCTGGAGATCCTGGGCGACCTCCTAGGGTCGGTCGCGGTGGTGACCGCCGCGGTCGTCATCGGCCTGACGGGGTTCACGCGGGCGGACGCGATCGCCTCGGCGATCATCGGCCTCATGATCCTGCCGCGTACCTGGCACCTGCTGCGGGATGCCATCGACGTGCTGCTCGAGGCGACACCCAAGGGGGTGGACCTCGAGGAGGTGCGCCGTCACATCCTGGAGGCGCCGGGCGTGCTCGCGGTCCATGACCTGCACGCCTGGACCATCACGAGCGGCATGAACGTGGTGTCGGCCCACGTGGTCATGGGGCCCGACGGCGACCCGGGCCAGCTCCTGGACCACCTGGGGGACTGCCTGTCGCACGACTTCGACATCGACCACTCGACGTTCCAGCTCGAGACCCCTGACCATGTCATCTGGGAGGGTCGCGCCGACCGCGTCCGACTCTGACCCGGGCGGAGGCCGGTCAGGGGCTCACCCGCAGGGTGCAGCTGGCCCGCTGCTCGGTGAACGAGTCCACCCGGACCAGGATGGTCGCCCTCCAGTCGCCCGTGAAGGGGAGCGCCACGGAGCCGGCCCACGCCCCATCGGCGGGAGCGAGCGTGACGTCCGTGGACGCCCCGCCCGCGAACGGGTGCCGCAGCGAGACGCCCACGCCACGCGCCGTTGGCGCGGGCCCCGTGACGGTGATGCCGTTGCTGCCCGGTCGGCCCGGGTCCAGGACGATGGCAGCGCCACCCGAGGGCAGGGTCACGGCGCAGCGCGGCTCCCCGGCCGCGTGTCCCTGGTGACCGGCGTGCCCTTGGTGCGGGCCGACCAGCGTGAGCGCGGACGACAGGCCCGCCACCACGACCAGCAGGCTCGCGTCGAGCAGGAACAGCCGCTGGTACGCGTGCCTCCGGGCGCCGGTCGCGAGACCGCGGCGGCCACGTGCCCCCAGGAGCGCAGCGACCCCCACCACGCCCGCCTTGGCGAGCACGATCGCGCCATACAGGCTGGGCCCGCCCTCCAGCCCGTTGGTCAGGAGCAGCGCGGACGCGATGCCCCCGCCCAGGACCGCCAGCAGCGTGACGGTGGCCAGGCGCGAGAAGGAGCGGACCGTGCCCAGCGCCTCGGGCTCGTCGGGGACCCCGCGGTCCCAGAGCACGAGCGCGACCGCGGGCGCGGCACCCAGCCAGGTCACCCCGGCCAGCAGGTGGACGGCCAGTGTCAGGCTCGTGAGGGGCGACCCGGTGGCGTGACCGCCCAGCGCCAGGGTCACGAGCGCGCCGCCCCCGCACGCCAGCGCGGCACGGTCGCGGGTCGGCCGTATCAGGACCAGGGCCAGGGCGCCCACGAGCAGCAGGGTCCTCGCCAGACCGGCCATCGCGTAGGGGGTGGAGAGCCAGTCGGCGCCCGCGTCCGACACCTCCACGAGGAGCCACGCAGCGGAGGCGAGCGCGGCGACCATCAGCGCGACACCGCGCAGGACGGCCACGCGTCGTGTCCGGGCAGCCAGCGCGACCCCTGCGACGAGCGCCCCAACACCGGCCAGCAGCGCGAGGTCGGCGGTCCCCCGCGTCACCCAGAGGGCGGCCTCGAGCGCGGACGGGGTGCCGCCCGGCAGCGGCCGCGCCGCGGCATCGGCGTCCCCCACCGCGAAGGTGACCGACCCGTGGACCACGTGGCCGTCCTCGCTCACGATGGACCAGGCCATGACGTACCAGCCGTCGGCCAGGGGCGCGATCGCCTGGCGGACGATGGTCGCAGACACGTCCTCGGGGCCCACATCGGCGAGCGAGCCATCCGGTCGGACGACCCGCAGACCCTCGGACGCGAGCGTGACCGGCTCGTTGAAAGTGACCGAGACGGTGGCTGGCGCGACCGGCAGCCGGGCGCCATCGACCGGGTCGGTCGCGACCACGCCAGCGTGCGCCGAGGCGCCCGCGGGCAGGAGCAGCGACAGGCACCAGACGAGGACGACCAGGAGCCAGCGGGCACGCACCACGTGCGTCATGCGCGTCCGCACGCGCACCCCGCGGTCGCGCCTCTTCCGGGGTGAGCCAATGGTCAGTCGTCCGTGGCGTGGCCTTCGACCACGGTCACGATCGGCGCGGGGCGCTCGAGGTCATCCTCGTCCTGGCCTTCCGCGGGGACCTGGACCCACGCGACCTCCGTGTCACCGCATCGCTGGACCACCGGGAAGTAGAGCGGGCCCGGGGTCTCGGGGAACACCGCCAGCAGCTGGAAGTCCAGGTACTGGCCATCGGGCAGCGGCCCGCCGGCCCAGCGCACCACCCCCACCTCCGCCTCGGCCGGCGCCTCTGATGCCGCGGGGGCCACCGAGGGCTGGACAGCGGCTCGGGGCTCGGTCTCGATGACCCACCCGGCCATCCACCTGGGCTTGACCCCGGTCACGCCGGGGGGCACCTGGACCTCCAGGGTGTCCGTGGGGGCGCCGTCACAGCCGTGCGGCACGCGGAGGGTGACCTGGGTGCCGTGACCGCCACCTGGGACCGCGGCGCCATCGATGATGCCCACGTGCGCGGCTGCGGGAGCGGCCAGCGCGAGCATCAGGATGGTGACGGGGGCGACACCGACCAAGCGTCGGGCGTGATGGGTTCGCATGGGACTCCTCGTTTCGGTGCTCCGGGAGGTCACGGGTGCATCCCGTGTGATGGCGCGGGTGTCACGCCCTCGGCCTGGACGCCGCCCAGGGCATGGGTGGTCATGAGGATCTCGAGCATCTCCACCGCCGAGCCCGGCGCGAGCCGGACGGGCGTGTGCGACGTGCCGTTCGCGAGCACCACGGTCCGCACCAGGGAGTCACCCTGGTCACCCATGGGGAGACCGGCGGCAAGCGCGTCGCGGAGCGTGCGCACCTGCTCGGGCGTGAGGGTGAGCCGCTCGAGGGTGTCCCCGTGGCGCATGGTCACCCGGCCGTCATCCTGGACCGTCAGCTCCTCGTGGAACCCATCCGGCCAGGCGCGCTGATAGGTCACCAGGTTGGCCGCCTGGCCACCGCCGCACGCGACGATCGTGAGCAGGAGCAGGAGCACCCCGAGCACCGATGCGACCGCTGACCTGTCACGCATCACGCGTCCCTCCGTGAGGTCGGCGCGCGCAGCGCCAACGTCGCCACGACCCACCCGCCGATCATCAGGGCGGCGTACGCCACGCACCACACGCAGACCGCGTGGATGACGGCGAGCTCGAGATACGTGAGCCAGGCCAGGATGGGCAGGCTGCCGATGCCCACCGCATACGCCAGCAGGAGGCCACGTCGGTCCGCTCGCAGCCACCACAGCAGCGACCCGACCAGCATCCCGGCCGCGCCGACCATCCCGAACGCGGCCACGGGCATTCCCAGGAACTCCGAGTAGCTGCTGCTCTCCACAGTCTCGCAGCCGCTCAGGATGGCGCAGGCTGGCGCGGCGCCCGCCACCTTGACCCAGGTCAGGTACCCGGCCACGGCGAGGGCCAGGACCGACAGGACGGACATGACCAACCCGGTGCGCGACCGACCGGCGACGAGCCCTGATGCGCCTGACGGGCGATCGTCACGGGCCACCTGGGCCGTGGCCCCCGCGATCGGCTCGGGAGGGTGGCTCATCCGCCCGTACCCGGCGTCGCCCCGGCCAGGAGACCATCGACATAGCCGGCCAGCTGGTCCCAGGTCGGCAGTCCCGCCATCACCCGTCCGTTGATGTCGAGCGTGGGCGTCGAGCTCACGCCCGCCTGCCCGCCCTCGCGTGTCTCCGCCTTGACCGCCTCGATGAGCTCCGGGTCGTCGAGCGCGGCCAGGAACGCGGCGCGGTCCATGCCCAGGGACACAGCCATGTCCCCCAGGACCGTGCGGTTGAAGGCGCCCTCGTTCTCACCGTCCTGGTTGTGGAACAGCAGGTCGTGGTAGCGCCAGAAGCCGCCGTTCCCCAGGAGCCGTTCGGCGGCGCGGGCGGCCACCGCCGCGTCGAGGGACTCGGGCCCCAGGAACGCCATGTCCCGGTACACCAGGCGGACCTTCCCGGGGACCACGTAGTCCCGGATGATGCGCGGCTCCATGGCCCGTGCGAAGGTGCCGCACACCGGGCACTGGAAGTCCTCCCACACCTCGATGGTGACGGGCGCGCCCATGGCACCCACCGCGCGGCCATCGACGAGGTCGGCCGGGCGGGCGATGTCAGGCTGGGCCAACTCGCGACCCTGGTCGCGGTTCAGGACGCCGCTGGTGACGAGGAGGACGCCCACGATGAGCGCGCCGATCGCGAGGGCCGCGATGGTCAGCATCAGGATCGGCGAGCGCGTCTTGGGTGCGGGGGCCGGTGCTGCCCGGCGGGATCGTCTCTGGCTGGTGGTCGTGGACACGGGTACCTCTGGTCGCGTGGACGGTCGGGGCACTGGGGCCCATTGACCGCACGTGGGGGGCGCCCCGGAGCCTGCGCCCGGACGACGGCCGGGCTGCTACGGGGCGATTGGTGCAGCCCGACGCGGAGGTGCGCGACTCGCCCAGGTGCCCGCGGGCGTCCGACCGTCGAGCGATGGCGACGCGCCGGAGCGCGCGTGACGCGAGACCTGCCGGGACCAGGTGTGCGCGACCCTGGCGAGACGCCCGATCAGGACGCGCCTGCGCCATCGGACCAGCGCGACCGCCAACGCCATGGGCAGGGTGGCCGCGAGGATCACGACGAGCGGCAACAGCCCGTGACCGAGGATGACAGCGAGGCCGCGCACCGGCTGAGCGGCGCCCAGGGCCTCGAGGTTCTCCTGGGCGATGAAGGCGAGGATGGCGAGGAGCGCCAGGCGCAGCCACGTGCCCGCCACGAGGGCCAGGTAGGCCCGGGCGCCCACGCGCTCGTCTGCCGCGAACGCTGGGGTGGTGGCGGCCTCACGCTGGAGGCGGCGCAGCTGGGCGACCGCGACCGCGATGAGCACGCCCGTGGCCACGACGGCACTCACCGCGAGCCCGACCCAATACCCGTCATGCCCCAGGAGCGTCATGGCGGTCCGGTAGGGGCCGACGCCGGGGTACATCAGGCGATAGGCAGCCTCGTGCGCGACGAGGCACGCGAGGAGGGCGAGCACGCACCACGCCACTCGCTCCGCGCGCCGGGGCGCGGAGCCGGAACGTCGGACCACGAGGAGGGGGCGCGCGTGCGGCATGTCCCGCGATGATGCCACGACCCCGCGCCGGACCGCCCGTGCCGTTCGGCCCTGCTGCCCGTCGGTCGCGCGGCCCATACCAACGCGCTACAGGTCGTCCACCACCTGCGGGCGGCCGTGGTACGTCACCACCGGGGCCTCCGCCCACGTCGAGCGCCGACCACGAAGGTGCTGCCACGCGAACGCGACGCAGAACACGCCCGCCTCCAGCAGCACGATGGTGGCCCCCGACGAGACGTCCAGCCAGTAGCTCAGGTACATGCCCAGGGCACCCGACAGCGCGCCAAGCGCTGCGGACAGCACGATCATCCGCGAGAACGAGTCAGTCATCAGCCGCGCCGTGGTGGCCGGGATGATGAGGGTCGCGGCGATGAGCGTCACGCCCACCACGTTGATGGACGCCACGATGGTCGCCGCGAGCGCGAGCGCGAACAGCGCGTCCATCCAGCCGGTGCGGATGCCGAAGATGGGCGCCACCTCAGGGTCGAACGTCATGAACAGCAGCCGCTTGTGGCCCAGGGCGACGAACACCGCGACCGCCACGGTGACCACGGCGACGACCACGAGGTCGAGGGGCGTGACGCCCAGGATGTTGCCGAACAGGGCGGCCTCGAAGTTGGTCGTGAAGCTGCGGGTGCGGCTGATGAGCGCCACGCCCACCGCGAAGCTCGCCGTGGTCACGATGCCGATGGCGGCGTCCGCGCCGATGCGCCGCCGCCGCGCCACCGCGTTGATGAGCAGCGCCGCCGCGAACCCCCACAACCCGGCGCCCAGGTAGAAGTCGACGGCCAGGACGTACGCCACCACGGCGCCCCCGAACACGGCGTGGGACAGGCCGTGACCGATGTAGCTCATGTGGCGGAGCACGACATACACCCCGATGAGCCCGCACAGCAGCCCCACCAGGACCGAGACCGCGAGCCCCTGGCGGAAGAACGCGTAGCCGAACGGCTCCGACAGCAGCTCCATCACGGGGCACCCTCGTCCCCGTGGTGGGTGTGCGGCACGCCCGCATGCTCGTGGTGGGCGTGCTCGTAGCCGTCGTGGCTGTGACGCAGCGCGTCACGCATCCGGTGGGGCGCCGCGTCGGCGACCAGCACGTTGCCATCCTGGCGCACGATGCGCAGGTCCGCGTCGTAGGTGGCGTTGAGCACCTCGGGGGTGAACACCTCATCGGGGTCGCCCTCGGCGATGACCCGCCGGTTGACGCACACGACCCACGGGAGGTGCGCCGCGACCGAGTTGAGCTCGTGGGTCGTGAGCACGATGGTCATGCCCTGGCCATTGAGCTCGGCCAGCAGGTGCAGCACCTCGTCGCGGGTGCGGATGTCCACGCCGCTCGTGGGCTCGTCGAGCAGCAGCAGGTCCGGCCCCGCGATCATGGCGCGCGCCAGGAACACACGCTGCTGCTGGCCGCCCGACAGCTCCCGGATCTGGCGCCCGCCCAGCCCCCCGATGCCCAGCCGCTCCAGCACCTCGTCGGCGTCGGCACGGTCACCACGGGTCATCCAGGGGCGGAGCGACGAGCGACCCCAGCGGCCCATGAGCACGACCTCGCGGACCGTGGCGGGGAAGTCCCAGTCGACGGTCTCGAGCTGGGGCACCCAGCCCACGTTCGCGGGATGGCCGGCCGACACGTCGCGACCGGCGACGCTCACGCGACCCCGGAGCCTGGGCACCTGGCCGACCATCGCCCGCAGCAGGGTCGTCTTGCCGGCGCCCGAGGGACCCACGACGCCCACCAGCGCGCCACGCTGGAGCGCGAGGCTGACGTCCTCGAGCACCGCCGGGCCGCCGTAGCTCGCGCTGACGTGCTCGAAGCGGACGAGCGGGGCATCCGCCCCGCTCGTCGATGGGCGTGTCGCGGGAGCGGTCAGGGGAGCCAGGTGTCGGTCACCGGGTAGTCGGCGAAGATGGCGGTGCCCTGCCCGCCGAGGGCGTCCATCATGATCTCCATGTCCTTGCGGAGCATGCCCATGTAGGTGTGCTCGGGCGCGTCCTCGGCACCCGGCGGCTCGTCGTCGCGGAGGGCATCCACGAACGTCGCCCCGGTCTCGCTCGCGATCTGCTCGAGGACCGCGCTCGGGAACACCTCCGACCCGAACACCGCGGGCACGCCCGACTCCCGGATCTGGTCGATCAGCCGGGCGACGTCCTGGG
>DAOTUX010000129.1:0-2667 GCA_034436475.1 Chloroflexota bacterium | reverse complement strand
CGGCGTCCGGCGGCGTGGGAGCGGGGGCGACAGCCGACATGTGGTCCCTCCGAGAGCGCGTGGTCGGGGCCAGTGTCAGGTGGGGCGCGGCCACCGTCGATCGTGGGAAACCGCACATGTGGGTTCCCACACATGGCACGCCCGCCACGGGGTGATACGGTCCGCGCATGCGCCGCTCGCGCGTCGATGTGCTGTGCTTCCTGGCTGCGGTGGGTCTGCTGATGGCCGGCGTCGTGGGCTGGTGGCGCTCGGCCCCACCGCCGTGGGTCACCCCGTATGCCAGCGGGGGACCGATGCTCGCAATCTGGGCAGCCGGGGCGATCATCCTGTTCGCCTGGTGGCGACGGAACGCGACACCGGACGCACCCGAGGCATCGCTCATGGGACCACTCGCCTTGGCGGCCAGTGGCCCGCTCTCGCTGCTGTCGCTGACGGGTCTGACGCAGCAGGCGCTCCTCGCCGCCGGTCTGCTGGCCGGGCTCGTGTCGCTGCCGTTGGGATGGTCGTTCGCCGACCGGCTGGTCGAGGCTGGCCGATGCCGCACCGCGCGTTGGCTGGCGCTCACGACGGCCGCGGGCGCAGTGCTCCTGAGTTGGCGCATCTCGTCCGATGGCATGGGGCCCGACCTCGCCGGGGTGAGCCGCTGGCTGCTGGCCTCGGCGACCGCGCTCCTGCCCGCGGTGCTCCTTGCGGGCGCGACCCTGCGGGGTCCGGATCAGGCCGGCAGCCCAGCCGCACGGCGCATCCTGGGGTCGCTGTCCGTGTTGGCCATGGGCATCGCACCCGCCGTGACCGGTCTGTGCCTCGTCATCCCGGAATGGCAGCTGCTGGTCCTGCCGGCAATCGCAGTCGTGGTGACGCTCATCGTCCTGACGCGGTTCGCGCTCCAGCCGCTGGCCGGCCTGGCCGGCGCCGCCCAGACGCAGCGCGACCGGGTCGTGGCGGCCGCCGACGCCGAGCGGATGCGCCTCGCCTCGGTGCTCCACGACGGGCCGCTTGCCGACGTGACGCTGCTGTTCCAGCGGCTCGACGACCGGGGCGACGCGGTTTCGGCGGCCATCGCGCGGTCCATCGCTACGGAGCTGCGGGCCATCGGCAGCGAGCTCCGGCTGCCGGTGCTCGACGACCTGGGCACGGGGCCGGCGCTCGAATGGCTGGTGGGCCGGCTGGCGGGTCGCTCGGGTGCCGCGATCATACTGGACCAACGGACGCTGATGCGACCGCCCGCGGAGGTCGAGCTGGCGATGTATCGGGTGGCCCAGGAGGCCATCGTCAACTCCCTCAAGCACGGATTGCCGCCGGTGTGGGTGAGCTACGTGGCCGATGCCACCGAGGCCAGGCTGGCGGTCGATGATGCCGGACCGGGCATCCGCCCCGACGCCCAGGCGCTTGCCGAGCGCGATGGCCGGCTGGGGCTGGCATCGATGGCGCAGCGCGCAGATGCCATCGGGGCCAGGCTGGTGGTCGCCGGTCGGCCGGAGGGCGGCACGGTGGTGTCGATGACGTGGCAGGCCCCGGTGCCCGCGCCCGGGCTCGTGGACGCCGCGCCCGTGCCGTCGGCGGCCGGTGGCCTCGTGACATCGGTCGGAGCGCCCCCGGGGGCCATCCGTGCCCGGCCGTGACCCGCGTCGCCCGGCCGTGACCCGCGTCGCCATCGTCGACGATCACCCTGCGCTCCGGGAGGGCACCGCGACGCTCCTCGACCGCGAGCCCGACATCGACGTGGTGGCGCTCGTGGGCACGCTCGCCGAGATCCGGGCGCTGCTGGACGGGCCGGAGCCGCCCGACGTGGTGGTCCAGGACATCCGGTTGGGCGAGGAGAGCGGCCTGCGCATGCTGGCGGGGGAGGGAGGCGCCGGCGAGCCTGGCGGGACAGGTGCCCAGTCAGTCGGTCGCGTCATCCTGTGGACCGCCTACGACTATCCCCAGTACGCCGCCTACGCCCGACGCGCCGGCGCCGCGGGGTTCGTGGTCAAGACGGCGCCCGTGGCCGAGCTCATCGGGGCCATCCGGGCCGTGGCCGCGGGTGGCACCCACTTCGGGACCCACGCGGACTCGGGAGTGACGCCGGTGACCCCGCGCGAGCTGGAGGTCCTGCGGCTGGTTGTCGATGGCATGTCGAACGACCAGGTCGGGGCTGAACTCGGGATCACGACGCGCACCGTCGAGGCGCACCTCACCCGCCTCTACGAGCGCTCGGGCACGCAGTCACGCACGGAACTCGCCACCCGTGCCGTGCGCGAGGGCTGGCTCGATCTGCCGGCTGGTTGACGGGCCATGTCGCGCGACCCGCGTCGCGCGTCTCCCGTGCTGAGCGCCCGCAACGAACGGCCCGACCGCCACCTCCGACCACCCGATCGCCGCATTCCACGACCCGATCCCCGCATCCGACCACCCGATCGCCGCACTCGGCCCGTGGCGCCACCCGATCGCCGCATTCCACGGCCCGACCACCACCTCCGACCACCCGATCGCCGCATTCCACGACCCGATCGCCGCACCCGGCCCGTGGCACCACCCGATCGCCGCACCCCAAGTTCGCGACGACCACACCGCGACAGTCGATACCGCACGGACGTTCTATACTCAGGTGCCCATCGGACGAGGATTCGTGGTAGCGTCGAGGGGCGGCTGGAGTGCCCCAGCGCTGCCGCGGGAAACGGGAGG
>DAOTUX010000128.1:0-1501 GCA_034436475.1 Chloroflexota bacterium | reverse complement strand
GGTTGGGGACGCCCTCCAGGCACGCCTCTCGAGCCGGGCGAGCAACTCACGGCTGGCCACGTCCTCGTCGACGAGCAGCCTCACGACCTCGCCATAGCCTGTGCGGCGAGGGCGTTCTCGCGCTCCTCGGCGAGCACCAGGTCCCGGTGCCGGCCCAGGTACTCCCGTGCCTCGCGCACGGCCTCGACGGGCAGGCCATACTCCTCGGCCGCATGGACGTCGTTCCAGCCCTCGATCTCGATGGTCCTCGCGAGGTCGCCGGCGGCGATCCGCGTCCCCTTCAGGAACGGCTGACGACGCCAGGGGTGGGGTCGGCGGACCAGCCACGTCCATTCGTCATCAGGGTCCACGAGCCCCGGCATGAGCGGCTCGGCATATCGAGCGGGCAGGTCCTCGGCGGACACCGCGACCACCCTCCTCCCGCGACCGCGCTCGTCGGCCGTCCAGGTCAGCAGGGACAGAGCGGCTCGGATCGCGTCGGTGGCGACGCCGCCGAAGTAGCGGTCGGCCAGAATGGCGTCCGGTCCACCGAGGGCCGTCTGTCCAGCACGGTCGCGCAGCGGGGGCGCATCAACGAGCGACCGTGGATGCCCATGATCGATCGGCTGTCGTTCATGGGCCGTCCCACACGGCCTTCACCCGGATCCCGCCGCCGCCGCTGCCTCCACAGGCTGGCAGGTGGGTGCCCAAGCGAGCCCAAGCGATCTTGTTGTCGCGACCTGCCTGCCCGCATGAGTCCGTGTACACGATCACCCACCCGGCGATGGGGTCGACCTCGAGCTGGCCGTCGATATGCATCTCCGTATGCAGCTGATCGATGCGATCGCCGCCGCACGTCTTCCCATCGGGCGAATCCCAGGTCATCTCCCAGTCGAACGAGACCGAGGACCCGGACTGCATCATCTCGCCAGTGCCGTGGCCTAGGTTGCCCGGCTGGCCGGCATTGCAGAACGCAGCGATCTGATAGCGCCCACTCACGTCCGGGAAACCCGAGGCCCCAGGCCCGGCTGAGCCGTTGGGGACCGGCGTCGCCGCGTTCCCGAACTGACGCGCGTCCGGCTTCATGCACAGGCCCCGGCGGTGGCCGTCGAGATACCAGCAGGCCGACACGTTGAGGGTATACGGCGGGCCCTTGGTCGCGGTCACGCCGGCCGATAGGGTGGTGCCGGCGGCGACCGGGGCGACCAGGCTGGCCCCGCCCGCGCTGAAGGTGAAGTTGACGGCGCCCAGGGTCGCCTCGACGTCGGCCGGGACCTTGGTCTTGTCGGTGAACTCGAGGGCGAAGGTCAGGCTGAGGCTGTCGCCACCGCCGGCGGCGAGGTTGGTGGGCAGGTTGGCGACGTCGACCACGAGCTCGGCGCAGCCCTGGGCCTCGCCCGTCCATGCGGCCTCGGCGGGGGCGTAGCGCTCGCCGAGGCCGGCCCAGAACCACATGTTGGCCAGGGCGCGGAGGTCGTGGGTGGCGTTGCACAGGCGCTCGTTGCCGTCGATGGCCGCGCGG